>DAOLIO010000100.1:0-10201 GCA_035328505.1 Azonexus sp.
GACGACCTGACCCGCGAATACGGCAACCCGCCGCCACGCGGCGAGGGTGGCGCCTGGGAATTCACCCGCCTGACACCGCGCCGGACCACGGTCAGCGAGCGTGGTGCCGCCGGCCTGCTCATCCGCGTCCTCGATTTTTTTGGCGTTGATATCGCCAAGAAAACAGCCGGCAAGCTCGGCGTCGTCCTGGAAGACAAGCAGCTCGGCGGCAACAAACCGGGGCTGCACCAGATGAGCAGCGGCGCCCAGCTCGTATTGACGCCCGTGGCCGGCACCGCGCCCATCCCTGCCGCCAAAGGTCCAACGCTGGTCTTTATCCACGGCACCGCATCGAGCACGGCCGGCAGTTACGGCAAGCTGTGGGACCCGCGCAACGCCGACGCCCAGAAGCTGCGCGAAAGCCTGCAGGCCAATTACGGCGACCGCATTTTCGGTTTCGAACACCGGACGCTGACCGAAAGCCCGATCCAGAACGCCATGGCACTGCTCGAACGGCTGCCCGAAGGCGCCGACATTCATCTCGTTTCGCACTCGCGCGGCGGGCTGGTTGGCGAGTTGCTCTGCCTGTCGGGTTGCCAGCAACTGGCCGACATCCTCACTCCTTCCAGAATTCAGGACTTTTTTGCCGTTGACCGCAGCATTGCCCTGCAAATGGGGCTGGCGCCGCTGTCGGCGGACGAAGAAGCGGCACGCAATGCCGCCTACGCGGCCGACCGCGACCTGCTCGGCAAATTCGTCGCACTGCTCGGCAAAAAGAAAATCCGCGTCAGCCGTTTCGTTCGTGTGGCCTGCCCGGCGCGCGGCACGACGCTCGCCTCCGGGCGGCTTGATCGTTGGCTGTCGGTGCTCGACTTCCTGTCCCTCACCTCCCTCGGAAACGGCATCATCGGTGGCGCCGTGGATTTCATGCAGGCCATTGTCGCCGAGCGTACCGACCCGCGCACCCTGCCCGGCGTCGAGGCGATGATCCCCGGCTCGGCCCTGACCCGCCTGCTCAACAGCGTGCCGGAGCTGGTCACCGATGCCGATCTGGCGGTCATCGCCGGCGATATCGAGGCCGGCGATTCACTGTGGAATTCGATCAAGGTGCTGGCCACCGACTGGTTTTACAAGAACGAGCACGATCTCGTGGTCGACACCGGATCAATGCTTGGCGGCCTGCCGCGCACAGGCAACGGCGCCCGATACCGCAAGGATCAGGGCAGCAAGGTCAATCATTTCCGCTACTTCACCAATAGCCAGAGCATCGTCTGGTTGCGCGCCGCGCTGACCCGTGGCGACCAGGACAGTGGCGGTTTCCAGCCCATCGCCGCCCAGCCTGCGGCTGAATCCGCCATCTCCCGCGCCTTCCGGCGCAAGCGTTCCGACGGCGTGCCGCAGCCGATTGCCGTGGTCCTGCCTGGCACCATGGGCAGCGAACTCAAGGCCGGCGACAGTCAGGTCTGGCTGAATTATGCATCGCTGCTGGCCGGTGGCCTGGGCAAGCTGCGCATGGGCAAACCGGACATTTCACCGGTTGGTCTGGTCGATGATTTCTATGGCCCGCTCGTCGAATTCCTCGCACGCAGTCACGATGTCGAGATTTTCCCCTACGACTGGCGCCATTCGATTCGTGAAGCGGCCGACAATCTGGCCAGGATGCTGGCCCCGCTGGTCGAGCGGGCCGAGCGCACACACCAGCCCTTGCGCCTCGTCGCCCACTCGATGGGGGGCCTCGTCGTCCGTTCGATGATTGCTGACAAGGGCGCCGGCGCCGCGCTCTGGCAGCGCATCTCGCGACTGCCCGGCAGCCGCTTCCTGATGCTCGGCACGCCCAACTTCGGCTCCTACGAGGCCGTACGCTGGCTGACCGGCTTCAATCCCACGCAGGCCAAGCTGGCGCTGCTCGACATCACCCACAACACCGACGAGATCATCGACATCGTCCGCGGCTATGCCGGCCTGCTCGAACTGCTGCCCTTTGCCCAGCGTGACCCTGATTTCACCGATCTCACCCACTGGCAGGCGATCAAGGAGAGCACCGACGCCGACTGGAATCTGGCTGATGCGGCGACGCTCAAGGAGGCCGCCCAGTCGTGGCAGCGCCTGCGCGACGCGCCACCCGACCCGCTGATGTGCTACGCCGCCGGTTGCCAGCCAGCGACCGTCATCGACTACCAGCTGGTCAGTCGCGAAGACGAGCCGCCCAGCCAGCGCAAGAAACTGGCTTTCATCGCCACGGCCGAGGGGGACGGCACCGTCAGCTGGGAGTCCGGGCGCCTGCCCGGGGTCCCGGTGTGGTATGTCGAGGATACCGCCCATGATGCGCTGTGCGCGCAGCCCAAGGCCTTTGCCGGCTACCTTGACCTGCTGGTCAAGGGCAGCACCACCCTGCTCCCCGCCACACCGCCCAGCCGCGCGCGGGGTGCCGGAATCGCGGAACGCTTTGTCCTGCCAACCATGCCGTTGGCCGACAGCATTCCCGGCCCGGACGACATGGGCACATTTGGATTTTCGGGCGGAATTCCGGTTGACCGCAGCACCGCCGAACCCGTCTCCACGGTCATTCAGGTCAGCATCCGTCACGGCAGTCTGGCCTACGTCCGACATCCGGTCGTCGTCGGCCATTATCAGGGCGACACCATCGTCAGTGCCGAAGCTGCGCTCGACGGACAACTGCAGGGCGCCCTGGCACGCCGGCTTGAGCTGGGCATTTACCCCGGCCCACTCGGCACCTGTGCCTCGTTCTTCAATGACAGCCCGACGGCCAAGCCCGCCGGCGGACTGGTGGTCGGCCTCGGCCAGGTCGGCGAACTCACCCCCGGCCAGCTCGAAGAAGCCATGCGCAATTCTCTGCTCGACTACGCCCTGCACGTGGCCAAATGGCCCGACCAGCGTTTCGGCGATGAAGCCCAGCCGCGCTCGGCCGCCGTCAGCTGCCTGCTGATCGGCACCGGCGCCGGCGGCATTCCGGTCCGGGACAGCGTCGAAGCGATCGTCCGCGCCGCCATCGCCGCCAATGCGCGACTGATGGATACCGACATGAACAATCAGGTGGTCATCGACCGACTGGAGTTCGTCGAGATCTACGAAGACATCGCCATCACCGCCGCACAAGCCTTGCGCGATGTGGTGTCCAACCGCTCGCTCAGCCAGAATCTGAACTGGTCCGACATGGCCATCGCCAGTGGCCAGGGCGGCAGGTTCCGCCTGACTGCCGACGAGACGCCCGAATGGTGGAATCGCATTGAAATCATCGAAGACGAAGGCAAGGATCAGGCGCTGCGCTTCGTGTTTGCCACCGACAAGGCCCGCGCCGAGGAAACACTGGCCACCGGGCAGTTGTCGCTGGCTGAAGAATTTATCCGCATGGCCTGCCAGGATACCAATCGCAACGCCGAAGCGACCAAGACGCTGTTCGAACTGCTGCTGCCGGTAGCCGTCAAGGAAAGCTCGCTGCAGCAAGGCAACATGGTGCTGCTGGTCGATCAGCGCTCGGCCCGCTACCCGTGGGAGCTGCTGGAGAATCGCTGGGGCATCGACGATCAGCCGCCCTCGATCAAGGCCGGCATGATCCGCCAGTTCAAGACCAGTACCTACCGCAGCCGCCCGGCCCGCGCCACGGCTGACAGCGCACTGGTGATCGGCAATCCGGATCTTGGCGAGAATGACGACTTCGCCGACCTGCCCGGCGCCCAGGACGAAGCCCGTGGCGTGGCCGACACCCTGGCCCGGGCCGGCTTCGACGTCACCGACCGCATTGGCGAAAAACCAACTGCCATCCTCGAAGCACTGCACAAGGACAAATGGCGCGTCCTGCACCTGGCCGGGCATGGCGTCAGCAACTATCAGTCGGCCCGCATGAATACGCCCCGCTCCGGCATGGTGATCGGGCTCGATACCATCCTGACCCCGGGCGACATCGAACTGATGCGCTGGGTGCCGGAGCTGGTCTTCATCAACTGCTGCCATATCGGCAAGATCGAGGCGCACAAGAATACCGATCCCGGCGCGCTCGCCGCCAACCTGGCCGAGCATTTCATCAACATGGGCGTCAAGGCGGTCATTGCCGCCGGCTGGGCCGTCGATGACCGTGCCGGCAAGGCCTTTGCCGAAGTCTTTTACCAGCGCATGCTGGCCGGCGAATTCTTTGGCGAAGCCATCCGCATGGCCCGTGAAGAAATCTTCAACCTGTATCCGGATGTCAGCACCTGGGGTGCCTATCAATGCTACGGCGAACCCAGCTACCGACTCGCCAGCCAGGGCATCAACCGCCAGCGCCCGGCCGCCAGCTACACCACGCCGCACGAACTTGCCGTCGATCTCGACAACCTGGCCAGCGACCTGCGCAGCGGTGGCCACCGGGATGATTTCGCCGAGCGCATCGAGAGTCGCCTGAAACGCATGCCGGCGGCACAAAGCGAGGCCTGGCTGGCACGCGCCGATGTCGCCGCCGCCCTCGGCTTTGCCTGGGGCGAAGGCGGTGACATGGAAAAAGGTGCCGAGCAATTGCGCAAGGCGATCCGGGCCGAACGCGGCCTGTGCAGCATCCGCGCCATCGAGCAACTGGCCAACTACGAAGTGCGCATTGCCGGCACGCGCTGGCAGGCCAATCCTGATGCCCCCCCGGAGCAACGGGAAGCGCTGCGCGGCACGTTGCGTAGTGACATCAACAAGACCATCAACCGGCTGGCCGCGATTGTCGACGAAGCCCCGACCAGCGAACGCCTGTGCCTGCTCGGCGGCGCCTACAAGCGCCTGGCACTGATCGAAGGCAACGACGACAGCCGCTGCGAAGCATTGGTCAACATGGCCCAGCATTATCGCCAGGCCTTTGCCCTGCGCCGCGAGTCATACGCCTTTACCAACTGGGCAGCTGCAGCCCTCCTCATCCGCCTGCGCTACCCGCAGCAAGCACCTGACCAGGCGCCGCTGACCGGCCTCGCCGAGCTGAAACAGGACGCGGCCGAGATGCGCAAGCAACTCGACGCCAGCAATCGGACGGACCCCGGTTTCTGGAACGACGTCGGCATTGCCGACCTCGATCTCGTGCTGCTGATGGCGGACAGCCTGCGTCCGGCGGCGCGTGGCGGAAAACGCCGAGCGCCCGCCGAAGACCCCGTCCTGCACGCCTACCGCGAGGCCTTCCAGCGCGGTGCCAGCCAGCGTGAACGGTCTTCGGTCTTTGAACATTTCGATTTCCTGCGCGCACTCTATCCTGACGGAGCACCGATCACGGCGCTTCTCGACCAGATCAAGGAGGAACTGGCATGACCCCCCGCAAAGCCTCGATCAAACCTAGTCGCCTGCCGATCCCGAGCGCCGCACCGACCCCGGCCCCCGTGCCGGAAGCCTCACCGGCACCTAAAGCGCGCAAGTCACGCGGAGCCCCCGCCGTGGCCCGCGGGGTCGTCGCCCGTGGCATGGTTGCGCCTGCCAAGATCGAAACGCCCAGCGCAGCAGCTACCACCACGGTCGACTGGCAAAACAAGCCAATTTCCGAAATTTCGCTGGCCAACATCACGCCGCATACCCTCATCGCTCCCAACTTCATGGTCTATGAACTGACCCGTTCGGAGCTGGCGGACCGCCGCGGCATCGACAATCACTTTCCGTCCGACAAGGAACTGCGCGCCGCCATTTACCTCGCCCGCGAGGTCTTGCAGCCAATCCGCGACGCGCTGGGTAAATTCACGCCCAACAGCGTCTTTCGCGGCAACCCGCTCGAACGGGCGCTGAAGAACAAGCCGGCCACCTGGCTCAGTACCAGCCAGCATGCGCGCGGGGAGGCCTGCGACATCGAGATCGTCGGCATGGCGACGCTGGCACTGGCGAACTGGGCGAGAATTAACCTGAAGTCTTTCGACCAGATCATCTGTGAGTGCTACGACCCGAAAAAAGGTCCCAATTCGGGCTGGGTGCATATCTCGCTGAAGGCCCCGGACAGCGGTGAAAACCGCAAGCAACTGCTGAGCTATATTTCCAACAACGGCAAGATGGTCTATGTCCCCGGCCTCGTCGCCGATGTCGCCTGAAACGAACACGACTGTTCATTTGTCCCGCTCAAGGAGAATCCCGTGAACCAACAAGTCCTTAATAAGATCAAGACCGCCGGTCAGAAAAAAATCCTCGCCTGCGACGGCGGCGGCATCCTCGGCCTGATGACCGTCGAAATCCTCGCCAAACTCGAAGCGGACCTGCGCACCCAACTGAAAAACTCCAATCTTGTGCTGGCCGATTACTTCGATTTCGTCTGCGGCACGAGTACCGGGGCGATCATCGCCAGCTGCATTTCAACCGGCATGAGCATCGACCAGATCCGTACCTTCTACACCGCCAGCGGCCAGCAGATGTTCGACAAGGCCTCGCTGCTCAAGCGCCTGCAATACAGCTACAACGACGAGCCGCTGGCCAAAAAGCTGCGCGATGAACTGGACAAGGCGCTGAAGCACGTGGCCAGCCCGACCGAACCCAATGCCACGCTCGGCGACGCCGGCCTGCGCACCTTGCTGATGATGGTCATGCGCAACGTCACCACCGATTCGCCCTGGCCGGTGACCAACAATCCGCTGGCCAAATACAATGATCGCGCCCGCCCCGACTGCAACCTCAAGCTGCCGCTCTGGCAGTTGGTGCGCGCCAGCACCGCGGCGCCTACTTTTTTCCCGCCGGAAGTGGTCACCTTTGGCAAAGATACGCCCAAGCCGTATCAATTCATTTTCGTCGACGGCGGCGTGACAACCTACAACAACCCGGCCTTCCTCGCCTTCCAGATGGTTACGGCCGCTCCCTACCAGATCAGCTGGGCAACCGGCGCCGACAAGCTGCTCATCGTTTCGGTCGGCACCGGCAGCGCCGCCAAGGCACGCCCCGGCGTCGACAAGGATGATTTGTGGCTGCTCGACAACGCCAAGAACGTCCCCGGCGCACTGATGAACGCGGCATCGGCCGGCTGGGATATGTCCTGCCGCATCGTTGGCGACTGCCGCTTCGGGCCACCGATCGATCGGGAGGTCAAGGACCTGGTGCCGACTGCCGAAGTACCGCGCACCTCGACGATGCCCAAGCAGTTCGCCTACGTTCGCTACGACCCGGATGTCTCGCAGGAGGGGCTCAACGAGCTCGGCCTCGCCGATATCAAGGCCGAGAAAGTTCAGGTCATGGACTCGGTCAAGAACATGCCGGAGATCCAGCGGGTCGGCACCACCTATGCGGCAAAGCATGTCACCCTTGACCATCTGCGGAGCTTTGTATGAGCACCTGTTTTGTCATCCAGGGATTTGGCAAAAAGACCGATTACACCGACGGACGTGTCCTTAACCTTGACGCCTCCTACGAGGTCATCAAGCAGGGGGTCGTGGCCGCCGGACTGGAATGCATACGCGCCGACGAAATTCAGCATTCGACCGTCATCGACGTGCCCATGTACGAAATGCTGCTGCAGGCGGATGTGGTCATCGCCGACCTCTCCACCTACAACGTCAATGCAGCTTACGAATTGGGCGTACGTTACGCCTTGCGACCCAGGACCACGATCGTGGTGGCCGAGGAAGGCTTCAAGAATCCGTTCGATTTCGGCCATATCGCCCTGCGTCGCTACAAGCATTCCGGTGACGATATCGGGTTCGGCGAAGCCATGCGATTCATCAATGAGCTGAAGACTGCGATTCAGGAAATCCTGAGCTCGAACCGCTCGGATAGCCCGGTCTACACTTACCTGCCCCAACTCGCACCGCCAAAGATGCCCGTCCAGGCACCGCCCCCACCAGCCCCGCCACCGGCATTTGCAGCGCCACCCATGCCTCGCGGCGGCCCCGTCGATGTCGCAGCCCCCGCCGCCAGCCCGCCCGGATTCGACCATGCATTGGCCGCAGCACCGGGCCTCGAGATGGCCGCGCCCCCCGAGCCGGTGGCCACGGCCAAGGAAATGCTCGACGAAGCGCTGGCCATGATCAATCCGCCGGAAGGTGGCGCCAGCGACTTCGCCGGCGCCCGCGCCCTGCTGCTCCAGGTCATCAAGGTGCGCCCGAACGACCCGTTCGTCACCCAGCAACTGGTCGTCGCCACCTACAAGGCGAAACAGCCGGATCCGGAAAATGCGCTGCTCGAAGCCCGCAGCATCATGGAGCAATCACTCGACCCGGCGACGACCAACGATCCCGAATCCCTCGGTCTGTGGGGTGCCATCCACAAGCGCCTGTGGGAAATCAAGTCCCGTCCGGATGACTTGAACGCTGCGGTGGACGGCTACGAGCGCGGCTTTTCGCTGCGCCGTGACTGGTACAACGGTATCAATTACGCCTTCCTGCTCGACCTGCGGGCGCTCGAATGGCTGAAAGCGGGCAAAAAGGACGATGCCATTGCCGACGCCGTCCTCGCCCGGCGCGTCCGTACTGAAGTCAGTCGACTGGCCTTGGCGCCAGCCGAAGACAAGAACGCAGACCCCAAAAAACGTTTCTGGGCCGTCGCCACCCTTTGGGAAGCCGCGCTGGGTCGAGGTGACACCGCCGAAGCGGAACGTTGGGGCACAGAGGCCGAGGGGCTCAACGTCCCGCAATGGATGCAGGAAACGCGACTCGATCAGGGTCGCAAGCTGCTTGCGTTGCAGAAAGAATTTGCGACGCGTTCAGCGCCTTAAGCACGTCACAGCCGGCAAGAACACTTCCGTCACCAGCACCGCCTGATTGCCCAGGCGGTGCCGCGAACGGCGCGCCCACAAGGTAGTCGTCACCGGCCCGAGGGCAGCCGCGCGGCGATAAAGCGGATGCCGTGCATCCAGGCGTAAAAACTCGATGTCGCCGCGCTCGAAGCCAGGGCAGGAAAACAGCAGCGACCCCAGCGAACGGCTGCCGAGCCCGGCCATCCAGCGGTTCATGCGGCCACGGACGGCGGCCGACAAGGTTGTATGGGCAAAGATGACCGCTTGGCCGTCGCATTCGAGCGCCACTTCGCGCACCCAGGCCAGCTGGCGGCCGGTTGCATCGCCCGCTGCCTCATCAGCCAAGGCCTTGCCTTTGCCGTAATTGAGCAAGCGAACGCGAAAGACCGAACTCGCCTGCTGGCAACGTGCCGTCAGCGAATCCGGTTCAGTCAGCCAGGAACGAAGGATAGGTTCGGCCAGCCCGCCAGCGAGGCGAACCCGCCATTTGCTGCGTTTCATTATTGTGGGCGTGGCGCCTTGTCGATGCCGTTCAGCTTCATGCCCGGCTTGATGCCGCGCTGGGCGAACCAGCCCAGGTTCATTTCCAGCGCATAGCGGGCCGGCACCCTGGCACAGTGGTTGTCTTCCGTCTGCGGTTGCATGTCCTCGATGTTGATGATCTTGCCCTCTTCATTGAGGAAGGCCACGGACAACGGCAACAGCGTGTTGCGCATCCACATGCAGTGCGTGTTGTTCTCGGTGAAGACAAAGAGCATGCCGTGCTGGGCCGGCATCGTCTGACGGTTCATCAGGCCAAGCTGGCGATTTCGATCATTCGAGGCCACTTCGGCCTCGATGCGGTAGAACCCGGCGCTCAATTCCATGACCGGCATGGCGCTCTGCGCCCAGGCGGTGGCGCCCAGCGCCAGCCCGATCAATGCGGCAATCAGGTGTTTATTCATTTGAATTTTCCTTGCAAATCCTGGTAACTGCCGTCGATCTGTCGCCACTTGCCGAGCGCCAGGCCGTCCAGCGTCGCCGCCCCGATGGCGGCCCGAATCAGACGGAGCGTAGGATAACCGATGGCGGCTGTCATTCGCCTGACCTGGCGGTTCTTGCCCTCGCTGATGCGGATTTCCAGCCACGACGTCGGGATCGCGGCGCGAAAGCGAATCGGCGGATCGCGTGGCCACAGCCCTGCTGGTTCTTCGATCAGGCAAACCTTGGCAGGCAGCGCCGTGAAATCGGAGAGTTTGATGCCGGCGCGCAGTTGGTCCAGCGCCGCCTCATCCGGCACGCCCTCAACCTGCGCCCAGTACGTCTTTTCCAGCTTGTGTCTCGGGTCGGCGATCTTCGCCTGCAACTGGCCGTCGTCGGTCAGGATCAGCAGCCCTTCGCTGTCGGCATCGAGCCGGCCGGCGACATACACATCCTTGACCGGAATGAACGCATCCAGCGCCCGCCACTTGCCTTCCGGCGTGAACTGGCTGAGAACGCCGTAAGGCTTGTTGAAGAAAACAATGGAAGACACGACCGCAGCGTTTCGAGGGTGACGAAAGATTTCAATTTTCGCCGATTTTT
>DAOLIO010000101.1:0-10191 GCA_035328505.1 Azonexus sp.
GACTTCATCACGCTCGAAGATAACCAAATCGCGCTGCGGGTAGATTGCGCCAGCGATTGACCGTAGCAATCCAAAAAACGTGGACGTGCTTGTGCACTGCAAAAATCGCAGGGCAAAATATTTGATAGACTCTGTTTGTTTAGCGGGGGAAAAAACGGTAGGGGGTCGCCCAGTGCAGGATCGGGTAACCCCCTGAGCAGCGGTAGAACCGCACACTCCAAAGACCATAAAAGGAGAACAGCCCGCATAGAGTAATGCGACAGGCTTACAGAAATCTTACGCCGGCAAGGGCCAAAACCGATACATGCGCATCCTAATAGCTGAAGACGACACCATCATCGCCGATGGACTATCCCGCTCCCTGCGTCAGGGCGGATACGCAGTGGACTGGGCGCCCAACGGGATGGATGCCGATACGGCATTGCTCACCGTCTCCTACGATTTGCTGATTCTCGACATTGGCCTGCCCAAGCTTTCCGGCTTGGAGCTGCTCAAGCGTATCAGGGCGCGCAACTCGCAATTGCCCGTGTTGATCCTGACTGCCCTCGACGGTACGGGTGATCGCGTCAAAGGGCTTGATCTGGGCGCCGATGACTACATGGTCAAGCCGTTCGAGCTGGCTGAGCTCGAAGCCCGTGTGCGAGCGCTGACTCGCCGTTCTGCCGGTACATCACCGACCATCCAGTGCGGGGCGCTTGCTTACGATCAGATTGGTCGTGTTGCCCAGATACACGGAGAAACACTGGATTTGTCGGCACGGGAAATCGGCCTTCTTGAAGTGCTGCTCAATCGCATGGGGCGACTTGTCAGCAAGGATCAGCTGGTGGATCACCTTTGCGGCTGGGGAGAAGAGGTCAGTCATAATGCGATCGAGGTATACGTCCATCGCCTCCGCAAGAAAATCGAGGCCGGTGGGGTAAAGATCGCCACGGTGCGTGGCCTTGGCTATTGCCTTGAACGGCCCCAAGGTGACTAGCGGATCACCATCGACCTCGGAAACCGAGCGCTCGCTATTTGGCGAGATTCTCGACTGGATGTTGGCGCCCCTGTTGTTTGTCTGGCCGTTGAGCATTGCCTTTACCCATTACTTCGCCAACAACGTTGCCAATTTTCCTTACGACCAGGCGCTTCGTGAGCACGTCGCAGCGATTGCGCGTCAGGTCAAGCTGGTAAACGGCAAACCGATATTGTCACTGCCGGCCTCTGCCCGCGCCCTGCTCCGGGCGGACGAAACGGATAGCGTCTATTTTCATGTCGTCGGTGGTGATGGAAAATTACTGGCCGGTGATAAGGATCTGCCTGTGTTCAAGCTGCCGAGCGACGATTCGGTGGTGCCCGGCGAAATTTATATGCGGGACGGTGACTTCAAGGGGCAGGATCTGCGCATGGCCTACACCTATCTGGCCGAACCCCAGATGACTTCATCGCAATGGATCATTGTTGAAGTGGGTGAAACGACGGAAAAGCGCAGTCAACTCGCCAACAAGATCGTCGCCAGCGTCATCCTGCCGCAATTCATCATCATTCCGCTGGCCGTCATGCTTGTCTGGTTTGGGCTGTCGCGTGGACTGCGACCGCTGACCCGCCTGCGCCAGACCATCGAAGCCCGTGAGCCGGATGACCTGTCACCGATTGCCACCCGACGCGTACCGGAAGAGTTGGAGCCACTGGTGGAGGCGTTCAACGAAATGCTGGAACGAATGAAGCGGAGCGTTGCGGCTCAGCAACGTTTCGTCGCCGACGCCGCCCATCAGATGCGCACGCCGTTAACCGGACTGAAAACCCAAGCCCAGTTCGCCATGCGGGAGACCGATCCCGAGACGCTCCGTCACGCCTTGCGCCAGATAGCCACCGGTGTCGATCGGGCGGGACGACTGATCAACCAAATGCTCACCCTGGCGCGAACCGAAGGCGGGGAGGCTGCCCAACAAAAGCATGAGCCGATCGATCTGGCGCAACTGATCCGCGATGTGGTGGCCGACTGGGTGATGGTTGCCATCGAAAATGATATCGATCTCGGCTTTGAATCCGAAGGGTCCGCCTTGGTGCTGGGTAACCCTTTCCTGCTCAGGGAGCTCGCCAAGAACCTGCTGGACAATGCGCTTCGCTACACGCCGCCAGGGGGCCATGTCACCTGTCGCGTGCTGGCCAATCAGGCAACCGTGCTACTGGAAGTTGAAGATGATGGGGTCGGCATCAGCGAAGAGCAGGCTGAAATGGTCTTCGAGCGATTCTATCGGGTCGATGACGCCTCTACGGAGGGTAGCGGCCTTGGGCTGGCCATTGTTCAGGAAATCGCGGTGCAGCATGATTCCCGCGCCAGCCTGCGGCCGAATCCTCGCGGGCGCGGCGCAGTTGCGCACGTCGCCTTCGCTACCTGGCATCCACCGCTTCCACCCTTGCCACCCCCGGATGATTTCTCGGAGCTTTACCGACAATCACCCCCTATCGGTACATAAGTCCTCAAAAGACGCTCGATTCAGTTGCAGGGCGAAGGTCAGATCGCTATAATGCGCCCTCGTTTGGCCAATTAGCTCAGTTGGTAGAGCAGCGGATTGAAAATCCGCGTGTCCGTGGTTCGATTCCGCGATTGGCCACCAAATTCGCCCTTGTAATTCAAGGATAAAACGCCAATCCTAAACGGGTTGGCGTTTTGCATTGTGGCACCGCAGTCAGAGGCCCCGGCTTGTACCGGTGTGAACGCGTTCTTCCTGAAGTTCCCTTCACCTGTTTTGCGCCATTGTGGCGATTAGGAGGCCTCTTGGCCAAACCAAACTACCAGTTCGAAAAGCGCCAAAGAGATCTTGCCAAGAAAAGCAAACAGGAAGAGAAGCGGCGTCAGAAGCTCACTGACAAGGCGGCTGAGCGTGTGAATGAGGACGTTGCGATGAATTCTTCCGACTCGCTCTCTCCCGGGCCTGCCGTCAACGAGTCTCCCAAAACCTGAGGTCCTGTTTGGTCACCAAGACAAACGTTCGCATCGAGGCCATGTTGCCGGAGTATTCAGGCAGGGTTCTCGAGATGGCAGAAGCACTGGGTTTGCCGCAAGGCGTGGAGGCGGAATTTGCCTTGCAGCTTGGGGAGGGAGGGCTGCAACTCCAGGCGCTCGGTCCGGATGCATGCGGGCCGGTACGCGTTGATTTCCTTGAAGGGGCCGTCGCGCATCGCCGACTGCATGGCGGTGGCAGCGGCCAGATGATTGCGAAGGCGGTTGGTATCCAGTCGGGTGTACGGCCGGTGGTTCTGGACGCGACAGCTGGTTTGGGACGCGATGCCTTTCTACTCGCCCAGTTGGGTTGCCATGTGACTTTGATAGAGCGGCATCCGCTCATCGGCGCGTTACTGGCTGATGGCATGGGGCGCGCGCGGCTGGATGAGGAGGTCGGGCCGATTGTTCAGCGCATGGATTTGCGGCTTGGCAATGCCATAGAAATTATCCAGGAATGGTCCGGTGAACCACCACAAGTCATCTACCTTGATCCGATGTTCCCGCATCGGGACAAGCGTGCGCTGGTCAAGAAGGAAATGCGTGTCTTTCGCCCGCTGGTAGGTGACGATGATGATGCCGCGCTGTTGCTGGCGGCAGCATTGGCGCTGGCAACGCATCGCGTGGTCGTCAAGCGACCGCGCAAAGCGCCAAATGTGGATGGCGGGTTGCCTGGCTATGCCCTGGAGGGAAAGTCTTGTCGTTATGATGTTTATCCCAAAAAGGCGCTGAAGCCCAGGCCATGACATTTCGGGATCTGGCCCGGTGTGCCGTATTGGTCGCTTCAACCGGCAATGACATGTTGCGGTAATATTTGATCGGCACAATGCCGGCTTTTCGAAGAGGCTACATCATGGAATTGCTCTTGTGGCGGCACGCCGAAGCTGAAGATGGCGACGACGACATGAAGCGGCGCCTGACTGAGCGTGGCGAAAAGCAGGCGCGGATGATGGCGTCCTGGATTCGTGAGCGCCAGCCCAAGGACCTTCGTATTATCGTCAGCCCGTCTGTCCGCACTCAGCAAACAGCCGAGGCATTGAAACTTCCCTTCGAAACGCTACGCAAGATTGGTCCGGACGCCTGCGTATCGGAGCTGATCGCGGCGTCCGGTTGGCCGGCCGCCCGGGGTTCCGTGCTGATTATTGGTCACCAGCCGTCGCTGGGCCGTATGGCGTCGCTGTTGCTGGCCGGGCATGAGTCCGAGTGGAGCATCAAGAAAGGTGCACTTTGGTGGTTGAGTAACCGCGTGCGCCGGGGTGAAACCCAGACCGTGCTCCGGGCTGCGATCCCGGTTGAAATGCTGGACTAGACAAGGGGTCGGCTTTGCCGTGAAATAAGCTCTTTGCATCAATGGATGGAGAGAGACATGGTCACCAGAAAAAAGACAACGGCGAATTCCACGGACGCTGTTGCGAATTCAGTCACGCCCAGGCCGGCGCGCCGGCGCAAGGTGGCCAGTGGCGATGTGGCGCCGGCGCTGACCCCGCAAGGTATCGAAGGTTTTACCGTGAGTGCAGCCGTCGATGGTGCTCAGGAATCAAAAATGGGGGCAATGCGCGACGTCATTGCAGGTATGCCGGTGGAAGAATCGGTCGCGTTACTCAAGGGATTGCTCAAACAGCAAGGCGTTGCCGCCAGCGATTTGCCGATCAATCCGGATGATGAACTGGCCAAGGACTGGCGCGATGGTGGTTATCCCTATTTGAACCTGATGCAACGCCGCAATTATGAGCGGCAGAAATACCGTCTGCAGGTCGAGCTCCTGAAGCTCCAGGCGTGGGTCAAGGAAACCGGGCAGAAGGTCGTGATCCTTTTCGAAGGCCGCGATGCAGCGGGCAAGGGGGGCACCATCAAGCGCTTCATGGAACACCTGAATCCTCGTGGTGCCCGCGTGGTTGCGCTGGAAAAGCCCAGCGAAATTGAGCGTGGCCAGTGGTATTTTCAGCGTTATGTGCAGCACCTGCCGACCAATGGCGAGATCGTCCTGTTCGATCGCTCCTGGTATAACCGGGCTGGCGTCGAGCGCGTGATGGGGTTTTGCAATGCGCAGGAATACAGCGAGTTCGTGCGCCAGGCGCCGGAATTCGAGCGCATGCTGGCGCGCAACGGAACGCATCTGATCAAGTTCTGGTTCTCGGTCAGCCGCGAGGAGCAGCGTCGCCGTTTTGGCGAGCGCAAGGTGCACCCGCTGAAGCAATGGAAGCTGTCACCCATCGACATGGCTTCGCTCGACAAGTGGGACGACTACACCAAGGCCAAGGAGGCGATGTTCTTCCACACGGATACCGCCGACGCGCCGTGGACGGTAATCAAGTCCAACTGCAAGAAGCGCGCACGCCTGAACGCCATGCGCTACGTGTTGCACAAACTGCCTTACAACAATAAGGACACCACCCGGATCGGTAATCTGGACCCGCTGATCGTGGGGCGCGCCAACGTGGTTTACGAGCGTGGGGAGCAGCAGGGCGTGCCGATTCTCTAGTTGACGGGACGCAGTTAGATTTCGATTTTGGCTGATTTTTCCGGTTGACCGCAGTATGCGGTCGCCACGGATCGCAAGGACTAGCTGACCACGTAGGAAGCACCGCCCGTGGCGATGAGCAGGCCCGTTTCATTCTCCAGGGTCATTTGCACCGAGGCAATGCGGCCACCGAGACGGGTAATCCGTCCGGTGGCCGTAAATTTCTTGCCGATGCCCTGATGCAGGTAATCAGTCCGCAAGTCGATGGTCCCGATCCGGCCAAAGCGATGGCCAACCTGTTCGGTCGTTTCGTTGTTGAATTTTTCGGCAATGGCGACGGTGGCGGCCAATCCGCCCACCGTGTCGAGCACGGTGGCAATGACGCCACCATGCAGTCGACCGTGCTGATAGTGGCCAATCAGGTCGTTGCGCATGGCAAAACTGATTTTGGGTGCGGCAGGATCAAGCGACTCGACCTTGAAGCCCAGCAGTTCATTGAAGCAGAGTTTGTGTTCGAACACCTCGCGCAGCGTGGTTTCAAGACGAATTTGTTCCTGCGGTGAGCGGCGGGGCAATAGGGTGTTGGGCATTGGGCACAATAAGGGAGGGCGACGAAGTTGCCGCCACCCGGAGTTTACGCCTGTCGGACTGAAGTTGGGCCATGTCCGGCAGGCTTGACGGTGCTAGCGGGGTACAAATCGGGCGTTGACAGCAATGGTGACACGCTCGATGTCGTCCTCGTTGGGGTAGACCCAATGACGCAGCCAGGAGGGGAAAAGCAACAGCATCCCGTCCACCGGTTTGATCGTGTATTTGCTCGTGAAGCAGGGGGCATCCTTGATGGTAGGTACCTGCAGATTGGTTCGGTTGTCCAATAGTTCAATGCAGCCGCTCCGTTCCGTGGTGCCCTCCGGGACGCGTACGTAATAACAGCCGGACCACGCCCAGCCGGGGTGATCGTGCGGCGTGTTGAAGCCGCCCTTGCCATTGATGTTGATCCAGCCCTGCGCTTGCGCCGCCATGGCGGCAAAATCAAAGCCCGGTGAAATGCGTAGCGTGGCCTGGCGAACGGCTTCAAGGAAGTGGGTTTGCAGCGCGCGGCAACCCGGTTCGGTCCGCTCGAAAAAATCGTCAGCCGAATGCCAGCCGTTCTGGTTGCTGCGTTGCTGTCCGTCGCTACTGGCACGCAGGGCGAAAGCCTCATCCAGCAGACGAGCATTGAGAGCGGCGGCATCCGGCAGGCTGAAAACCGCAAGCGGGGTGAAAAACAGAGGTTCAAGAGCGTCGAGGCGCAGGGGGCTCATGCACAAACTTTCGGGCTTGGGGCAAAGCGGAAAAGGGCCACGGCAGTGCCGCGGCCCTTCATGCTGCTTTACAGATGTGGCGCTCAGCTTACTGGGCGTTGCGGCGACGAGCGGCGAAACCGATCATGCCCAGGCCGGCCAGCATCATGGCGTACGACTCGGGTTCCGGCACGGCGGCCATGACCAGAAGCTGGCCACCTTCGACCATGGCAGCCGGGTCGGCCAAGCCAAGGCTGGCCGCCGAGGCGTGGTCCTGAGCAACGAGCAGGCTGTACTGCTTGCCGTCGTTGCGGCCGAGAATGCTGGTGATGTCGATGACACCGGAGGTTTCTTCGTCCTTGGTGTGGGTTCCGGCGACAAAGCTGCCGTTGGTGACATCGCCGAACAGGGCCGGATCAAACTTGCCCATCATCGTCAATTTGCCGGAAACCGGATCGAAATTCCAGATCTTGCCATTGTGCTCGGCATTGCCGACGTCTTCGAGGATGGTCAGCGTGCCGTCCTTGTTGACCGCGATGTTATCGAACATGTTCGGCTTGGTGGCACCCAGGCCTCCCAAAGTGGTGCTGGTGTCGATCAGCGTTTTGATGGAGCCACCAGCATCCGGGTTGGAAATGTCGTCGAAGTTCATCGCCCACAGACGGGTGCCGCCTTTTTGGGTCTGGCCGGTCAGTTCGGTTTTGTCGAGCTGGTCGGTAGTGACGAAGTAGTAGGTCTTGCCATCCGCGCTCCAGGCGCCATCTTCCGGGCGGGAGAAGGTCGTGGACTTCGTCGCATCCAGCGTGAAGCGAGCGCCGTCAGCGATGCCGGTGCCGCGAGTCGTTGAATTGCTGATTTCGTTGGTGACACCAGCAATATTGACAAACTTGGTCGTGCCGTTGGTCAGGCCGGCCTTGTCGACATCGGTGCCGGTGGCTTGCTTGGTGCCGACATAAACAGCCAGGGCATTATTCATCATGCCGGTGCCGCCATCGTTATTGCCGATGACCACCGTCTTGTTCTGAGCGAACGGGTTGGCCAGCAGGTTTTCCCAAGCGCCGGTAGCACTGACACCGGAAGCGTTGGTGCTCTGGTTCATCTTGCCGAGAACGAATGTGCTGCCCTTGGCGGCACCCGTGGCGACAGTCGCCAGGGCGCGACCGTTGGCGCCGCCTTCTTCGCCATTGAGGAAAATGCGGGCGGTCGTACCGACACCGGTGGCGGCGTTATAAAAAGCAGTGCTCTGGGCCAGGTCGGCCGAGCAGAAGCGGTTGAACGAGACGCCCAGGCTTGCAACGGTGCTGGATTGTTGGGTGGCGGCATCCCAGCCATAGACATTTTTGATCAGGTCACCGCCGGAAACGACTTGCAGGGTCGTTTTGTTGATGACCCATTCCGAAATAAAGGAGCCTGCGCCCAACGTGCCATGGGAGGCAGCGCCGGAACCAGCACCAAATTCATGGTTCATCAGCACGGTAAAGGTATTGTCGCCATTGTCGTAGGCGCCGAGACCGTCAGGCAGGCCGGCCATGCGGTAGCCGCCGACCGCATCACCGGTGGTCAGGACGGCGGTGAATTCGACGCCCGGTGCGACTGCCTGGAGATAGGCGTCCTGCGAGCTGCTAACGCCCTGGGCGGCATGGGCGTGGCCGGTCGACATGACTGCGAGGGCGCAAGCGACGGCGGCGGTAAGATACTTCATCTGCATAATGATGCTCCTGAATGATGGGGTCTGGGATCAGGGAGCACTTGGCGGAAATCTCGCAAACGACCTATGCCAACCGACGTCTGGAATTTCAAAGCAGCACCCCCTGTTCCATTCATCATGAGCGAGAGTTATTACAGGCCAATTTAAGTCCGGTTAAGTAAACTGGCGCCGCCTGTCATGCAGGCGAAAAAAAGGCGACGATTGCGTCAATCGTCGCCTTCATGGTCCCGGCCTGTGCCGGAATTTTTATTTCTTGCGCGGCGCCGGCACATCCGTACAGGTGCCATGCGCCACTTCGGCCGCCATGCCCACCGTTTCACCGAGCGTCGGGTGCGGGTGGATGGTCTTGCCGATATCGACGGCATCGCAGCCCATTTCGATGGCCAGGCAGACTTCGCCGATCATGTCGCCGGCGTTCGGGCCGACAATCGCCCCGCCGATCACACGATGCGTGTCGGCATCGAAGATCAGCTTGGTGAAGCCGTACTCGGCACCGTTGGCAATGGCGCGACCGGAGGCTGCCCACGGGAACTTGGCAGACTCGATCTTGCGGCCCTCTTCCTTGGCCTGCGCCTCGGTGTAGCCAACCCATGCCACTTCCGGATGGGTGTAGGCCACACCGGGAATCACCGTGGCATCGAATGCTGCCTTGTGGCCAGCGGCGACTTCAGCGGCGACGTGCGCTTCATGCACGGCCTTGTGGGCCAGCATCGGGTTGCCGATGATGTCGCCGATGGCGAAGATGTGCGGCACATTGGTGCGCATCTGGGCATCGACCGGAATGAAGCCACGGTCGGTGACTGCCACGCCCGCCTTGTCGGCACCGATCTTCTTGCCGTTCGGCGAACGGCCGGCGGCTTGCAGGATCATGTCGTAACGCACGGCATCGGCATTCGGTGCCGCGTCGCCTTCGAACTTGACCCAGAGGCCATCGTCCTTGGCGTCGACGGCCACTGTCCTGGTCTTCAGCATGATCTTGTCGAAGCGCGGCAGGTTCTGTTTTTCCCAGACCTTGACGGCATCGCGGTCCGGACCCTGCATCAGGGCATCGGCCATTTCCACAACATCGACCTTGGCGCCCAGTGTCGAATAGACGGTCGCCATTTCGAGGCCGATGATGCCGCCGCCAATGACCAGCATCTTCTTCGGCACGAAGCGCAGTTCGAGCGCGCCGGTCGAATCGACGATACGCGGGTCTTGCGGAATGAAAGGCAAATGCACGGCAGCTGAACCGGCCGCGATGATGCATTTCTGGAACTTGATGACCTTCTTGGCGCCGGTCTTGTCCTGACCTGCTCCGTCGGTGACTTCAACCTCAATGTGATACGGATCGAGGAAGGTGCCGAAACCGCGCACAATGTCGACCTTGCGGCCCTTGGCCATGCCGGCGAGACCGCCGGTCAGTTTGCCGACGACCTTGTCTTTGTGCGCACGCAGCTTGTCGATATCAACGCTTGGCGCCGCGAAGCTGACGCCGAGATCGGCCATGTGATTGGCTTCGTCCATCACCGCCGCAACGTGCAACAGGGCTTTGGACGGAATGCAGCCGACGTTGAGGCAAACCCCGCCGAGGGTGGCGTAGCGCTCGACGATGACCGTTTTCATGCCGAGGTCGGCCGAGCGGAAAGCGGCGGAATAACCGCCGGGACCGGCGCCGAGAACGAGCATCTCGCACTCGATGTCGGCACCGCCGGCATGGCTGCCGGCGACCGGCGCGGCCACCGGAGCAGCGGCAGGCGCCGCCGCAGGAGTT
>DAOLIO010000102.1:0-10171 GCA_035328505.1 Azonexus sp.
AAAATCACCGCCTATATCATCGCTTTCAATGAAGCAGAGAAAATCGCTGCTGCGGTGAATAGCGTGCTGTGGGCGGATGAGATCATTGTTGCGGATTCGGGTAGCACCGATGGGATGGTGGAGATTGCCGAAAGTCTTGGGGTCCGTGTCATCCAGATTCCGTTCAAGGGGTTTGGCGACTTGAGAAATCAGGCCATTGCGGCGTGCACCAACGATTGGATCTTCAGCCTGGATGCCGACGAGCGTTGTACTCCGGAGGCGCGTGACGAGATATTGAAGGTTATTGCGGACCCGGCCAGTGTCGATATTTATTTCATGCCGCGCCGCAACTTCTTCATGGGGCGCTGGATCAAGCATTCAGGCTGGTATCCGAATTATCGGCAACCGCAACTCTTCCGCCGGGGCAAGATGGGCTATACGCTCGAACCTGTGCATGAGGGCTACATCTCGCACAGTGAGCGGCCGGAAGGCCATCTGCAGCAGCCCATCTGGCAATTGCCCTTCAAAAACCTGGATGAGGTGGTGCACAAGGTCAATCGCTACTCCCGGCTGGGTGCCGAAAAACTGGCTTCGCGCGGGCGTACCGGCAGCATGGGGCGTGCTTTTACCCATGGAACCTGGGCTTTCATCAAACACTATGTCTTCAAGCTGGGTGCGCTTGACGGTTGGCCTGGCTTTGTCATCGCATTCGCTTACTTCGAGCAGACGTTCTATCGTTATGCCAAGGGCTTCGAGATGGATCAGAACTGGAAGATGCCCGAAAGCGGGCCGCTCAAACGCAATCCCTGATGCCGGCCAGCTTTCCCGCACACCGGGAAAGCTGCCAGGTTGACGCCTAGTGGGCTGCTTCCCAATTGGGGCCGACACCGACTTCAACGACGAGAGGCACCTTGAGTTCAGCCACCTGAGCCATCAGGCGGGGAAGATGGGTACGAATTTCCATCAGCTCGTTGTCTGGGACTTCCAGCAAAAGTTCGTCGTGCACCTGCAGGACCAGCTTTGATTTCAGCGCCGATTTTTCCAGCCAGTTTTGCACAGCGATCATCGCCAGTTTGATGAGGTCGGCGGCGGTACCCTGCATCGGCGCGTTGATCGCGGCGCGCTCGGCGCCCTGGCGCCGGTTGCCGTTGCTCGAACGGATTTCCGGGAACCACAGCCGGCGACCAAAGGCGGTTTCGACGTAACCCTTCTGGCGCGCCATTTCCCGTGCTTCTTCCATGTATCGGGCAACGCCGGGGTAACGGGCAAAGTAGCGGTCGATGTAGGTCTGCGCCGCGCTGCGTTCCAGCCCGAGCTGGCGGGCCAGCCCGAAGGCACTCATCCCATAGATCAGACCGAAGTTGATGCTCTTGGCGACGCGGCGCTGGTCCGGGCCGACTTCGAGCGGTGTGACGCCGAAGATTTCTCCGGCCGTCGCCTTGTGCACATCCTCGCCGCGCGAGAAGGCGTGGAGCAGACCTTCGTCGCCGGAGAGGTGGGCCATGATGCGCAATTCAATCTGCGAGTAGTCAGCCGAGACGATGCTGCTACCCGGCGCGGCGATAAAGGCCGTGCGTATCTTTCGGCCTTCTTCGCTGCGCACCGGGATGTTCTGCAGGTTGGGATCGCTGGAAGCAAGGCGGCCGGTCACCACCGCCGCTTGCGCGAAGCTGGTGTGCACGCGGCCGGTGGTCGGGTTGATCATGCGAGGCAGCTTGTCGGTGTAGGTTCCCTTGAGCTTGGACAGGCTGCGGTGCTCGAGCAGCAGCTTGGGCAGCGGGTAATCGAGCGCGAGTTCGGAGAGCACTTCCTCGTCAGTCGACGGGCCACCGGTTGGTGTTTTCTTCTTGACCGGCAGCCCCAGTTTTTCAAACAGAATGTCGGCCAGTTGCTTGGGCGAAGCGAGGTTGAAAGGCTGGCCGGCCAGTTCATAGGCCTGGGCTTCGAGGGTCATGATTTTCTGGCCCATTTCGTGACTTTGCCGGCTGAGCACGGCGCTGTCGATCAGGATGCCGTTGCGCTCGATCTGCCAGATGACCTGACGGACGGGCATCTCGATTTCATGGTAGATGCGCGACAGGCCTGGTTCATCGGCAAATTGCGGGTGCAGCACGTTGTGCACGCGTAGCGTGACGTCGGAATCCTCGGCCGCGTAGACGGCGGCGCGCTCAATATCGACCTGATCAAAGGTGATCTGCTTGGCGCCCTTGCCACACAAGTCTTCGTAGGCGATGGTGGCCAACCCGAGGTGACGGGTGCACAGCTGACCGAGGTCGTGGCCCTTGTCGGATTCGATGACATAGCTTTGCAGCATGGTGTCGTGGGCGATGCCGGCCAGCGCGATGCCGTGGTTGGCAAAAACGTGCTGATCATACTTTGCGTTTTGCAGTACTTTTTTCCGGTTGACCGCAGCAAGCCAGGGTTTGAGCCTTTCCAGCACTTCGTCGCGCGGCAGTTGGTCGGCAACACCGGGGGCGGTATGGGCGACGGGAATGTAGCAGGCTTCACCCGGCATCACCGACAGAGAAATGCCGACGATGCGCGCCTCAAATGAGTCGAGGCTGGTGGTTTCGGTGTCGAGCGCGGTGAGGTCTGCAGCTTCGATCTTTGTCAGCCAGGTATCGAATTGCGGCCAGGTCAGCACCGTTTCGTACTTGACCTCAAGCACTTCGGCTGGCATCGGCGGGGTTTCGGTCAGGCCCTCCCTTGCGGGAACGGTTGCTGCCGCTTCCGGCCTATCGATTTCGCCCAGCCAGGTGCGGAACTGGTAGCGGGTGTAGAGTTCGCGCAGAGCAGCGGTATCGCGCTCGGTGGTGGTCAGGGAGGCGGGGGCCGGCAAGTTGGGCAGGTCGCACGCCACGGTAACCAGCTTGCGCCCAAGCGGCAGAAAGCCGAGGTGGTCACGCAAATTCTGACCAACGACGCCGCCGATCTCATCGGCATGGGCGACTATTTCGTCAAGCGAGCCATATTGTGCCAGCCATTTGAGGGCGGTTTTCGGCCCGCATTTGGCGACGCCCGGGACGCCGTCGACCGTGTCCCCGACCAGCGCCAGGTAATCCACAATCTTGTTCGGCGGAACCCCGAACTTCGCTTCGACCCCGGCTTCATCGAGCAATTCGTTGCTCATGGTGTTGTACCAGCTGACCAGCGGGCTGACCAGTTGGGTCAGATCCTTGTCACCGGTCGAAATCAGGGTTTTTATCCCGTCGACCGCTGCCTGCGTCGCCAGTGTGCCAATCACGTCGTCGGCTTCGACGCCATCAACCATCAGCAATGGCCAGCCGGCAGCCCTGATCGCCGCATGGAGCGGCTCAATCTGGCCAACCAGGTCTGGCGGCATGGGGGGGCGATGGGCCTTGTACTCCGGATACCAGTCGTCGCGAAAGGTCTTGCCCTTGGCATCAAAGACGACGGCCTTGTACTCCGCCTTGTAGTCGGTCTCCAGACGACGTAGCATGTTCAGAACGCCATAGATGGCACCCGTTGGCTCGCCTGCCTTGTTGCGCAGGTCGGGCAGGGCATGAAAAGCACGGTAGAGATAGGACGAACCGTCCACTAACAACAAGAGAGGCATGAGAAGTGACGGAAAGCGAAAAACTGGTGACGGGCGTGGAGACCGAGGCCATCCTGAAAAGCACGACAGCCCGCGAGTCATGGCGGATTTTCGGCATTATGTCAGAGTTCGTCGAGGCGACGGAACGTCTGGCCGCGATCAGGCCGGCGGTCACGATGTTCGGCAGCGCCCGGGTGCGGGCAGACTCCCCTTACTACATGCTGACCGAGCAGATTGCACGCTTGTTGTCCGACTCTGGCTTTTCAGTCATATCCGGTGGCGGGCCGGGCATCATGGAGGCTGCCAACAAAGGTGCCTTTTTCGGAAAGTCTCCCTCCGTTGGCCTGAACATCCAGTTGCCGCATGAACAAAAGAACAATCCCTATCAGGATATTTCGCAGACATTTCGGCACTTTTTCGCACGCAAATACATGTTCGTCCGGTTTGCCAGCGCCTATGTCGTGATGCCGGGTGGATTCGGCACGCTCGACGAATTGATGGAAGCGCTGACCCTGATCCAGACCGGCAAGGGGCGAAAGATTCCGTTGATCCTTGTCGGCACCGCATTCTGGAGCGGGATGCTGGATTGGTTCAGGGAGCGTCTGGTCGCCGAGGGCATGGTTGATCCGGAGGACATGAATCTGATCCAGTTGATCGATGAGCCGGAAAAGGTGGTCGAGGCGATTTTCAAACATTACGAAGCTCGTCCGTTCGGACCCCTGCCGAACGAACACGAGATGCTGCTCAACCTGTAAAATCAAAATATCAACACCGAGGATTCGATCATGCGCCGCCTTATTCCCCTTTTGCTCCTTGCCGCGCTTCCTGTCTGGGCGCAAAAAGGAGACCTCCAGCCGTTGCCGGCAGTGCCGCCACCGCCACCGGGCATGGAGGCCTTCGATGACGCGCTTGAGCCTCAGGTCACCATCGTCAAACGAGAGACTGAAACGCGTGAAGAGTTTCGCGTCAAGGGGAAACTCTACATGATCAAGGTCACGCCAGCGGTCGGTCCGTCCTACTATCTGGTCGATCGCCAGGGTGACGGCAATTTCATCGAAGCCGACATCAATCATCCGGCGGTCAAACCGCCGATGTGGGTCATCCACAGCTGGTAAGTCTTGTCCGTATATACTTCTGTCGGGCGGGATGAGCTTGCCGCCTGGCTTCAGCCCTTGGGCTTGGGCGAATTGACCGACTACGCCGGTATCGCCGCCGGCATGCAGAATTCGAATTATTTCGTCACCACTGCCAGTGGTCGTTTTGTTCTGACCCTGTTTGAGCGGATCGATATTTCAGCGCTGGACTTTTACCTGGCTTTGCAGGACCACCTGGCGCAACATGGCATTCCGTGTCCTCAGCCTTTGGCGGATCACGATGGCCAGCGCTGGCGCAGGTTGGCTGGCAAGCCCGCGGCCCTGCTGACCTGCTTGCGTGGCGCAGCCCTGGAAACACCGGGGGCGACTCACTGCCAGGCTGTCGGCAACATGCTGGCGCGCCTGCATCTGGCGGCCGCTGACATGCCTCGGCATGTACCCAATCCCTGCGGTGCCGCCTGGCGGCAATCGACCGGCGCCCGCTTGCTGCACTTACTGTCATGGGATGAGCAGGCGCTGCTCGGCGATGAACTTCGCTTTCAGTCCGGTCAGGACTATGCCAGCCTCCCTCGCGGCATCATCCACGCTGACCTTTTTCGCGACAACGTGCTGTGGGATTCATCGGGCCAGTTGTCCGGCGTACTCGATTTCTACTTTGCCGGTGAAGACGCCTGGCTCTTTGACCTGGCGGTGGTGGCCAACGACTGGTGCGACGATGCCTTGTCCCTGGCTGCCTTGGTGGACGGATACGTCAGCCAGCGCCCGCTGAGCGAGGCCGAGATTCAGGCATGGCCGGCCATGCGTCGCGCTGCTGCGTTGCGTTTCTGGTTGCTCCGCCTGGAGGTTCGGCACCAGCCGCGGACGGGAGAAGTGGTAACAATCAAGAATCCGGACCATTTCATGGCGATGTTGACGCGTTTTCGCCTTGCTCCGGAAGCAATGCCCCGTTAGCATCCGCGCATGAGTGAAACTCCCGCTTTTCCGATGGCGCCGGCACGATTTAATGGCGAAAGCCGTGAAGTCGATCCCGGTGCCTGCTTTGATTGGCTGCGACAGGGTTGGGCCATGTTTCTGGTCAATCCAGGTGTCTGGATCGGTAGCACCGTCCTGTTGCTGGTCATCTTGATGGCAATTTCCATTGTGCCGTTGTTCGGGCAGATTGCCGCGCATTTGCTGGTGCCGCTGTTCGGGGCAGGCATGATCAAGCTGTGCCGACGTCTGGGGGTTGGTGAGGAGCCTGAAATTGCCGACCTGTTCGCCGGATTTCGCCACAACGCCGGGCAACTGGTCATGGTCGGCGTTTTCTTCGCGATCGGTATATTCGGTATCGCCTTTATTGCTTTCTTGCTGGTGAGTGGCGGCGTGCTCGGTGGGGTCGTGACCGGCAAGGTGGCTGGCTTCGGTGTCGCGTTCGGTGGCGTCATGCTGGCCGGATTGATGGTTCTGGTGCTCTCCGTCCCGGTGATCATGGCGACCTGGTTTGCGCCTGCACTGGTCTTTTTCCACGACATGCAACCGCTGGATGCGATGAAGGCCAGTTTTGCGGCCGGCGCCAAGAATTTTCTGCCGATGGCCATTTTCGGGATTTTTCTGGTCGTCGCCTTGTTCTTTGCGATGCTGCCGGTTGGCATGGGGCTGCTATTGCTGTTGCCGGTGTTTTCGGGCGCAGTCTACGCATCCTACCGCGATATTTTCGTGGGTAGCTGAGCGCATGCGAGCCCATACGCTGCCGCCCGCCGCAGGCTGGGGCTGGATTTTGACCGGTTTCGCCATCTTTCGACGCAACCCGCCGGTGCTTGGCATGCTGGTTGTGACTTACTGGCTGACTATCATCTTCCTCAACGTACTGCCGATCATCGGCGCGTTAGCCGCTTCGCTGGTCATACCCGGGTTGTCAGTCGGCCTGATGCAGGCCGCCCGACATGTTGATCGCGGCCAGCCGGCCAGCCTACAAACCCTGTTTGGCAGCATGAAGGAAAATGGCCGGACGTTGTTCGCCCTGGGCGCGCTTTATCTGTGCTGTACCTTGGGTATCCTCGGATTGTCTACGCTTCTGGATGGCGGCGACATGTTCCGCTTCATGATGGCGGGGAACCGGGTTGAACGGGCAGCTGTCGAGGACGAGAATTTCGTCCTGCCAGCACTCTTTGTAATGGCCATGATGATGCCGGTGATGATGGCCTACTGGTTTGCGCCGGTGCTTGCCGCGTGGCATCGCTTGTCGCTCGGTAAAGCATTGTTCTTCAGCTTTATCGCCTGCTGGATCAACTGGCGGCCCTTCCTGGTTTACAGTTTCGGCATAGTACTGGTGGCCGGGGTTGTGCCTGGTGTGCTGCTTGGCACCCTGTTGCTGATCCTTCCCGGGGCGGCGAACTTTATTACGGCAATCGTGACTGTTCCGATGGTCTTGATCATTGCACCGGCCATTTTTGCCAGCTTCTACGCCAGCTACCGCGACATCTTCGGTATTTCCGAAATTGTCTAACGCCTTGAGCCAACCGCTGGGCCTGTTTGGTGGCACGTTTGACCCCGTTCATTACGGCCACTTGCGGCTGGCGGAAGAAGCCATCAACCATCTCGGGCTGGCCGGGGTGCGCTGGATTCCCGCCGGGCAACCGCCGCATCGCGGTACGCCTCGGGTGACGGCGCAGCAGCGTCTGGAGATGGTGCTGCGGTCAACGGCAAAAAATCCCCGATTTTCAATGGATGCGAGCGAGGTCGAGGCTGCTGCGCCGAGCTACACGGTCCATACGCTGGAAAGATTTCGTCGAGAACTGGGGGACGAACAATCGCTCGTTCTTCTGGTCGGCGCTGATGCCTTTGCCGGGCTTTCAGGCTGGCACCGATGGCGCGATATATTTGCCTTGGCCCATGTCGCCGTGTCGCATCGCCCTGGTTTCCCGGTAGAGACAGGCAGCCTGCCACATGAATTGGCGACCGAGTTTCTTGACCGCGCACTGGCGGATGCTGGCGCCCTGAAATCAGCACCGGCCGGCGGCATCATCACGTTTGCCATGACCCAGATGGCCATTTCCGCGACGCAAATTCGCAAACTATTGGCCAATGGCTTGTCTGCACGCTATTTGCTGCCAGACACCGTTCTCGACTATATTGATCTTCACCAACTCTATAAAAGTACCTGATGGACATCCGCAAGCTACAAAAAATCATCGTTTCCGCCCTCGAAGACATCAAGGGCAAGGATATCGAAGTCATCAACACCAGCAAACTGACGTCGATGTTCGATCGCATTGTCATTGCGACCGGCGATTCGAATCGCCAAGTCAAATCGCTGGCCCAAAACGTTCAGGAAAAGGTCAAGGAAGCCGGCGGCGAGATCGTCTCGACCGAAGGCGAAGATGGCGGCGAATGGGTCTTGGTAGACTTGGGCGATATTGTGGTGCATGTCATGCAGCCCAACGTTCGCCAATACTACAATCTTGAGGAACTCTGGCAGGCGACGCCTGCACAGCGTCGCAAGGCCGTGGAGCAGGCCAGGGAAGAATGAAGCTGGCCGTACTCGCCGTCGGTCATCGTCAGCCCGACTGGGTGAACGAGGGCTGCGCCGAGTACCTGAAACGCATGCCGCGCGAATTGCCGGCCAGCGTGACCGAGATCAAACCGGAACCGCGCGGCTCGAAGACCCGAGAACAATTGCTTGCAGCTGAGAAAGGCCGCATCCGCGATGCGCTGCCGGGTAGTTGCCGGATGGTCGTGCTTGATGAAAAGGGCGATGACCTGACGACGCTCAAGCTGGCCAAACGGCTGGAGGTCTGGATGCAGGATGGCCGCGATGTGGTCTTGCTGATCGGCGGCGCCGACGGGCTGGACGAAGCGTTCAAGCAGGAAGCCGATGACAAGCTGCGTTTATCCAGTTTGACGCTTCCGCACGGCATGGCCCGCCTGCTATTGTGCGAACAGTTGTATCGTGCCGTCAGTGTCTTGAAAAACCATCCATATCATCGGGAGGGATGATGCGTCTCTACCTTGCTTCGCGCAGCCCGCGGCGACGTGAATTGCTGCACCAGATTGGCATCGACTTCGATACCGTCGTGTTTCGCGATGGCAGCCGAGCCGATAGCGAGACTGATGAAACACCAAGGCCGGACGAGGCGCCCATGGCCTACGTGGAGCGCGTAGCTCGCGCCAAGGCCATGCATGGCCTGAAAATCGTCGAAGAGCGTCGCCTGCCCATGCGGCCCGTGCTGTCGGCTGACACGACCCTTGAACTGGATGGCCAGATTATCGGCAAACCAGTCGATATGATCGATGCGACAGCCATTCTGCGTCGCTTGTCAGGGCGAACGCATCGCGTGCTGACCGGCGTCGCCGTCGATCATCAAGGACGAACGGAGTATTTGCTATCAACCAGCGAAGTCCGCTTTCGCGCCTTGGATGACGATGAAATCCGCCACTACGTGATGAGCGGCGAACCGATGGACAAGGCCGGTGCCTACGGGATTCAGGGCAGGGCGGGGATGTTTGTCGAGCATTTGTCCGGTAGCTATACCGGCGTGATGGGGCTACCGGTTTGCGAAACCGGGGAACTGCTCAAGCGGCTGGGTTTTCGGCCGCTGTGAGCGTAGCCACAGCGCCAATATAGCCGCAGGGCAAGATCAAGGTCTCGACCTGGCAGGGGGCCAAGCGGTTTTCCAGTAGATCACTCCACTCTTCCAGACCTAAGCCCAGGCATTTGAGTCGGGCTTCGTGCCGGGTCCATGCGCTGGCGAAACAGGCAAGCTGCTCGATAGGTGGCAACGCGGCGATTTGCCTGGCTATTGTCGGACCTAAATAATCGACGGCCAGTGTCGGTAGTTCTGCTCGCCAATCGGGGTATTCCGGCATCCTTAGCAGATCGATGCCCACCGGACCCCCAAAGTGCACGGCCACCAGCGATAGTCCTGCTTCATGACTGACTGAAATGCCCGGCGTTTTGACCTGCCCGGCGACGCGTATCGGCTGCCCCGGTCTCGAAATGAGTTCGACATCCCCGAGTATTTCTCGGAGAACGTCCCGGACCTGCTGGCGGGCAGTTTGGCGAATGGGCGTATCCGGCGTGTCGACCGCGACAATCAACCGTTCCTGCGCGGCGTCGAACGACGCAGGCCAGCGCAGGACACTCGCCGGCCCTGCCATCATTTCAATGGCTGGCCGGGGCTGCCGGGCAACCATGCCAGTGTGATCCGGGTGGCAGGCTTTCGCCCTTCATCACCAGCGACAGCGCGCCGAGGCGGACGTTGTCACCGACCACGGCGCCATACAAGACCGTGGTTCGGGGGCCGATATAGACCCGTTTGCCAATGGTGACCCGGTCAATCTTCATGACGCGGTCTTCGAAGAGATGGGTCTGCGGGCAGGCCAGCGCGTTCAGTTCGCTGTAGTCCCCGATGTGGACGCAATCGAATTCCGTGACATCGGTAGTGTCGAGGTACACCCCACGCCCAATTCGGCATCCCAGCAGATTGAGCGCTAGCGGCATCCACGGCGTACCGCGCAGATAGCGCATGAAATTGGGTACCGCCATACCAACATAGAGACTGGT
>DAOLIO010000103.1:0-10124 GCA_035328505.1 Azonexus sp.
TTTTTTAAGGGGTTTTCATGAATATCCGATCCATCGCCGTCATCGCTGCTGCTGCCGCCTTTGGCCTGACAGGATTCAACCTGGCCAGTGCTGACGAAGGCCTGGCGAGCATCGCCGCGATCAATCAGAACAAGGCGTCGCTTGGCGGCAAGACGGTCAAAGCGGCTGGCACCGTGGTCAAGGTTAACAACGGCATCATGGGCCGCAATTTCCTGCATATCCAGGATGGTAGCGGAGACGCCAGCAACAATGATCTGGCCTTCACCAGCAAGCAGACGGCCAGGATTGGCGACAAGATCAGCATTTCCGGTGTCGCCGTGTTGAATCGTGACTTTGGCAGTGGCTACCTGTACCCCTTGCTGATTGAAGAGGCGACGATTACTGCCAAGTAAGTGCTGCGGTCAGCGGCAAGCTTGCTAGCCGTCCTGGCCGACGCTCGGCTGCGGTGTCGGCACGGCTGCACGCGGCGGCGAACCGGGTCCGGTCATCTCCATGAAGCGGACAAAATCGTCGAGGACCGGCGCCAGAAAGCGCAGGGGACGGGAGAATGCGCCGATCAGGGTCATATGGGAAACGCGGTCGTAGCTGACGTGTGTGACCGAAGTGCCGCCAGCCCGCAAGCGATTGGCCAGCTGCCCGGTATTGCGTTGCGGGTTCACCAGATCGTCGTCGCGGGCTACCGCGAGGAAAGCGGGTGGTTGTCGGCCGCTCACGTGATTGATTGGTTGTGAATCGCTTGGCGTATCCGGGTAGTGAAACACCGGCCTGGCCTCTGGATTGACGACGGGCAGAAAGTCGTACGGGCCGGCCAGACCCCCCCACCCGGCCAGGCGGTTCGGCGATAGTTGCCATTCGCCCAGCCAGCGTGGATCGAGCGCCAGCATCGCCGCGTTGTAGGCGCCGGCGCTGTGGCCGAGCAAGAAGATTCGATCCGGATTTGCGCCCCAGTCGCGGGCCTCGGCAAAGGCCAGGCGGATGGCCAGTGCGCCATCGCGCAGGAATCCCGGATAACTGACCGCGGGATAGAGCCGATAGTCGGCCACCAGCACCATCACGCCGCGTGCCGCCAAGGCCTCGCCTACGAACCGATAATCGACACGATTTCCGCTGTTCCAGGTGCCGCCATAGAAAAATACGACCAGCGGATAGCCGCCGTCCGGTGCCATGGCTTTGGGGACGTAGAGATCCGCCTGCTGGCGGGGGCGTGGTCCGTACGTCAGTCCCGCCCGCAAGGTATAACTGTCCGCCGGAGTGACCGCGTTGATCAGCGCCGTTCCCGAGCAACCAGCCAGCAAGACCGTGCATAACATCAGCCAACGGCGCTGAAAAATACGGTACGTTGATTCAATCACGAGCGCTCCTGTTCGCCATGGGCCATTTGCCCACAAGACGGTTTACGGAATTCTTCAGCCGGCGGATGCATGTTGCGCGAGGGCCGGTGCTTGCCGCTCAAGATACATCGAAAGCGCGGACCAGAAATGACCGACTCGCTTTTGTGTCCTAATGCGACCCGACACAAGCCGACGCCACCCGCTATGCTTGCGCCGCGCGCTGTCGCCGATGCCGCGAGATGATGGTCAGCAGGCCCATACCGAAGAGTATCGCCGCGGACGGTTCGGGTACCGGCGAGGCAGACGACAGTGCCTGTGCATTGATTGTATAGGCCAGACCGTCGCCGAAACGTTCGGAGGACCACCCGGTCCAGACCAGGCTTTTTCCGTCCCAGGTACCGTCAGCGCCCGAGCTTCCATAGGCGTAGCCGGACCAACTGCACTGCGAATCAACCGATAAAAAACAGGGGTCGTCCCGGACCTGGAAGGTGTTGCCCGTCAGAAGGCCCACGGCACCCGCCAGCGGGAAGACAGGCGATAGCGTCCCGGCCGAAAAATTCCGGGTCGTCAGATAGATCAGGTCGCGATCGACCACGTTTCCGCGAATTTCCCAATGTTCATGGACGACATTGAGGTCGATCTGCCCGGACAGGCTTGCCGTCTCCGGCGCGGGGGCGACCGGACAACTGATATTGCCGCTCCCGTCAAACGAACAAATGGGGAAGCCGGTGCCAGGGGTGTAAGTCACCTGGCTTTGGCTGGGCGTAATTTGCAAGGTCGTGGCGCCTGCGTGTGCCCCAGCGGTGGCAAGCATGCCAACAGCGAGGAATTTGAGCGTTTGCGTGGCCGTATATTGGCGAAGACTGGACATGGTGTTGGACCCGAATGGATGGCAGTTTGATTGCGCAGTGCGTGAAGCAGCGCTGGATTGCATGCTAACTGAATTTGACGTGAAATGACTTTGGTATTTTCGATGGCGTTGATTCAGCCACCCATCTCGATCGCAGCCCAAAGCGCACGCTTTTCAATTTCGCCTGCTTTTTCCGGTTGACCGTAGTGATGAGACGCAAAATGGCGTGATGACCCGACGGGGGATCGGTAGCGCGGTCAACGGGAAAAAAGCGCCAAATTCAAGCAGTCAACCGTGGCCGATGGCGGGCCAAATCCAGCCTGCTATGCGTGCAGGGCGAGACACGGACAGCGCCCCACCTGGGCTGTCAGCGCAGTGTTGGCTGCTGTCGTACAGCAGACGTCATCAAGCCGTTGAAGCGGGGGGTGGCAAGGCATTCATCTGGACGCGCTGCCAGCAGGTGTGAACGACCGCGGCCGGCACATCCAGTTTGAACAGGGCTTTCAATTCGGCGTGCAGTGCATCGGCGTCGGCCAGTTCGCGCTGCTCAACTGCCTCGAAGCCGGCATTGCGTCGCACCAGAGCGTTGCCCTCAATGCCCCAGAAGCCGTCATCGCAACGGGCGTAGCACATGAAAATATTGCGAAAGGGCGAGGTTGGCCAGGTGGCGGTGAAATGGTTGCCCATCACGATATCGACGTCCCTCACCGGACCGGGATCCACCAGATAAACGTTCACCCAGTCACCGTCGATCCAGCGTTGCAAATGCAGACCATGTTCGCCTTCGGCGACCAGCCGGAAGCGGGCGCCGGCCTGAATGGTGACGACGCCCGGCATGAAGCGGATCGGGGCGAAGGTGCCCGGACCGCCAAAGCCGGCATCGGCCAGCCAGGTTTCGCCATCGAGTTCGACCAGCCACAACAGATGCGTGCGCGGCCCCGGTCCCGGCCGGCGGAAGGACACCCGGGCCAGGCGGCGCCGGGCGGTGAAGCCGGCCGCCTGTAGCGCCGCGCCCAACAGCCCGTTCAGTTCAAAGCAGTAACCACCCCGCCCTCGGATGAGAAGCTTGTCGACGATGGCTGCGAGGCTGACGTCGACTGGCGTATTGCTCAGCGTATCCAGGTTTTCGAAACAGATCGCCCGAGACTGGGCGCACACCAGCTCGGCCAGACCTTCCGGCGTCAAGGCCGGCCATTGGGTCAGGCCGAGTCGGGCAAGATAGGCGCTGGCGGGGAAAAGCGGGGTCGTCATGGTCAGGATCGCTCGGGAAGTCAATCGCGGGTGGTATTGGGGCTTGCCACGGTCAACCCGAAAAAAGGGCCAAAATCGAAAATGCTACGGCTGGCCATTTGAGGCAATTTCCGCCCTAATGTTCCGGGCCGCGGCGTTCCTGCTCGTATTCCTGATAGGTCTTCCGGTTCAAACGCTCCATGCAGCGCTGGTGATCGGTCGGTGATTCACTGCGGCAGCGGCTTTCTCCGGAACGCTTGACGCCCTCGTACCACGCCTCCGTCGTGCAGCCCTGCATCAGCAGGGCAAAAAGCAATGCGGCAACGCCGGGAGCGATCCCCTTGATCATCGCGATTCAGCCATTGTCCGGGATGACCGGCTCAACCAGCGTCGCCAGTTGCGCCAGCGATTCCTGCCAGCCGAGATAGCACATCTCGACCGGAATCATCTCGGGAATGCCCGCCTGCTCGATGCGCAGCTCCGTCCCGCATAGCACCGGCCGCAAGACCACCGTCGTTACCATTTCGCCCGGCAGATTGGGGTCGTCGAACTGGTCGCTGTAGGCAATCCGCTCATTGGGTACCAGTTCGCGATACTCGCCGCCGAACGAATGGCCGTTGCCGGTCGAGAAATTGGTGAAAGACATCCGGAAAGTCCCGCCTACCCGCGCATCCATGTGCAGCACCTTGCAGGTAAATCCATAAGGTGGCAGCCACTTGGCCATTGCATCGGCATCCAGAAAGGCACGATAAATGCGCTCAGGTGATGTACGAAGCACGCGGTGCAGTTGAACGGTATTGGCTGGCATGATCAGCTCCCGGAAAGTGGAGGAAGGCCCTCTACAGTACGACGGATGAACGGGTGGAAAATCGACAGGTTATCGGATTGTAATCAACGGGCGGGTGCCGTGGTCGAGAATGAGTGTGTTGCGGGCGGATTCTTGGCGAGCCAGGCATCTGAATTTACGAACTATGGGCTTTGTCGTAGAATTCACTTTTGTGATTTTTTAATAAATTGCCGACGGTGCTTCGGTTCGGCCGGTGGCAAACAAATGAGTTTGCCCCAATTTTTATTTTTTAGTGAGACTCAGATAATTGCCCAAGCTCTATATCGACGAATTCGTTGGTATCAGCAATCGCCTGGAAACCCTTCCGCTTGCGTTTGCCATACGAAAAACCTACGGGCACGACATCGTTCTGGACTGGCGTGAACTTGACTCCTTTACGGTAGACGATACTACTCGTGGCACGGTACGTATCCTCGCCAGGCTTGGCGCACAGCGAATCAGGGATTGCGATCGGACGACCTTTGACGGGCTGCGCGACAAAAAGATCATCCTTCGTTCGCTGGATGGTCCCTCCGAAGTGCTTGATCCAATCTATCTCGAAGCCGGGCGCAAAATTCACTTGAATCGCGAACTGGCCGAAGGCATCAAGCGCAGTTTTTCTGCTTTCAAGGATCGACCGGTTGTCGGAGTACATATCCGGCATGGCGACTTCCTGGTGGTCAATGAAAACATCTACGACCCGATAGCTACGGAATGGCCGGCTGTTCCAATCTGGTGGTATGAAAAGGCCATGGCGGCCATGCTCCGCAAGCAAAAGGACGTTTGTTTTTTCCTCTCGTGTACCGGGGATCCTTTGTCCTTTGACGCGCTGCATAAGAACTTTGATGTGTTCAGCCTGCAAACCGAGTCGCACTACGAATACAAGCAAAATAGCCCGCATCAATCCACCGTGAATCCAGTGGCCGATATCTTCGCACTGGGCTGCTGCCCCACGCTGCTGGCAACCCCGGTTTCCGGTTACTCGCATTGGGCGGCAAATGTCCTCGGTGGCCCGACGACGTGCATTATTCCCCTGCCCGGCGCCACGCCAGACGCGCCTGCCATGGGGAAGCTGGAAATCTATGGTCAGCGCCTTCCGGTGTGGCGGGCAGCGGGACGAAAGGGTACGGCCGAGCCGCTTTCCGCTGATCTGGACGGATTAAATGTCAATAAGGCCGCCCATACGGACTGGCTTTAATATTTGCGCCTGAAGCGCATTTTCATTTTGGCATTTTTATCCGGTTGACCGCGGTATTGATGCGGGATGGGCCGGAAATGGCCAGGGCGGCCTGGCCGCCCATGGTTTGTTTAGCGCCGTCCGCCGAGAATCGACCCCAAGACCCCACGCAGAATCTGCCGACCCACTTCACGGCCAACCGTCCCGGCAACGCCGCGCGCAGCACTCTTGGCGGCGCTTTCGAGTACGCCTTCGCGGTGCCCGCCGCGCGGGCCGGTGGTGCCGCCGAGCAGGTCGCCGATGGTACCGAAGATGCCGCCGGACTGCTGCGGGGCGGGTTCGGGCTGGCGGGCTTGCGGGGCCGGTTCGTAGCGCGGTTGCGGTTGCTGGTTGGCGCTGTTGCCCCAATCGCTGTCGTTGAGGTTGTTGTTGCCACTGTTGGCCGGTGGCGCCGGGATGGCGCCGGGGGCAGCCTGGGTGGGGGCGGGTTTGCCGCGGAGGATTTCGTAAGCCGATTCGCGATCGACTGTCGTGCCGTAGGCGGCGAGCATGGGCGAGGCCTGGATCATGGCCTGGCGTTCGTCGGCGGTCAGGGGGCCGAGGCGGGAGGCGGGCGGGAAGATGAAGCTGCGCTCGACCATGCTGGGAATGCCCTTTTCATCGAGGAAGGAGACGAGCGCTTCGCCGACGCCGAGTTCGGTAATCACGGTGGCTGCATCGAATTTGGGGTTGCCGCGCATGGTTTGCGCGGCGGCCTGCACCGCTTTCTGGTCGCGCGGGGTAAAGGCGCGCAGGGCGTGCTGAACGCGGTTGCCGAGCTGGCCGAGGATTTTTTCCGGGACGTCGAGCGGGTTCTGCGTGACGAAGAAAACGCCCACACCTTTGGAGCGGATCAGGCGGACCACCTGCTCAACCTTGTCGGTCAGTGCCTGCGGGGCATCGGTGAACAGCAGGTGGGCTTCGTCAAAGAAGAACACGAGTTTGGGCTTGTCGAGGTCGCCGGCTTCGGGCAGCTGCTCGAAGAGTTCGGAGAGCAGCCAGAGCAGAAAGGTGGAGTACAAAGCCGGCGCCTGCACGAGCTTTTCCGCAGCCAGCACGTTGATGACGCCGCGGCCGTTTTCATCGACCTTCATCAGGTCGTTGATGTTGAGCATCGGTTCGCCGAAGAACTGGTCGCCGCCTTGTTGTTCGAGTGTCAGCAGGCCGCGCTGGATGGCGCCGATGGAAGCCGAGGCGACATTGCCGTACTCGGTGGTGAACTCCTTGGAATTGTCGCCAACGTACTGGACCATGGCACGCAGGTCCTTGAGATCAAGGAGCAGCAAGCCCTTGTCGTCAGCGACCTTGAAGATCAGCTGCAGGACACCGCCTTGCGTGTCGTTCAGGTTGAGCAGGCGGGAGAGCAGCAGCGGGCCCATGTCGGAAATCGTGGCGCGAACCGGCACGCCACCCTGACCATAGACGTCCCAGAAAGCGACCGGATTGGCGTAGGGCTGGAAGCCTTCGAGGCCCAGTTCGGCAATCCGCTTGAGCAGCTTTTCGGAGGGGTTGCCGGCGGCGCCCATGCCGGAGAGATCACCTTTGACGTCGGCCATGAAGACAGGGACGCCGGCGAATGACAGCCGTTCAGCGATGGATTGCAGGGTGACGGTCTTGCCGGTGCCGGTGGCGCCGGTGATCAGGCCATGACGATTGGCCATCTGCGGCAACAGGGCAGGATATCCGTCTTCGGATTTGGCGAGGTAGAGGGGATCGGACATGGCGGCAGGCTCCAGCGGAAAATGTATTGCCGCATTCTAGCAATGCCGGGGGAGCGCTTTGTTAAATTGCGTAAGCGTCGAACCGGTTTGTTAAGCGATAGGCGCCACGCTCAGGACGCCGGTCGCGGCGCCTGCATCCGGCTGGCAGCGACCAGGGCAATGAGGAATACGCCGGCGACGAGCAGAAAGCTTTGCGCGTAGGCGGTGAAAATGCCCGGGTGCGCCGTGCCGTAGATCGACTCGCGCCATTGCAGGAAAACCGCGGCAATCGCGATGCCCAGCACGCCGCCGACCTGCCGCAGGTAGCTGGTGACCATGGCGGCCTGACCGAGATGACGGGGTTCGAGGTGGCGCAGCGTGGCGAGATTGAGGGCCGGCAGGACGAGGCCCAGACCGATGCGCCCAATGACGGTAATCAGGATCAGCGTCGCGAAAGCAATTTCCTGGCTGAAAGTGGCAAATAGCAGAAATGAAAGCGCAAACAAGGCCAGCCCGATGGCGGTCAGTTTCTGCGGTGGGTAGCGGTCGGCCAGTCGGCCGGCGATGGGAATGACGACAGCCAACGCGATGCCCGAAGGCAGCAACGCAAATCCGGCGGCCGTGGCGCTGAAGCCGGCTGCATTTTGCAGGAATACGGGGATTAGCAGCGTCGAGGCATAGAGACCGAAACCGTAGGAGAACGCGACCAGCGAACCCATGGAAAAGCTTGGGTGCCGAAACAGCCCGATACTGATGATCGGGTGGTGCCTCTGGCGGGCACGTTTGACAAACAGGGCAAATGCACCGACGGCGAGCGCCAGCATGCTGCCGGACAACGTATACGTGTCACTATGCTGCAGGCCGGCGACGCCTTCGATCAGCGCAACGGTAATCAGCGTCAGCAGCCCCATGCCCCCCCAATCGAACGGTTTGCTCAGGCGTTCGCGCGGCGCCGGCAGGAGACGGAGGCCGAGGACAGCGGCCAGCAGGCAGAATGGCAGGTCAAGCAGGAAAATGGCATGCCAGCCAAACTGGTCGAGCAGCACGCCGCCCAGGGCCGGGGCTGTGGCGGGGGCGAGCACGATACCAAAACCGAGAACGCCGGAGGCGCGGCCTTGAACCGTGCTCGGGAACAGGCGCATGACGGCGAGCGGCCCGAGCGGTTGCAGCATGCCGGCTGCTGCGCCCTGAACGATGCGCGCCGCGACGACGGCGGAGAAACTCGTGGTCAGGCTGCCGGCAATGCTGGACATCAACAGCACGCTGATGGCTGACAGGAAGACGACACGAAATCCGAAGCGATCAATGAGCCAGGCCACGGGAAGCATGGCGATGGTCATGGCCGCCATGAAGCCGGTAATCGCCCATTGAACCTGGCTTTGGCCCAGGCCGAAATGGCGTGTCAGGGCCGGAATGGCGACGCTGAAACTGGTGGTGGACAGGACGCCGGCAATCATGCCGCAGGCGACGACGAGGAGTAGCAGCCACTTGTAGCGCTCGCCATGGCGAGCGGCTAGGGATTCGAAGGATGGTGCGGACATGGCATTTGGCATGGTCGACAAAGCAAGGCGCTAGTTATACGATTAGTGTATCTGATAATTAGTACCCTAATAAGTTCCATGACCCACGAATCCCAGATTTTTGCCAACCTCCTGCACCGGGCTGCTGCCGTGTGGCGGGTTCGAATTGACGAGCGCTTGCGCCCTCGCGGCATGACCCAGGCGACCTGGCGCACCTTGTGGGCGTTGCGCAGTGCCGACGCCCGTTACAGCCAGAGCGACCTGGCCGTGCGGCTCGGTATCGAAACGCCCACGCTGGTTCCCATCCTCGACCGCATGGAGGCCAAAGGTTTGCTCCGCCGGGAGCCGGACGAGCAGGATCGACGCAAAAAAATCATCGTCATGACCGCAGGTGGCGAGGCGGAGGCAGCCACGATCGAAGTGGAAATCCTGGCCATTCGTCAGCAGATGCTGGCTGGTATCAGCGAGCACGACCTGCAAGCCGGTTTGCGGATTTTCGAGCAGATCATCGCCAACGCCGGGTAGCTTGCTGCGCGTGGCCGTGTGTCTGCGACGCGGATTCTGCGATAATGGGCGACTTGACGGCGGCACCGATGTGCCTGGTTTGCGGGAAGTCTTTATGCAGACAGTGCTCGCCATTCACTCGACTTGACTAGGGTTTTTGAATTTATGGCAGGACATTCCAAGTGGGCCAATATCCAGCACCGTAAAGGTCGCCAGGACGAGAAGCGCGGTGCTGCCTTCTCCAAGATTGCCAAGGAAATTACCGTGGCCGCCAAGATGGGCGGTGGTGACGTCAACTTCAACCCGCGCCTGCGTGTCGCGGTCGACAAGGCCAAGGGCGTCAACATGCCCAAGGACAAGATCGACACCGCGATCAAGAAGGGTACGGGCGAGCTGGAAGGCGTCGAGTACATCGAGATTCGCTACGAAGGCTACGGCATCGGCGGCGCGGCGATCATGGTCGACTGCCTGACCGACAACAAGGTGCGCACGGTGGCCGAAGTTCGCCATGCCTTCTCCAAGTTCGGCGGCAACATGGGTTCCGATGGTTGTGTGGCATTCCAGTTCAAGCACTGCGGCCAGATGATCTTCGCCCCGGGCACCGATGAAGCGGCGCTGATGGATGCTGCGATCGAAGCCGGCGCTGACGACGTGACGACCAATGACGACGGCTCAATCGAAGTGCTGACCCCGCCGAACGACTACATGGCCGTCAAGGACGCGCTGGAAGCCGCCGGTTTCAAGCCGGAATTCGGCGAAGTGACGATGAAGCCGGAAGGCGAAAACGTCTTCACCGGCGAGGAAGGCGTGAAGATGCAAAAGCTCCTCGACGCGCTGGAAAACCTGGACGACGTGCAGGAAATCTACACGACGGCAGTCATCGAAGATTGAGGCTGTACCTGGCTACGCCTGCTGGCGTGGGGGTCGGGTGATTACAATGCCAGCAG
>DAOLIO010000104.1:0-10027 GCA_035328505.1 Azonexus sp.
CATCTGGATGCCATCGAGGCCAACCAGGGTTTGACCGCCACCCAAACCCGCTGCGATCGGCCAGGGCAGCTCGGCCAAGCCGACTGCCGGAGAAAGTGCCGCATCGATTCCGCAATTCGACTGGCCACCGCCCAGGGCATCGGCCGAGCAATCGATCCCCGACAAATGGTTGCGCACGGGTCCGACGACCAATCTGGCCGATGTTGCCGACAAGTTTGACAAGGCGCTGCGTCTGGCGCATTACGAACAGCGAAGCTATTACTCTGTGCCGCGCGGCTTTGCGCTGGCCACACAGCTGGAGCAGATCAAGGCGGACGGCACGCCGATGTCCGGGGCGGATCGCTGGAAAATTGGCACGCCGTCGGTAGGCAATCTGTCGCTGCTGACCTTCATCAAGGCGCTGGCCTACGCGCCGGCCGGCTATTACCGGGCCATTGTCTTCGTCGTCACCGACGCCCCTTGGGTGCAGTCGGCCACGGCGCCGAGCGAAGCCCAGATCCAGGGCTGGGCGGGCGGCGGCGCCCATTCGCTGCCGGCATCGATAGGCGCCCTGCCGTATGGCGAGGGCTACCATGCCCAAGCCTTGATTTACGAGTTTCAGAAAGACAGCTCGGGCCCGGCCAGGACCTTGCTCCCAGGAACGGTTTCTGCGGAAACGCATCTCGACAAGGGGGGCATCTGGGAACCCCTGAGCATTCTGTGAAGCCGGGCGGGGCACGGAACTGGCATGGCTAATCCGGTCTTCATCAGTTATCGGCGCAGCGACACGACCGGTGAAGCCGGTCGGCTGGCCGACGCGCTGGAAAGCCAGCTCGGGGCCGCCTGCGTCTTTCGAGATGCGGACGATATCCCGGCCGGCGAGGATTTCGAGGCAATGCTGAAGCGTGAGCTGGCCGAAACCGGCGTGGTCGTTGTGCTCATTGGCAAGCACTGGCTGGCCGAGCTGACCCGCCGTCAAAGCTTGCCGGAACGGGATTTCGTGCGTATCGAGATCGCTACCGCGCTGCGTCTGGGCAAGCGCGTGATCCCGGTATTGCTGCAAGGAGCTGAATTGCCGAGCCCGGGATCGTTGCCGGATGAGCTTCGGCCCCTGGTCAATCGCCAGGCGCTCAGCCTGCGTGACGAAGCATGGGCGCAGGATGCCGGACGGCTTGCCGACGCCATTGGCCGCCCCTATGCCTGGCGGAACGTCGCGCTACGCGCCTTGCTTTTCATGGTCGCCATCGTCGTCTCGACCAAGTACGCAATCGGCACCCTGGCGCCGCATGCCACCCACCAGATCGAGGTGGCACGCGGCGTCATTATCGCAGCGCTGGCGCTGTATATCGGTGTAGAGTGGCTCTTGTGGTGGAAGCAAAAACGGAAGGGACGTTGAATTTTGTGGTCGACTGATATCAATCGCGTGGGCAAAGCATCATGGCTGTCGGTCCACTTTGCGCGGGTAATGAAACCTGACGGTCCGAAATTCAATAGTCGGCTCTGGCTGTCCGGCGCGCTGACGCTCATCCTTTTTGTGGCCCTGGCCATGCATTTGTCGCCGTTGTCGCCCCGAATCCATATCATTCAGCTCACCTTTGACGAAGCGGCCTTCAAGGCCGTTCTCGCACAATGGGGGCCGAACGGTGTGGAGTTGTTCCGTACCCACTTTTTCATCGACTTTTCCTTCCTGACAAGCTATGGCGTGTTCGGCTATCTCCTGGGCAGGCAGGTCACTTGCCGGCACAACGCCAACCCTTCGGCACGCCATTTCCTGATCTGGGCATTGCCGGCAGCGGCCGCGCTGGATGCCTGCGAAAACCTGCTCCACCTCAGTTTCATCGCCTATGGCGCCCACCCGGCACCGGGCGCCTACCTGCTGGCCGGCTTGGTTGCCAGCGGCAAATGGCTACTGATTGCCGCGTTCGTGATCGGTCTGATTGTCGTGCCCAGCGGATTGCTGCGGTCAACCGGAAAAATGGGCCGAAACTGAAATTTTTCGCGCGGTTTATTCAGGCGGCCGCATCAATCAGCGCATCAAATGCCTTGTCTGCATCCCGGCTGCGGCGTACCTCGACCCTGCGCACCTTGCTCAAACCGGGGCCAAAGGCGGCTCTCAGAACAGCCTGATCGGTAGTGTCGTCGATCACCAGCACCAGCCGCTGCGGCGGCAGCCGTTGCGCCAGCTGCTGCAACTCGAATTCGCAACCGCGACGCGCCTGCGTGATGCCGCGAACATCCATGATCACCGCGTCGGCGCGATACATCAGTTCGACAATGGTAGCCTGCCAGCTGGAATCGCGGCAGCAGAACTCGTTGATTCGAAAGCGCCCGTCGGGGTCGGGTGCCAGATCCAGCGTTGCCAGCTTGGCATCGAGGCTGGCGCGCGACGTGACGAACAGATCATCGACCCGCCCGGTGAGCCAGCGCAGATAATCGCCGGCATCGATGGTGCGGGCAGTGACATCCGGCGCGGCAATCATGGTGACCGGGCCGATCAGGCGCCAGCGCGCCGCGACGCGATCAAACAGACGTTCGGTGCGTGCCGTATAGCCGAAGATACGCAGCAGCAGCAAGGTCCGCGCCGGCCCCGCGGCCGCTTTGCTGCTGACCCCAAAGCCCTTCATCAACCAGTGATTCAGCGGCGCGAACATGGCAATCTCAGCAAACGTCATCAGCAGCGCAAACGCCGGACGATTGGTCGCCGATATCATTTCAAGACCCACGGTGGCCACCAGCATCAGCCACCAGGTACGGGCCAGCAGTTGCGCATCGGAAAAGCGCTTGGCCTCGTAATCGCCGGCCAGTCGGCGCAGGCGCAACCAGGCCAGCCAGCCGACCGGCAGGGCGATGAGCATGAACACACCATTCATGCCGAGCTTGAGCACCCATGGTGTTCCAAACTCCGTACCGGCCAGCAGGAAAGTCAGGCGAGTGCCGGCAAATGGTGCCAGACCGAAAACCAGCAAGGCAGCAAAGGTGATCGGCGCCACGCCGCGCAGACGCACGGGCCAGGACATCAGCCAGAACAGCCCGGCCATCCAGAGCTGGTTCCAGGCCATCTGAAAGAACAGCCAGAACAGACCCAATATTTTCCAGTCAACCGGCCGCCCGCCAATCCATCGCTGAATCGCCGCGGTGACCAGCACCAGTACGGCAAATGAAAGCATCATCGCGACCAGGCTGCCCACCGTCCGCAACGGTGTCAGCGCCAGCGATACAGCGATCATCGGTACGGCCGCCAGCGCATGACAAAACGTCATCGCAAGAATCTGGGCGGGTGACAAGCCCATGTCCCCCGCCCACAGGTAGGCAACGGACATCGGCAGGCTGCAAACCAGCGTGGTTGACAGCCACGCAGCGACGATGCGCCAGCGCATCGACCGCTCGTACGCGCGAAGATCACCATCGGCGTGTCGGGCCTCGGCCACCGCCGGCGCCGCAGGGAGCGGCAGCACTGCGCCATCACCGAGCATCATGCCGCCGAGGATGGCCTGCCGGTAACGCCAGAGCACAAACAGCGCGACCAACACCGTGACCAGCACGCTGTTGGTAAAGTGCACACTCAGTTCACCACCATTCATTGCCTGCTCCCGACGGGCCAGAATGGTGCTAGCCTACTGCTAACATCATCATCAGGAAACAGTCTTGAGCAGTCCGCCTCCCAACGCCGCGAATCGCAAATTCCGCGGGCGCGAATGGCGCCGATTTTTGCTGGCAACGGTCGCGATTACCTTGCTCTATCTCGGTGTTCAGACTATCTGGATGTTCGGTGCCAGCCACCTGGCCCATATTGGCTGGACAGTCAATGACCCGGCGAAAACCTATGCCGCGGAGGCCGCCGCGATCGCCGAAAAAACACGGGCGCGCGAAGCAACGCTTGACCCGCAATTTGCGCGCAGGACCTTCGAACTCGGTTTCGAATACGGCTACCTGAGCCAATGGCTGGGCGGCTACGGCCGTCAATCCGATGAAATCATGCGGCAACTGTCACGACCCGTCGATGGGCACATCCGCCGCCTGAACGAACTGGCCGAACAACTTGGCGTCGCTCCGATAGACCGCCTGCCGGTGAATACCGCAGCGGATTTCGGGGAATTGACCCAGCGTATCGAAGCGGACCCGGCGGGCGCCGCCGGGCGCATCGAGAAAGCCGGCTCACTGCGCCTGCGCCATCTGTTCCTGTTCGGCGCGCACGTCGGCACACAAACGGCCGCCCTCGAATCTTCCGGCGACATCGTGCCCATTCCCGCCACCGAATTGATCGGCATGCATGCAACCCTGGCGGGTGTTCCCGAAGCCCAGTGGCGACCGCTGGCCCGGGTGGCGCGCGGTACGCACGAAGAAGCCCGTCGCAACTACCGCGAGGCCATCATGCGTTTGAAATCCCTGTGGCCGTAGGAACGGGCAATTTCAATTTCTGCCGTTTTTTCCCGTTGACCGCAGAAACCTGTCTGCACGCCGCTATTGCTGGACCGGTTTGCTCAACTGATTCTTGATGATCGGCCCAACCGTCTGCCAGGCATAGCTGCTGACTCCGACGACCAGCGCGAAGCCGATGACCAGTTGAATGAGCAAGATGATTAGATCCGACTGCTGCTTGCTCATCTTGCGACCCGGATTGGTAGCCCCGCAACCGGGGCAGGCGATGGCCGAGATATCGACCTGATGACCGCAGGCGCGGCATGGAACGAGCGGCATGGCGACTCCCTGAACGTTTTGGCGATTATAGGCCACCCCGTCGCGTGGTAGCATTGGACGCAATGAACTCCCCCCGCCATCCACCCGCCATCCTGGTCATGGGCCCCACCGCCTCAGGAAAGACGGCGCTCGCCATGGCATTGGCCGACCGCTTTCCTCTCGAACTGATCAGCGTCGACTCGGCCCAGGTGTTTCGTGACATGGATATCGGCACCGCGAAACCCGACAGCGATACGCTGGCCCGTTACCCGCATCGGCTGATAAATCTGATTTCACCCGAAGAAAGCTATTCAGCCGCCCGCTTCCGCGCCGATGCGCTGACCGCCATGCAGGACATCACGGCGGCCGGCAAGGTGCCACTACTGGTGGGCGGCACGATGCTCTATTTCCGCGCCTTGCTGCAGGGATTGGCCGAGTTGCCCAAGGCCGATGCAGCGCTGCGCGCCGAGATCGATGCGGAAGCCGCTGCCGATGGCTGGCCGGCGATGCACGCCAGACTGGCGACGCTCGACCCGACAACCGCCGCACGTCTGCATCCGACCGACAGCCAGCGTCTGCAGCGCGCCCTTGAAATCTGCCGACTCAGCGGCCGTCCGATGTCCGAACTGCTGGCCGAGAGCGAAAAGCAGCGGCCGCCTTATACGTTCCTGTCGATCAGCCTGCTACCCTCCGATCGCGCTGTGCTGCACAAACGCATCGAACGGCGCTTTGACGAAATGCTGCTCGGCGGCCTGGATGACGAACTGGCCATGCTGCGCCGAAAATACACGCTGCACGCCAATCTGCCGTCCATGCGCTGCGTCGGCTATCGACAGATGTGGGATGCGCAGGAGGGTCTGTGCAGCAAACCGGAAATGCGCAACCGCGGCATCTTTGCGACACGCCAGTTGGCCAAGCGCCAGATCACCTGGCTGACCAATTCGTTCGATGCGGAAACCTTCGACTGCCTGGACCCGGCGCTCTCCAAAACCGTCAGCCTCAGAACCGAGGCTTTTCTCAGCTCTTCAACATCAGCTTGAGATCCTCGGCCAGCGCTTCGAGCTGACCGATGATGGTCAGCGAAGCATCCTGCGTACCGACGACCCGCAGCATGAATTCGTTGGCCATGTTGCTCAAGCGTTCCTCCTGATTTTCCATCAGACCCAGGTGGATAAAGGCCTTGGTCAATGCCTCCTGAAAATCGATCATGACCTGGGTCAGTTCAAAACTGTTGCGCCGGTAATTGTTCTGCACACCATCGAGTGTCGAATAGAGCCGTGGCAGTGCTGCCTCGATCCCCGCCCGCCGCAGCGACGATTGCATTTCGGTTTCGATGGCCTTGAGGCGGGCATCCGCGCCCTCTGCCAGCAACGCGCCATTGTCGCGAATGCGACCACAGCGATCGCTGTCTTCCAGCGGCATGTTATTGACCATCAGGGTGACGCGACCGTAGTTGAAGACACAGCGCGACTTGAACTGAAATATTCTGCCGCTGTTGCGGACATGATTGAGCACCGAGACTTCCAGCGGCACGTTGTGGCCGTTCTGGCTCAGCGACAAGACCTCGTCGCCAAGCCGCATCTGCACGGCGGCCTGCAAATCGTACTGGCCCATCGCCCGGAGCAGTTCCGAGGCCAGCTCGTCAACCGTGTTGCAGGCAAACGATTTGCTGAGAAACTGCAGCACGACGCCCAGCTCTCCCATGCTGACCATGGCGGCCATCGCCGTGCGCTGGGCGTAACCCGCCTGCTCGCGCAAGGCTTTCTTTTCGTCGATGATGCGCCCGGCCACATTCAGTTTGCTGAGCAACTCAGCCGGGTCGACAGGCTTCTGGATAAAATCGTCGCCCCCTGCTTCGTAACACGCCATCCGGGTTTCGCCATCGTCATTGGCGGAAATGAACAGCACGGGAATATCCTGAGTATCCCAATCGTCCTTCAGCCGGCGGCACAGCGTGTACCCGTCCATATCCGGCATCGACACATCAAGCAGGAAGAGATCGGGCTTTGCTTCCGTCAGACGGCTGAGACAGTCCTCGACCGTTGCAAACGTCTCAAGTTCACAGACCCCATCCAGCGTTACGGCCAGCACGTCGAGAATAATTTGATCATCATCGACGACAAAAACACGCAGGCTTGCGTCCATGCATTCACTCCAGTTTTCGATTTTCTACATATTGGAGTTTTTGTTGAAATTCAGCAAGCCTTGGATCAGGTGATCGCGACCTCTTTTTTGGCCGCCAGCAGGGAATAAACCGTTGGCACCACGAACAACGTGAAGAAGGTACCCAACAGCAACCCGCCCACGATGACCCAGCCAATCTGCTGCCGCGACTCCGCTCCTGCCCCGGTCGCCAGCGCCAGCGGCACCGCGCCGAGGACCATGGCACCGGTGGTCATCAAAATGGGCCGCAAACGCAGGAAGGCGGATTCGATCACTGCCTCCTTGATGGACAGGCCCTTCTCCTGCAACTGATTGGCGAATTCGACAATCAGGATGCCGTGCTTGGTAATCAGTCCCACCAGAGTGACGAGACCGATCTGGCTATATACATTGAGCGTACCGTTGGCCAGCCACAGGGCGAGTAACGCGCCCGCCATCGACAATGGCACGGTGAGCATGATGATGAAGGGATCACGGAAGCTTTCAAATTGCGCGGCCAGCACCAGATAGATGAAGGCCAGGGCCAGCCCGAAGGTAAGCGCCAGTGACGATGAGGATTGGCGGAATTCGCGCGACTGACCGTTGTAATCAATCGCGTAGCCCGGCTTCAGAATCTGGTTGGCCACGCCATCCATGTAGGTCAGCGCCTCGCCCAGCGTATAGCCCGGCGACAGATTGGCGGTAATCGTCACCGCCCGGCGCTGGCCGAAGTGATTCAACTCGCGCGGGCTGATCGTTTCCCTGACCGACACCAGATTTTCCAGCGAAATCATGCTGCCGTCGCGTCCGCGAACGTAGATATCGTGAATATCGTCCGGATTCCGGCGCTCGACATCCGCAACCTGGACGATCACGTCGTACTGTTCGCCATCGCGCTTGAAGCGCGTGACCTGTCGGCCACCGAGGAAGGTTTCGAGCGTCCGGCCGATGGTTTCGACCGGCACCCCCATATCCGCCGCCTTGTTGCGATCAACGTCGACCGACAGTTCGGGCTTGTTCAACTTGAGGTCCGTATCAATATTCTGCAGCCCCGTATTTTTCGCCAGTTCGCCGAGAAACTGCCCGGTTACCTTCTGCAACTCTTCGTAACTGGCGGAGGTCACGATCACATAGTTGACCGGTCGCTCCCGGGCACTCTGCCCCAGCGATGGCGGGGTGATCGGAAAGGCCATGACGCCCGGAATCTGGCCAAACCTGGGAAACAGCTCCTTGGCAATGGCGAGCGAATTGCGCTTGCGCAAGGCCCAGTCGTTCAGACCCAGCACGGAAATCCCCTGGCTGACGGTCGGGTTGCCAGCCACCACGAAATAACGCTCGACATCCTTGGTCTGGCTATAGATACCTTCAATCTCCCGGGCATATTTTTCGGTGTAGTTCAGTGTCGCCCCTTCCGGGGCAATGAACATGCCGAAAATGATCCCGCGATCCTCGATCGGCGCCAGTTCCGACTTCAGCGCCTTGAGCAGGACGCCGCATGAAGCGGCGACAACGAGGAAGCCGACCAGCACCATCCAGCGTCGATTGAGCGATGCGGTCAGCACCTTTTTATAGCCGGTATTAAGCCAGTTGAGAAAGCCTTCAATCAGCATGAACGCCTTGCCATGCGTGTCGTCGTGCTTCAGCAAGATCGAGCACATCATCGGCGACAGGGTCAGCGCGACGAAACCGGACACCAGCACGGCCCCGGCCAGCGTCAGCGCAAATTCGATGAACAGCTTGCCGGTACGACCTGTCATGAAGGCCACCGGGGCGTAAACCGCGGCCAGCGTCAACGTCATGGCCACCACGGCAAAGCCGATCTCCTTCGCACCCTGCAAGGCAGCCTGTCGGCGCGGCATGCCCTCCTCGATATGCCGGTAAATATTTTCCAGCACGACGATGGCGTCATCCACCACCAGACCAATAGCCAGCACCAACGCCAGCAAGGTAAGCGTGTTGATCGTGAAGCCAAGGGCAAACATGATGCCGAAGGCGCCGACCAGCGACACCGGGATGGTCACCAGCGGAATCAGCGTCGCCCTGAAATTGCGCAGGAAGAAGAAAATGATGGCCAGCACGAGCAGGATCGCTTCGCCGATGGTCTTGAACACCGATTCGATCGAGCGATCGATGAACACCGAGGAGTCGTAAGACAGATCGGCGGTCATCCCGGCAGGCAGTTCGGCGGTGATCTTTGGCAGATCGGCGCGCAGTGCCTTTGACAATTCGAGCGGATTGGCCGTTGCCTGCTTGATGACCCCGAGTGCGACCGCCGAGCGGCCCTTGAACCGAACCGAACTGCGTTCTTCTGCCGCCCCGATTTCCACCCGCCCGAGATCACGGATACGCACCGGATAGCCGTTAACGGTCTTGACCACCGCCGCGCCGAATTCCTCGGGCGTTTTCAGATCGGTGTTGGCCACCACCGAAAATTCACGTTCGCGACTTTCAATCCGCCCTGCCGGCACCTCGACGTTCTGCTTGCGCAGCGCATCCTCAACATCCGCCGGGGTCAGTTGATAGGCCGCCAGACGCTGCTTGTCGAGCCAGATGCGCATGGCAAACTTGCGGTCGCCGAAGACGCGCACGTCGGCCGCGCCGGGCAAGGTTTGCAGGCGCGGCTTGACGATGCGGGTGGCGACATCGGTGACTTCCAGCGCGGAATGCTTGTCGGACGAAAAGGCGATCCAGATGACGGGATTGGCATCCGCCTCGACCTTGGCAATCACCGGCTCATCAACCGCATCCGGCAATTTGTTGCGGACGCGGGACACCCGATCGCGGACATCGGAAGCGGCAGAATCAGGGGCGCGCTCCAGCTTGAAACGCACTGAAATCTGGCTGTTTTCGGCCCGCGAGATCGACGTGATAACCTCGACGCCTTCAATCCCTGCCAGCGAATCCTCCAGCGGCTTGGTGACCTGCGACTCGATGATCTCCGCCGAGGCACCGCGATAGGTCGTGCCAACCGTGACCACCGGCTCATCAATCTTCGGGTATTCGCGTACCGGCAGCCGGGTGTAGGACACGATGCCCAGCAACATGATGACCAGCGACAAAACGGTGGCAAAGACCGGCCGTTTGATGCAAAGGTCGGAAATCCTCATTTGTCGGCGGCGCCCGGCTTGACGGATGCAGCCGCTGGCGGCACACCATCGCCAACGGCCTTGACCGACGCCCCGTCGCGCAATTTCAACTGGCCGGCGGTGACGACCAGATCACCTTCTGC
>DAOLIO010000105.1:0-4478 GCA_035328505.1 Azonexus sp.
GACCCCCGCCTTGCCGATTGATCTTGAGCACGCCAAGGCACTGGCGGCGGCGGTTGGCTATCCGCTGATGCTCAAGGCCAGCTGGGGAGGTGGCGGCCGGGGAATGCGGGTGGTCGAAAATGTCGATGAACTACCCGGTGCGCTGGAGGTTGCGCGGCGTGAGGCCAAGGCAGCCTTCGGTAACGACGAAGTCTATCTGGAGAAATTGGTGCGGCGTGCCCGTCACGTCGAAGTCCAGGTTCTGGGCGACCGGTACGGTGAATTGGTGCATCTTTTTGAACGCGACTGCACCGTTCAGAGGCGTAACCAGAAAGTGGTCGAACGTGCGCCGGCACCTTATCTGGATGAAGCAACCCGTCAGGCCTTGTGCCAATCGGCCATTCAACTGGCACGTGCGGCCAGCTATACGCATGCTGGTACCGTTGAATTCCTGATGGATGCGGATACCGGGCAGTTCTACTTCATCGAGGTCAATCCGCGCATCCAGGTCGAGCACACGGTGACCGAGCAGATTACCGGTATCGACATCGTCAAGGCCCAGATTCGTGTGACGGAAGGCCACCACATCGGCGACGAAGGCTCCTTTGTTCCGAAGCAATGCGATATCCGGATGTCCGGCCATGCCCTGCAATGCCGCGTTACCACCGAGGACCCGGAGAATGCCTTTACCCCGGATTACGGCCGGATAGCGGTGTACCGCAGCGCGGCCGGCTTCGGCATCCGCCTTGATGCCGGCACAGCCTACTCGGGTGCCGTTATCACGCCGTTCTACGATTCGCTGTTGGTCAAGGTGACTGCCTGGGGTCACAGCAGCGACGAAGCAGCATTGCGCATGGACCGTGCGTTGCGGGAATTCCGGGTTCGAGGCCTGGCTACCAACCTGCAATTCCTCGAAAACGTCATCGCCCATCCCCTGTTCCGCTCGGGGGAATGCACCACCCGTTTCATCGACAACACACCCGAACTCTTCAACTTTGCCAAGCGGCGTGACCGGGCGAGTCGGTTGATCAAGTTTCTGGGCCATGTCGCGGTCAATGGCAATTCAGAGATGAAAGGTCGTAAGCTGCCAAGTTTGCCGCTCGTACGGCCGATCAAGCCAGCCTTCGACCTGGGCGCAGCCATTCCCGACGGTACACGGGATAGATTGAAGGCGCTTGGGGCCAAAGGTTTTTCAGCGTGGATGAAGGCGCAGCCGCAGGTGCTGCTGACCGACACCTCGATGCGTGATGCGCATCAATCCCTGTTTGCCACCCGTATGCGCACCCACGACATGCTCGCCATTGCGCCCTATTACGCGCGCATGGCGCCGAACCTGTTTTCGTTGGAATGCTGGGGCGGGGCGACCTTTGACGTAGCCCTGAGATTCCTCGAGGAAGACCCTTGGGAGCGTCTGACCCGACTACGCCAGGCGGTCCCCAACATTCTCTTCCAGATGTTGCTGCGCGCTTCCAATGCGGTGGGCTACACCAACTATAGCGACAATGTGGTGCGCTATTTTGTGCAGCAGGCGGCTGAAAATGGCATTGATGTGTTCCGTGTTTTCGATTCCCTGAACTGGGTCGACAACATGCGGGTGGCGATGGATGCGGTGGTGGAGAGCGGTGCGCTATGCGAAGGCACGCTTTGTTATACGGGCGATCTGTTCGATAGCAGCCGGCCCAAGTTCAACCTTACCTACTACGTCAATCTGGCCAAACAACTGGAAAAGGCAGGTGCACACATTATCGGCATCAAGGACATGGCCGGGGTCGCCAAGCCGCGCGCCATCACGGCACTGGTCCGGGCGCTGAAGGAAGAGGTTGGACTCCCGCTCCATTTCCATACGCACGACACCAGCGGGATAGCTGCCGCATCCGTGCTGGCCGCCGTCGATGCGGGCTGCGATGCGGTGGACGGTGCGCTTGACGCGCTGTCTGGCCTGACTTCGCAACCCAATCTGGGCGCCATCGCCGCGGCACTGAAAGGCAGCGAGCGCGACCCGGCGGTCGACCATGCGGCGATCATGGCGCTATCGCATTACTGGGAAGGGGTGCGCCATGCCTACGCACCGTTCGAGCCGGAAATCCGCTCCGGCACGTCGGACGTGTACAACCACGAAATGCCGGGTGGCCAATACACCAATCTGCGCGAACAAGCCCGGGCCATGGGTCTGGCCCACCGCTGGCCGGAAATTTCCCGGGCCTACGCGGAGGTCAATCGTCTGTTCGGCGACATCGTCAAGGTGACGCCCACCTCCAAGGTGGTGGGGGACATGGCCATCTTCATGGTGGCCAATGACCTGACAGCGGACGATGTCGCCAATCCCGACAAGGACATTGCCTTCCCGGAATCAGTGATTTCGCTCTTCAAGGGCGAACTCGGCTTCCCGCCGGAGGGCTTTCCCAAAGCCCTGGAGGTCAAGGTACTCAAGGGCGAGTCGCCACTGTCCGGACGGGCGGGCGACTTTCTTGCCCCGGTAGACCTCGATGCTGCACGCAAGGAACTCGAACATGTCATCGGTCGCCAGCCCACGGATACCGATCTGGCCTCCTATCTGATGTACCCGAAGGTCTTCCGGGACTATGCCGAGCATCGCCGCGAATTCGGCGACGTATCCCTGTTGCCGACCTCGGCCTTCTTCTACGGTCTGCAGGATCGCGAGGAAATATCGATCGATATTGAAAAGGGCAAGGCCTTGGTTTTGCGCCAGACCGGGCGCGCCGAGGCTCCGGATGAAGAGGGCAAGGTCAGGGTGTTCCTCGAGCTGAATGGTCAGCCGCGGACGGTACGCATTCCCAAGGCAGGCCTGGAACACGCCAGCAAGGCACGACCCAAGGCCGATAACGCCAATCCCGATCATGTGGCGGCGCCGATGCCGGGCATGGTGGTGACGGTTGCCGTCAAGGTCGGGCAAAAGGTCAGCAAGGGGGCCGCGCTGCTGTCCATTGAAGCAATGAAAATGGAAACCATGCTGAGCGTTGATCGTGATGTCGTGATCAAGGCGGTTCATGTCAAACCGGGTGATGTGATCGCTGCCAAGGATCTGGTCGTCGAATTTTCCTGAGACACGAAGTCAAATGGGGGAAATCGCATGTGTCGACAAGCTGACAATGCGGTTTCCATCTATCTGTCGGATTTCAATGAACAATCTTCTGGCTTGGCTCTTGCTGGTCGACCGCCATGAAAACCTATCTCGACTGGTCGGCCTACGACACCTACGGCATGGGCGATGCCTATGCCGGCATTCCGGCGACAGGCGGCAACTACGCCAAGGCGGTGGCTGTCTGCATGAACAATCACCAGTGCCAGCGCGATGGCAAGGGTGTCATGTGCCCGAGCTATCGTATAACCGGCGATCCGGCGCATTCGACCGGGGCGCGGGTCAAGGCCTTCAAGGCGGCACTGAATGGCGAACTGGGCGAGCAGCCCTTCATTCATCCCGATCTGGCGGCAGCGATGGATCTCTGTGTTTCGTGCAAGGGGTGCAAGAAGGAGTGCCCGAGTTCGGTCGACATGACCTTGATCAAGACCGAGTACCTGGCGCATCGAAACGATGCGCTTGGCGTGCCGCGGCGGGCCCGATTGTTTGGCGGGCTGCCGGAATGGCTGCATCGCTATCGTCGGCCATTGGCCGCACTGGTTCGCCTGCGCAATGCCTCGCCATGGCTGGCCGGGCTGGCGGAACGCACATTGGGTATTTCGGCCCAGCGGCCGATTCCTGAAATCGTCGGTCAGCCGGTTTTCACTGAAAACACGGATTCCTGCGGTCAACGCGGAAAAGTGGCCATTTTTGTAGACACCTTCACGCACTACTACACGCCGGAAGTGGCCGAGGCAGCCATCGCCGTACTGACGGCCGGCGGCTATGCCGTGGAAGTGCTGCGCCCGGCAGCGGATGATGCCGAACCGCAACGCCCCCTGTGCTGTGGCCGCACCTATCTGTCGCAAGGCATGGTCGATGCGGCCAAGCAGGAAGGCAAACGCGTGATGGCCGCGCTGGCGCCGGCCTTGGCAGCGGGAACGCCGATTGTCGGGCTGGAACCGTCCTGCCTGCTGGCTTTGCGCGACGAGTTTTACAGCCTGTCGCTTGGCCCGGAGGTCGGCCAGCTCGGCAAACAGGCTTTCCTGTTTGAGGAATTCCTGATGCGCGAGGGCAACAAGGGATTGAAACTGGATTTGCAGCCGATTCCCGGTGGCAAGGCGGTGGTGCATGGCCATTGCCACCAGAAGGCGTTCGGCGCCATGAAGTCGATGAAAAAGGTGCTCGGCTGGATACCGGAGTTCGAGTTCGATATCGTCGACGCCAGTTGCTGCGGTATGTCCGGCAGTTTCGGGCTGGAGGCCGAGCATTACGAGGCCTCGGTCAAAATGGGCGAACTCGCCCTGCTGCCGGCGGTTCGTTCAGCGCCGGCTGACGCGACGATTGTTGCCGATGGATTTTCCTGCCGGCATCAGATCAAGGATGGGACGGGGCGGGATGCGGTGCACGTCGCCGTGCT
>DAOLIO010000105.1:4578-7375 GCA_035328505.1 Azonexus sp.
CGGATGAAGCCGTCGCCGGCGCTGGCCGCAACGACGATGTCGACACCGTCGAGCGGGTGCGGTGCGTTGTCGTCGAAGACGTGCAGCACCTGTTCCTTCTCCAGATCGACGGGCTGTGGGGCGGGCAGCAGCTGATTGGCGCTATGTTCGGTCAGGTCATAGACCAGCCATTGCCGGGTTTGTCCGGCGTGGCTGCTGACCGTGGCGAAATCTTTGGTGGCGATGGCGATTTTCATGTCGTTATCTGAGGCTCAGAAAGGGGTTCGAGGGTGACGGCGACGTCGCGTGGCGGTGCGGCGTAAGGTGCGCTGGTGACGAGGATGCGGGCGCCGGCCCGGGCGTAGGCTTCCGCATTGCCGGCATTGACGCCCCCGGCGGCGGCGATTTTGGTGGGCTGTCCGCTGGACGCTGCGTAGACGGTGATGCTGGCGAGCCTGTCGACCGACATCTTTTCCAATTGCAGGACATCGACGCCGGCATCGATCCAGCGTCGTGCTTCGGATTCGCTATCGACTTCGACGACCACGGCACGCTCGGGCCAGCGGCGGCGTAGTCGTTCCAGCGTGGCTGCTGGCGCTTCACCGTTGAGGAATGCACGGTGTTCCGGGAAAACCAGCAGTGTTTCCGACAGGTTCAGGCGATGCGGGGCGGCGCCACCGCTGAGCACGGCCTTCAAGGCGGCTGCCTTGGTGCCGGGGAAGTTCTTGCGGGTGCAGACAACGCTGGTTTGGGGGTTTCCACGCTGGGCAGCGGCAACGATTTCAGCGACGCTCGTGGCGATGCCCGACAGATATTCCATCAGCGTTTGCGCGGTTTTCCAGACGACGTGCAGGCTGGCGGCGTCGCCTTTCAGGCGCAATATCACCTCGCCGGCCTGCAGCCGGCTGCCGCTGTCGCGCATTGGGCCGATCATGGTCAGGCCACGCAATTCCCCCATGCGCCGGGCCTCCTCACTGCCGCAGAGTACCATCGCCTGTCGGGCGCGAAAGATCAGCTGGCCGGCGTGTCCGCCAATGCCGAGCGCATAGGTTGTGGCGTCACCGCAGGGACCATCGTCGTGCAGCAGGCTTTCAAGGTAAGCATCGGGGAGCAGATAGGGACTCATCAGCGCGGTGCCTGTGGCGAGAAGCTGTAGAAGCCACGGTTGCGGGTGCAGTCACCCCCGGTATAGACCACCCGGAAGGTCAACCACCGTTCGTCGCGCAGGCGCCAGGCATGGACCGATTCGCCGTAGGCGACGACCTCGTAGAAATCCTCGTCATCGTCCGAGCGGCTCTCGTTCAGTGCATAGCTGTGGGCGTAATAGCAGGCCTGGCCATCGACGTCATAGCCGAAGCTGCGTAGGGCAGCCATTTCATATTCCCTGTGCTGTTGAAAATCCAGTGGCTGGATCACCCTGTCGCGCCATTCGTCTGGCAGGAAGCGCTGCCAGTCCGGCTTGCCATCAGGGGAACGCACTTGCCGGGCGTGGGGCGGGTAATGTAGGGCAGGCATGATCAGCGCAATTCGTAGCCGTAGGACTTGATGATCGCCCTGGCCTTGTCCCCTTTCAGGTAGGCGAGCAATGCGCCGGCGGCCGGTTTGTCCTTGCCTTTGCTGAGCAGAACGGCATCCTGGCGGATCGGTTCGTAGAGATGGGCAGGTACTGTCCATGCCGAGCCAGCCGTGATCTTCCCATCCTTGTAGACTTGTGAGAGCGCGACGAAGCCGAGTTCGGCGTTGCCGGTCAGGATAAACTGGTAGGTCTGGGCGATGTTTTCGCCTTGCACGAATCGGGTTTGCAGGTGGGACAAAACGCCCAGCTTGGTCATGGCTTCCACAGCGGCGGTGCCATAGGGAGCGGTCTTTGGGTTGGCGATCGCCAGATGCCTGAAATCGCCAGTTTTGAGGATGTCGCCCCTGGCATCAATCAGGGTCGGGCTGGCCGACCAGAGAACCAGCGTGCCGATGGCGTAGGTGAAGCGACTGCCAGCAATGCCCTGGCCTTCCTTTTCAAGCTTGGCCGGGGTTTCGTCGTCGGCCGCAAGCAGGATTTCAAAGGGGGCGCCGTTGGTGATCTGGGCGTAAAACTTGCCGGTGGCACCGAACGCCAGGGTCGCCCGGTGGCCAGTGTCCTTTTCGAACTGGGTGGCGATCTGCTGCATCGGGGCGGTGAAGTTGGCGGCGACGGCGACCTGAACTTCGTCCGCGTGGGCAAAACCGGTGATGGCCACGGTCAACCCGAAAAAAACGGCTTTTTTCAACATTTTGTGTCCTTTCAGGCGTGAAGACAGAGGATGACGGCAGACGCCTTGAAGACCGCGCAGGCTTGCCCGCCAATCACGAGGCCGAGGTGGTCGATGCTGTCGTGGGTGACCACGGCACACACAGTCTTGCCGCTGGGCAGGGTCAGGGTGACTTCCGCATTGACCGGGCCATCGTGGATACGCGTGATTTCACCCCAAAGATGATTGCGTGCGCTGGTTTTGACGGTCGAATCGGAGAGCAGCAAGACAGATGATGACTTGACCAGCGCAAAGACTTCCATGCCGATGCTCAGGCCCAGCGTTTCGGCCGATTCACAGGTAATGACGGCGACCAGATCGTTGTCGTCGTCGAGCTTGAGGCGGACTTCGAAATCGACGTGACCTTCGCGCAGGCCGACGATTTTGCCGGCGAACTGGTTGCGGGCGCTGGCCTTGATCGACATGCGCTTGAGCAGTTGGCGGAATTGCTCGAAATCGCTGGCCTGGCCGTCGTTCATGCTGGCGCTCAGGCGGTCGAGGGCGGCCTGGTATTCGGCTTCCAGCGCGCGGTA
>DAOLIO010000105.1:7475-9980 GCA_035328505.1 Azonexus sp.
GCGATGTGCGATTTGTTCCATTTTGTCGTCCTTGCTACGTTGTGTTGTTACATATATAACGATAGCGGAGTTGTCTGGATTGGCGTGAATTTCGAGCGTCTTTTTACGTGGCGCTATGGTTGAATGTGCGCAACGCTGTTGGTTAAAGTACGCATGCGTCCTGATAATTTCGCTATGTATATTTATATATAGCGAAATCCGGGCCAGCCCAACATCAACAGCGTCAAGGAGAGCAACATGAAGATCAGCGCCCGCAATGTATTTGAAGGAACGATCACGGGATTGACCGATGGCACGGTCAATGCCGAGGTTGAAATCACAATGGCCGGTGGTGACCGCCTGATTGCCATCGTGACCGAAGGTAGCGTTCAGTCCTTGGGGCTGGCACTGGGCAAGCCGGTGATGGCGTTTGTGAAAGCACCGTGGGTCATGGTGCTGGCTGGGGAGGGCAACGTGAAATTCAGCGCCCGCAATCAGTTGGCAGGTACCGTGGAAAGCATCAGCAAAGGGGCGGTCAACACCGAGGTGACGATCAAACTGGCAGGCGGCACGCAGGTGTGCGCCGTGGTGACCAACGAGGCAGTGCTCGAACTCGGGCTCAAGCCCGGCGTGCCGGCCAGCGCCTTGATCAAGGCCAGCCATATCGTTCTCGGCGTGCCGGCCTGATCAGGGTTCAGGCATCGAAATGGAGCGCGAGGCTGGCCAGTACCTTCGGTAGTGGCAGGTTTTCCTCGCTCTCCAAAATGCCCGGCACCGGATGCGGGAATTCGTAGAAGATGCCGTAGGTGCCGGCGCGTTGGCCGTGCAGATACACGTGGGCGCGCAAGGTGGCGATTTCGGCATGGCGCAGGGTGACGATGTGCGGGTCCTGACCGGCATCGGGCTCGATGTCGCAGGCCTTGGCGATGCGTTCATCGAGCGAGACCAATACACGACGAATTTCGCGGGATTTTGGCGCGGCCCAGGGATTGGCGTTCATGGTAGTAGCTCCGGTCGGATTTGCGCCAGCCAGGTGCCGATTCGTTCCTCGGTCAATACCGGCTGGTTGATCTGGTCGAGGGCCAGACCCAAAAAATGCTCGCCGTCGCTAGCCTGCGAGGCGGCGAACTCGTAACCAGCTATCGGCCAGCGACCAACGACACGGGCCCCGGCGGCGACCAGCGCGTCATGGATGATGCCGATGGCGTCGACAAATTCATCGGGGTATTTCTTCTGATCCCCCAGCCCGAAGATGGCGGCGACCTTGCCTGACAGGTTGGCACCGGCCAGTTGTGGCAGGAACTCCTCCCAGCTTGGCTGGTTGAGGCCGACGGACTGGCCGGGGAGCTCGCCGTCACCGAGGGTCGGGCTGCCGAGGATCAGCGCGTCGTAGGCGAGGAAATCATCCAGCGTCGTACGGCCGATATTCACCGGCGCATCCGCCAAATCCCCCAGCTTCTTCGCGATCTGCTTGGCGATCAGCCGGGTGCGCCCGGTGTCAGTGCCGAAGAAAATTCCGATTTTGGCCATTTTTACCCGTTGACCGCAGCGGTCTCTGTTTTTTGGGTCAGCTCATCCGGCAGGCAGCCGATCGGCGCGCCGAGACTGCCATCGGGGCCGTTTTCGAACTGGACCAGATAGATTTCCTTGGTTTCGTCCATCTCGGCCACACCGAAATGCACGACCACACCGCGCAACCCGGCCGGGACGATCAGACCTTCCTCGTCGTCGATGCCGGGCATGCCGCCATCGTTGAAGATGTCTTCAGCGGCGAAGACCATGTCACCAATTTCGTAGGGGAGTTTTTCCATGATCTCAGGCCCAGACATCGGTCGGCGCCAGCAGGCGGGCGACCGGTTGATCGAACATCAGGTGCTCGTCGATGATGGTGCCGACGTCCTCCGGCTTGACACCGACGTACATCGTGCCTTCCGGGTAAATCACCACGCTGGGGCCAAGATGGCAGGGGCCGAGACAACCGGTGTTGGTCAGCTGAAAGCCCGATGACCACAGGTTGCGGGCCGTGAATTCGTCCGAAAAGGCTTGCCAGGTCGTGCCGCAGCCCTTTTCCTGGCAAGAGCCTCTTGGGTGACCGCTGGGCCGTCCCTGAACGCAGGCGAGGACGTGTTTCTTGGGTTTTGGCATATTGCTCTCCTGGTTGATAGCCAAGTTATTGCAAGGGGGATGCCAGGTAATAATCCAATTAATTCAATGATTTGATCTGTCGATGAATTGTCGGGTTTGCGACAAGCGTGTCATTGAGTACCGTTGTCCGAAAATCAGCCATCGTGAGCCCCGTGATCGGATGCACCGTCGACGAGCATGCGCCTCGAAAATGTGCAATTGTCACCGGCGCGTCCGGCCTTCAAAACTCCATTTCGAGTTCTTCAATATCGTCGGGTTCTTCCTTGGCTGCTGCAATCCATTCCTGCATCACCGGCATACTCATGATGGTCTGGCAATAGGCGGCGCAGACCTCGTCGAGCGCCACGTCATAGGTTATGAAGCGGGTGGCGACCGGTGCGT
>DAOLIO010000106.1:0-9963 GCA_035328505.1 Azonexus sp.
ACAGGCGGATGGCGCGGCGGCCGAGGGCCGGATTGGTCTTGACGCGGTCGCCGGCCGTGCTCTCCGGGCGCAGATCCTTGTCGTTGCCGAGGTCGAAGGTACGGATGGTGACCGGCCGGCCACCCATGCCCTTGACCACCTTTTTGTAGGCTTCGTACTGCTCCCGCTCATCCGGCATGTCGCCGCGGTCGAGGAAGAGAAATTCGGTGCGGAACAGCCCGATCCCCTCGGCACCAGCGTCGAGCGCCACTGGCACGTCGTTGGGCAATTCGATGTTGGCGAACAGTTCGATCGGTACCCCGTCGATGGTTTCCGACTTGGCTGTCTTCAGGCGTTTCAGCTTGTTTTTTTCAAGCTCGATCTGTTCCTGGCGCAGCTTGTATTCATCCAGCACGCGCTGGTCTGGATTGACGATGACGACGCCACGCAGGCCGTCGACGATCAGTTGTTCGCCATCGCGAATCAATCCGCGGGCGTTTTCCAGACCGAGAACGGCAGGGATCGCCATGCTGCGGGCAAGAATGGAGGTGTGCGACGTGGCGCCACCGACATCGGTGATGAAGGCCGCGAAACGGTGTTCCTTGAACGAAATCGTGTCGGCCGGCGAGAGGTCGTGGGCGACGACGATCAGGACTTCTTCCTTGGAGCGCTTGGCATTTTTCAGCGTGGCGCGGCCGGGGTGTCCGAGCAGCTCCTTGACGACGCGTTCGACCACCTGAACGACGTCGAACTTGCGTTCGCGCAGGTAGAGATCGTCGAATTGTTCAAACTGGTCGACCAGTTGCTCCATCTGCTGGACCAGCGCCCATTCGGCGTTGCAGCGGCGTTCGCGGATGATCTCGCGCGGCTTGACCGCCAGCTCCGGGTCTTCCAGGAACATGGTGTGGATGTCGATGAAGGCATTGAGCTCGGCCGGCGCGTGCTCGGTGTTCTCCTTCATCAGGATCAACTCTTCCTTGACCGCACTGACCGCCGCGTCGAAACGCTCGATTTCCTTGTCGATCATGCGCGGCGCCAGGGTCAGGTGGGCGACCTCCAGCGTGGCATGCGACATGAGCATGGCCCGCCCGATGGCGATGCCGCCAGAAACGCCGAGGCCGTGCAGGGTAAAGCTCATGGGCCGACCTTTCGGGGGGCAGCCCCGGGGAAGGTCGACACCCCTTCGGGGGGCCGCGCGCTAACCAGGCAAGGAGATCGATTCATTCATTCTCCCTCACCGAAATAATCGGCGATCAGTGCCAGCAGCGCTTCCATGGCCTCCGCTTCGTCGACCCCGTCGGTTTCCAGCGTAACTTTTGATCCCTTGCCGGCAGCGAGCATCATCACGCCCATGATGCTTTTGGCGTTGATGCGGCGCGTGCCCTTGCTCATCCAGACCTCGCACTTGTGCTTGCCGGCCAACTGCGTCAGCTTGGCAGAAGCGCGGGCATGCAGGCCAAGCTTGTTGATGATTTCAGTTTCGGTAGTCAGCATAGTTTAATGGTCCAGCATGTTGATAATGCCGTCTCGGCCGCCATCACGGGCGCGGACGATCAGGATGTCCATGCTCCGGTCGCGATAGTGCAGCGCCCGTAGCAGCATGGGTAAATTGACACCGGTCAAACCTTCGACACGGCCGCGTTCGAGCAACTTTAGCGCAAGGTTGGCCGGTGATGCACCGAAAATATCCGTCAGCACCAGCACGCCTGAGCCACGATCGACCAATGAGAGCATTTCGCGCGCCAAAGGCAACAAATCCAGCGGGTCATCCTGAGGACTGAGGCCAAGCTGGAGCAATTGCGTCGGGCGCTTGTTCAGCACATCGCAGACGTTCTGGACGAGTGCCTCACCATAGCTGCCGTGTGTAATGAGAAGGATGCCGATCATGTCTGCGATTCTAACAGCCAGTCGGGCTGACGTGCTTTACCGGCGACTGACGATCAGTATGCCGATGACGACCAGCGCCGCACCGGCCATTTGTGCCAGCGAAATTGATTCGCCCAGCAACCACCAACCGAAACCGATGGTCAGGATAGGCCCGATCATGCCAAACAACGATGCCTGTCCGGCGCCGATCCGGCGAATGGCGGCCGACTGTGCAAAGACCGGCACGATGGTGGCAAACAGCGCCATCGCCAATCCCCAGGCATAGACTGGCAGCGGCTGGACGAAGGCGCCCAGGGGGTGCGACGCCAGAAAGTGTGCGAGCGTCACGGCCGACGAAACCAGCATGGCCAATGCTGAAAAGCGCATGGCGCCGAGGCGGGTGATCATCGGGGCGCTACCGGACAGATAGAGCGCATACGACACACTTGACCCAAAGACCAGCGCTCCGCCCATCAGCACGGAACGCGTGTCGCCGAGCCCGAGGTCGTGTACGAAAGCGAAGCCGATACCCAGATAGCACAGCACGACCGCAATGCCCTCGCGGCGGGTGAAGGGCTTGCCCTGAAATATCACGCCGATCAGGATGGTCAGCGTCGGATAGGTAAACAAGATCAGTCGCTCAAGGCCGGCTGATATGTATTCCAACCCCCAGAAATCAAGAATGCTCGCGCCGTAGTAGCCCAGGCAACCGAGGGCAAACAGCTTCAGCCAATCGTCACGCGTGAGACTCGCCCCGGCCTTCTGCCCAGCCAGGCCAACCCACAGGAAAACAGGCAACGCAAAGCCCATGCGCAAGGCAAGCAGCGTGATGGCATCAACGCCATACGGATAGGCCAGCTTGACGAAAATCGCCTTCAGCGAAAAGCCTAGCGCCGCCAGAAGGGCGAGACCTGCGCCATAAGCGTTCGATTTTTCCAAAGCCATTCCCGGGTTGTTGGTTGCCAGATGCCATTAAAGCTGCGCCGGACGGTGAAGGCAATTGGTATTATCCCAATCAAGCATTCGTTATGGACGAAACCATGCGCTACGATTTACCCGACCTGCGGCTGGTTGCCGCCATCGCCGATTCCGGCAGCCTGACCCGTGCTGCTGAGCAGGTTCATCTGGCGCCTTCCTCGGCCAGTCATCGCCTGACGCAGCTCGAAGCCGCCCTCGGCGTGCCGCTCTTTTCGCGCCACGCCCGCGGTCTGACACCAACTGCGGCGGGCGAGTCTTTACTGCGCCACGCCCGGCAAGTCTTCGCCCAGCTCGAACAGATGCATGCCGATCTGGCCCCCTACGCCAGCGGCCTGAACAGCCAGGTCACCGTTTTCGCCAACACCAACGCCATCAACTGCTTTCTTCCGGAAGACCTCGGCGATTTCCTGCGTGAAAACTCGCGTGTTCGCATCAGCCTTGAGGAGCAGCCGAGCCCGGCGATCATTCAGGCGGTTGCCGCCGGGCAGGTGGATATTGGCGTGGTGGCGGCGGATGGCGCGCCGGCTGGCCTTGAAATGCTGCCCTATCGGCGCGACCGGCTGGTCCTTATCGTCCCGCTTGGGCATCCGTTGGCCGGGCGGCAGGCCGTGGCCTTCGGCGAAGTGCTGGCCGAGCCGTTTGTCTGCCTGCATGCCGGCAGCGCCATTCACACCTTCATGATGAATCATGCTGCCCGGCTCGGCAGTCGTCTCGACGTGCGCATTCAGGTGCGCAGCTTCAACGCCGTCTGCCGCATGGTGGCGGCCGGGGTGGGGATCGGCATGGTGCCGCGTTCATCGATTGCTGTGGTTGATGGCCTGAAAACGGTCGAAATTACTGATGAATGGGCGCCGCGCGACCTGCAGCTATGTGTGCGTTCCAGCGAGGCGCTGACGCCTGCCGCGGCAGCCCTGTTCGCGCATCTGGCATGCAAGGGGTGTGGGTCGGCATGAGCGTTTAGTCGCCCAGCGGCTGATCAAACCGACCGCATCCACAGTTTCACGGTCAACCGGAAATAACGACCAAAATTAAAATTTCGGCCGCTTGCCGGTGCCCTGCCTAGAGCGGACGCTTGACCGTCAGCGCCCCGCGAATCTGGCCCTTGGCGTAGCCGGTGGCCTGATCGTGGGGGTAGCTTTCGGCCAGCTTGGCCTTCAGGCCGGCATCCAGTGTATCGACCGGACCGTGGCATTTCAGGCAGACGTCGCCGACCGGCAGGGCCTTCATGTAACGGAAGACCGGCTTGCCATCGATGGTCACGATCTCGCTCTTTTCGAGGGTGTCGACCTTTTCACCGTTGGCGGCGCGGATGTTGAAATCGGCCAGTTGGCGAACTTCCCACAGATCCGGTGTGGCGCGATCGGCGTTACGGGTCCGCAGGCTGACGCGGCGGATATCCCAGCCTGTTTCCTTGCGCTTTTCCTTGATCAGTGCCGGTGCCTCTTCCTTGCAGACCGGTATTGCACCGGCCACGCCCTTCTCGGCGACCGCTTCCTGCATGGCCGCCACGACTTTCGGCACGACCGGCAGAACCGCCTTTTTCGTATCGGCCGTCAGGGCGCCGATATCCTGAGCCAGGGCGGGCAAGGCGGCGAGCATCAAGGTGATCGAGAGAAGTTTTTTCATGGCGGGCTCCGGCATTAAATAAGTGAACGCTTATTTTAAGCCGGCGCGCGCGTTTTCTCCAGAATGATGACGCGCGCCAGGCATACCGCGGTCAACCGGAAAAAACGACGAAAATTGAAAACGCCGCTTCCGCGGCGTTTTCCGTCAGCCGATGATTACTCGGCCACCTTGATGACGATCTTGCCGAAATGCCCGCCGCTGCGCATCAGCTCCAGCGCGGCCGGGGCTTGATCGAACGGAAATTCGCGGTCGATCACCGGATGGATACCGTGTTTTTCGATGGCCTGCAGCATGTGGGCGAACATGGCGCGGCTACCGACGAAAATGCCGTTGATGCTGGCCGCCGTCGGAATCAGGGCGACTGGGTTGGCCTGACCGGCCAGGCCGGTCAACACACCGATGTAGGCGATGCGGCCGCTGGTGCACACGCTGGCCAGCGAACGTTCCAGCGTGCCCGGGCCGCCGACTTCAAGCACCACATCCACGCCCCGGCCGTTCGTGACGCGGCGGACTTCGTCCTGCCATTCCGGGTGTGTCCGGTAATTGATGCCGTGGTCGGCGCCGAGTGCCTTGGCGTGGGCCAGTTTGCTGTCGTCGCTGGAGGTGATGATCACCGTCGCGCCAGCCGCCTTGGCAAATTGCAGCGCGTAAATGGAAACGCCACCGGTACCGAGCAGCAGCACGGTCTGGCCCGGTTTGAGATCACCCGCTTCGAACAACGAGTTCCAGGCAGTCAGCGCGGCGCAGGAGAACGTTGCCGCTTCGCGGTAGCTGACCGAGTCGGGTAGCTTGATCAGACCGCTTTCCTCGGCGATGAACTGCTCGGTCAGCACGCCGCCGCCTTCGGCCCCCAGCGCGCCGGCGAAGCTGTCGCCATCGGCCCGGCCGCTTTGCCAATTTGGGAAGAACAAGCTGGCAACGCGGTCGCCGACCTTCAGCCCGTGCACAGCCTTGCCCACCGCCACGACTTCGCCGGCGCCATCGGAACATGGCACCAGGCCATCGGTAATCGGGCAGAAATAGGTATTCTGGGTGACCAGGATGTCGCGATAATTCAGTGAAACGGCCTTGATGGCCACGGCAACCTGGCGATCACCGAGGGGTGACGGTTCGAATTCAGCCATTTGCAGCGGAGAGCCGGCGTGGCCGGGAAAGACTTCATAGCGTTTCATGGGGCTTCCTTGGAATGTACGGGGTGGAATGACCGTATTTCGCCGTCGTCGAAAACAGCACGGGGGGTTCCTAATCAAGCCAGTTGCATGCCAGTCGCCAGGATCCATCCGGCTGCCCCGGTCGGACGCCCTGTGCCGTTTGGCCGATGGGCGGCGGCAACCGTCGCAAGGTGTTGAACGTCTCGTATTGGCACAGCAAATCTGATGCAAAACTGCACAGCTCGCTGTGCCACTGACGGTCGTTCAGGCCAGGGTCAGCCAGTCGCCATGGCTGGCCGACTGGCCTTGCACGCAGGCGAAATACGCGGCCTGCAATGCCCGGGTCACCGGTCCCGGTTGGCCACTGCCAATGCGCCGGGCGTCGACGTCGACTACCGGCGTGATCTCGGCCGCCGTGCCGGTCAGGAACACCTCGTCGGCACAATAAACGTCATCGCGGGTGAGCCGCTTGCTGCGCACGGCCAGGCCGGCCTCCGCCGCCAGCGTGCAGACCGTGCGGCGGGTGATGCCGTCCAGGGCCGAGGCGCTGTCCGGCTGCAGCAACTCGCCATCGCGAACGATGAACAGGTTTTCGCTGGCACCTTCGGAAACGTAACCATCGGTGTCGAGCAACAGCGCTTCGTCATAACCATCGCGGCGCGCTTCGCGCACGGCAAGGATGGAGTTTGCATAGGCCGAAATGGCCTTGGCACGACACATCTGGACGTTCGGATGATGCCGGGCATAGGACGACACGCGGACGCGGATGCCCGCCTCGATTGCCTTGCCGCCAAGATAGGCACCCCACGGCCAGGCGGCGACCATGACGTGCGCCGCTGCGCCAGCCGGATCGACGCCGAGCTTTTCAGCGCCGAGAAAAACCAGCGGCCGGATGTAGGCGCTGCGCAAGGCGTTGCGTGTCACCGCCTCACGGCAGGCAGTGACCAGGGTTTCACGCACGAAAGGCAGGTCGATGGCGAGAATGTGAGCCGATTCTTCCAGCCGGCGCAGATGTTCGGCTAGCCGGAAAATGGCCGGTCCGCGGGGCGTTTCGTACGCGCGAATACCCTCGAAGCAGCCGTAGCCGTAATGCAGGGTATGGGTCAGCACGTGCACTTTGGCCTCGCGCCAGGGAAGCCACTGGCCATCGAGCCAGATAAAGCCGTCGCGGTCTTGCATGATGGATGTCCTCAGGAATGGTCGTAAAAGTGGCGTTTGCCGGGGGCCGCGTGAGGGTGGCGCGGTGGGGTTGGTCAGGGCCGCTGCCGGGTGGGCGGGCTGTTCGCAGTGCTTGGGGGTGAGGCTAGGATGGGCCGATTCTTGCCCTCGCTCAAATGATTTGAATGACTGTCGGATGAATTTCATTCATGCGACATTCGGGTCAGGCCCCAGTCCGGACAAGGCCCTATTTCAGTTTTCGCTGTTTTTTCGGGTTGACCGCAGCAACCAGCGAATGAAGTCCAGAATCACCGGTTTTTCCTGAACAGCCGGCGGTGCGACGATGTAGAAGCTACGGTCCGCACAGTCTTGCGGGAATGGGCGAATCAACCGGCCTTCGGCCAGATAGGGCGCGGCCAGCGTACCGGCCATCAAGGCGACACCGTGGCCGGCGACAGCCGCTTCGAGCATGAGCAGGGCATCGTCGTAATTCGGCCCGGTGGACGGTTCAGGATGCCGGATGCCCGCTGCGGCGAACCAGCGTTGCCATGACAGCAGCGGATGGCGCAACAGACGCAGATGGTCGAGATCCGGCGGGCTGTTCAGGCGCGCCGCGAGTTCAGGAGAGCACACCGGAAAGACACGCTCGTCGAACAGTTTCCAGGCGAGCAGGCCGGGCCATTCTTCCTCGCCGTAACGCAGCCCGATGTCCGCCTCTCCATTGAGAAGCGGGCCCAGGCCGGTGGCCGTGCCGAGGCTGAATTCGATGGTCGGATGTGCTTCCTGATACGCCGCCACGCGCGATACCAGCCACTTGCTGCCCAGCGCCGGCGCCGCCGAAATGCGCAGCCGCTCGCGTTGCGGCGCGCGCAGCACGGCGCTGGCCTCGTCCAGTCGCAACAGCGCATCGCGCACGACCGCCAGATAGCGTCGCCCGGCAGCGGTCAGCACGATGGCGCGGTGGCGCCGCTCGAACACGACTTGCCCAAGGTGTTCTTCCAGTTGCCGAATGCGATGACTGATCGCTGACGGCGTCAGGTGCAGCGCCTCGGCCGCCGCTTGAAAGCTGCCGAGACGGGCGGCGGCTTCGAAGGCCGGGAGCGTGTGGAGCGGCGGAAGGTCGTGCATGACGGCAGGCGGGGCGAAGTCGTTGGGGCTATGCCGTGTATTCTGCCCGATTACGGCGTGTCCGATGTTTCGACGGTGTTGACGCCGCGGACAACATGCCGTCAAAATGAACCGATGACTGTCGAAACCTCCCTGTTTTCCGTAAAAGCACCGTGCCGCCGCATTCTGCGTGCGTGGCGCTTTATCGCTCGTCCGGGGCCGGGGTGACGTAGTTTTTCTCTCCAGATTTCAGCAAAGGCCGCGGATTTGAAACCCGCGGCCTTTTTGTTTGCCCCCTGTTTTTATCCCTCATCGAAAGGAAGTGCCATGACCCGTATTGCCCAATGTGCTTCGCTGGCTGAAGTTCGCCAGCACATCGATCTGATTGACCGCCAACTGGTCGGCCTGATCGCCGAACGGGGTGCCTACGTCCGGCAAGCGGCCAGCTTCAAGAAAATGGCCGAGGAAGTCCCCGCGCCGCAGCGCGTCGCGCAAGTGCTGGCCAAGGTCAATGCGCTGGCCGTCGACGTCGGCGCTGATCCGGCCGTGGTCGATGCCACCTGGCGCGCCATGATCGCCGCCTTCATCGACGCCGAGCACCTCGCCCACGCCGCCCTCCATCCGCCCTCGCCACAACCGAATTGAACGGGAGAAAACTGTGTCCATCCCTGTCGCCTATCTCGGCATCATCCTGATCTGGTCCACCACGCCACTGGCCATCCAGTGGAGCACCCAGGGCACCAGCTTTGCCCTCGCCGTCTTCGCCCGCATGCTGATCGGCGCTGTGGTCGCTGCCTTGATCGTCCTCGTCTGGCGCATCCGTTTTCCGCTGCACGACCGGGCGCGCCGCGCCTATGTGGTCGGCGGCCTTGGCCTGTTCAGCGCCATGGCGCTCACGTACTGGGCGGCCCGCTATGTCCATTCCGGTCTGATTTCAGTGCTCTTCGGCCTGTCGCCGCTGGCCGCCGGCATCCTCGCCGCGCTGTTTCTGGGTGAGCGCTCACTGACACGTCTGAAGCTGGCTGGCATGCTGCTCGGCGCCGCAGGACTGGCCACAATCTTCATTCACGGCGACAGCCTCGGCCATGAACATGCGCTGGGCGGGCTGGTCGCGCTGGTGGTCGCCGTCTTCGTCTATTCCGGCTGCCTGGTCTGGCTCAAGCAGATCGGCGACGACAGCCCGCCACTGGCTACCACGGTCGGCACACTGACCGTATCGTTGCCGTTCTTCGGGCTGGTCTGGTACCTGACGGACGGCCAGGTGCCGGCCATGATCCCGCCGCGCGCCGGCGCCGCCATCGTCTATCTCGGTGTCTTCGGCTCAGTAATCGGTTTCGCGCTTTATTACTACGTGATCAAGCACCTCGACACCTCAAAAGTGGCCCTGATCACGCTGATCACGCCGGTCATCGCACTGCTGCTCGGTCATGGGTTCAACGGCGAAGATATTGGCCTGCGCTTGTGGGGAGGCACCGGCTTGATCCTGCTCGGGCTCAGCGTGCACCAGTGGGAAATGCTGGCCGGCTTGCTCCACCCGCCAGAGCATTGAAGCAGATCAATGGAGGTCGTCAGGATGAAATGCCGGTTGGCCTTGTGGTCAACCGGCTAGCAAGTCAAAAATGAAATAGTTCTGCATGCGTCGCTCAGTCGATGCTTTGTTTGGCGCGTGTGCGCAATAAATTTGCACTGCCTTACTTAACCGGTTGCTGCATCCGGCGTCCCGGCGGGCGAGCAGAACCAAAGCTTGTTGCCCTCGCTGTCAAAAAAGCTGCCGACGTAGAAATCACCATAAACCTGTACTTCGTTACCAATCTTGATGTCGCGGGCTCGCAACGCGTCCTGGGTTGTGGGCGCGTGATCGGTGGCCAGCGTAATACGCGGATTCGGGAATTCTGTCGGCGTCGCCCAGTTCACTTTGAGCATCAGAATGACATTGCCGAGCCACCAACCCACCTGTTCATGGCCCTCGAACGCCGGCTCAAGGCCAAGTTTTTCCTTATAAAATTGATTCGCACGATCAATTTCCGTCACGGCGAGCGCAATAACTTTGACCCGCTGTATGCCCAGCGGCGGCAGTGTCTTGGTCATGATCTTCCTC
>DAOLIO010000107.1:0-9870 GCA_035328505.1 Azonexus sp.
CTCAGATTGAATGACGAGATCTCACCGCTGTTGTAGTCGAGAAATCCGTTCGAATTCAAGTCAACCCCGCTGAAGTTGCCTGTTACGGACGCACCGCCATCAAATCCACCCTGGCTGAAGGAATAGGTGGCTGCCTGAGCAGGCAAGCTGGCAACAGCGACTGCCGCCGCAAAAAATACAGTTTTAAGTTTCATTTCTGGCTCCTTTTGTCGTCGAGGAGCCCGGGTTCCCCGACGACATTGTCAAAATCAACAAACTTCAGCAACTGACAGGCCGTTACGGCGTTAATCACCGTTGGGTCCGTTATGGCAGTCATAGCAGGTCACGGCCTGACCTGCGGCATAACTCACCGTGCGACCGTCCGCATTGAAGATCTTCGCCACCTTCACCTGAGACAAAACGCTACCGCGGAAATTGCTGCCATGGCAGGTCGCGCAGCCAGCGCGCACGGTTGCATTTTCCGCGACGCTCTGATGACGACTGACCCACGCAGCACCAATCGTATGCATCCCGTGTGGACCACCGTTGACCGTCAGGGGCACGACCGTCTTGTGACAGGCCGCACATTCGACCAACGTGCCTTCATGGCCCTGCATTTCCTTGGACATCACATTGTCATTGGCGTGGGACGTGGGATATTCGGCATGCGTTGAACCGTGACAGGCCTCGCACTGCAGATTGCCATGTCCCTTGCTGAAACGGTAGAGACTGAACCCGGTTTTCGGGACATTCGGATTCGTCGCAAAACGCGTGTCCGCCCACACTTTCAACACCCCGGAAGCATCAACCGCAGTCTTGTCTCGCAGACCATCGTGGTGACATGACTGACAATTCGGCTGATCCAGCCAGCCAGTGCGCCCCGGCTTGCCGACATTGGCCATCTGACCATGGCAACTCTGGCACTGCATCGACATGGAACCATCGGGCTCCACTGCCTTGCCCATCGCTCCGCGCAAACATTGCGTTTCCTTGCCCGGGTGACACTGGTAGCACGTTTCGCGATTCGTGCTGGCGCCCAGCAGTTCACCGGTTGAGGCATCCCTGACATTTCCATGATGGCTGTGAATGGCTTCTGTCAGGGGCTTGATTCCGGCAATCCCGGTGCCCGGCAATGCGTTCGAGGCGTGGCAGGCAGCGCACAGGATCGACTTGCCCTGATCGGCCGTCGCCAGGAGCCCGCTTGCGTTGTAACCTTTCTGCTTCAACGCGATCTTGTACTTCCACTGCGGCAGATTTTTTTCATCGTGGAGGCGAAGAATGTTGCGTTTGTAGTCCCGATCCAGATTGGCATCGTTTACCCAGCCCGAGATCGGCCTCGCAGCGGGACCCGAAGCCGACGAATGGCAGGTGATACAGGTCATCTCATCAGAAACCGGCATGACCACATGCGCTTCTGCCAACAACGCGCCACTGGCGTCACGAGCCACGACTCGGGTCATCGGGTAGGTATTGCGGCGCATCGTATCGTCGTACGGAGTCAGCGGCACCCCTTCGGCCACGAACTGAGCGGAGGCGCTATCCGGCTTCAAGGCCTGCGGCGTAGGGGAAATCGAACCATAACCGGTCAACCCGATGCCATCAGGCAGGCTCATGCCGAAAAAGCTTTCGGCGTACTGCCAGAAATTGGTCTTGCCCGCCGAGTAACTGTTGATGGAACCGTCAGCATCGGCCATCGCCTCGAAAGTCACGGCGTAGGAGCCCCCATTGATCAGCTTGTTGTTGGTACTGTCCATCAACTGAGCATGCAGATTGTTATAGGGCGGCAGAATGGAAAACACCGAATAGTCGGCATCCATGCAGTGCATGCCCAGGTCGTTCCAGGCCACCACGCTGAATTTGGTCGCCGTGTTGGCAGCCACCACCGCAATATTCAGATAGACGGTGCTCGCACTGTCGCGCACAGTGACATACGCGGTCCCGATCGCCTTTGGTTTTACCGTGATGATGTTGGCGGCGAGGGTCACGGATGCAATATTGGAATTGGAAATAGAAGGTGCCCGCAGCGTTCCGCTGACATTGGCGATCGCGGCCGTCGCAGCGGCGCCACCGATTTTCAGGGTCAACGTCGCCGGCGAAACAGACAGCGTAGCCGCCTGAGCACTGGCCACGATCAAAATGTGTGACAGCAGTAACGCCATCAGCCAAACAAGCCACGCGCGAATTTTCATTTGAAATTCCTCCTTGATATTCAGCGACCCTGGACTGACCAGCACAGCAACAGCATTAGCGGCCGTATTTGTTTATTGCGAATTGCCAATATACGAGTTGATTATGACAAAATTATCTCCGCGTGGGAAATATTTACATATTTTGAATCAAATTAGCCTATATTTGACCCGGCGGCACCCAGCAAAGCAGCGTTGTCCGAAATGGCACTTCTTTGCTCTTTGCGCATTTCTCGACTTCCATCAAATGAGGCTCCAGATAACTGTGGTATCTACTGAGCGCTTCGGGGCGGTAATTCCTGACTGCGCCATCCCGTTTTCTTGGCAAGCTTTGTTTGCAGGTACCGAATCTGCCTGTAAACTGGCGGGTCATTATTTTTTGGCTATTTTTTTCGGCAACGCTGATGCTTGAAGCTGACAATCTGGAATGCGTGCGCGGCGAGCGCCGCCTGTTCGCAGGCCTTGGCTTCAAGCTGGAGGCAGGAGAGCTGCTGTACCTGCAAGGCAAGAATGGCGCGGGCAAGACCAGCCTGCTGCGCATGCTGATCGGCCTTTTGCCGCCGGCGTCCGGCGACATTCGATGGAAAGGGCAGTCAATCAAGTCCGAAGAGTTCCGCACCGATCTGTGCTATCTCGGGCATCTCAACGCCATCAAGGAAGAACTGACACCGCTGGAAAACCTGATGGCTGCAGCCCGCCTGGCCGATGAAGCACTCACCGAAGACAATGCGATCGATGCGCTGGAACAGGTGGGACTGGCTGGGCGCGAGGACCTGGCCTGCAAATACCTGTCGCAAGGCCAGAAACGCCGCGTCGCACTGGCTCGCCTCGTCAAGGAAACGCGGCCGCTTTGGATACTGGACGAACCGTTCGTTGCGCTCGATGTGGCCGCGGTTGACTGGCTGGCCGGGATCATTTCAGGCCATTTGCAGCGCGGCGGGCTGACGGTGATGACGACCCATCAGCTGGTCAGCATCCCCGCCGGCACCGTCCGCGAATTGCGGCTGAGTTAATGGTCTTGCGCGGATGCTGAATATCATTGCTGCGGTTATCGGCCGCGACCTCAAGCTGGCCATGCGGCGCCAGGCAGACATTGTTTCTGCTCTCTTTTTCTTCATCATCGTGGTCAGCCTTTTCCCACTCGGCGTTGGTCCGGAGCCCGATCTTTTGCGCAAGCTGGCACCCGGCGTACTGTGGGTTGCTGCGCTGCTCGCCACCATGCTGTCGCTGCCGCGCATGTTCGCTGATGACCATCGTGACGGCACGCTTGAGCAGCTGGCCCTGGCGCCTTACCCGCTCGGCCTGATCGTTACTGGCAAAGTGATCGCTCACTGGCTGGTGTCCGGCCTGCCGCTGGCCCTGATCGCACCGGTGCTCGGCCTGCAATTCGACCTTTCCAGCGATGCGCTGATCGTCCTGACCGGCGCCATTCTGCTGGGCACACCAGCACTATCCGGTATCGGTGCGATCGGTGCAGCGCTCACCCTCGGTTTGCGTGGCGGAGGCGTGCTGCTGTCACTTCTGGTGTTGCCGCTCTACATCCCGGTGCTAATATTCGGCGCTGGCGCAGTAGATGCGACGGTGACCGGGCTCGGGGGAGAAGGTCATCTTTCCTTGCTTGCTGCGCTTACTTTTGCTTCTGTTGGCTTCGCCCCCTGGGCATCAGCCGCTGCCTTGAAGATTGCCCTCGAATGAAAGACCGCTTTAATCTCTACCGTTTCGCCTCCCCGGCCGCGTTCTACCCGCTAGCAGGCACCCTGATCCCTTACTTTGCCGCAATCTCGGCCGTTTTCGGGCTGGCCGGGCTCTATCTTGGCATGCTGGTGGCACCGACCGATTTCCAGCAAGGCGAGGGCTACCGGATCATCTTCATCCATGTCCCGGCTTCGTGGATGAGCATGTTCATCTATCTGGTCATGGCCGGCTGGGCAGCAATCGGACTGGCCTTCAACACCCGACTTTCCGGCATGATGGCCCAGGCTCTGGCGCCGACCGGTGCGCTGATGGCATTCCTATCGCTGCTAACCGGCGCGTTGTGGGGAAAGCCGATGTGGGGTGCCTGGTGGGTGTGGGACGCCCGGCTGACTTCCGAACTGATCCTGCTTTTCCTTTACATCGGATTTATGGCGTTGACCGCAGCCATTGACGACGCGCGTCGCGCCGACAAGGCCGGTGGCTTGTTGCTGCTGGTTGGCGTGGTCAACATCCCGATCATCTATTTCTCCGTGAAGTGGTGGAATACCCTGCATCAAGGCTCCAGTGTCAATCTGGCCAAGTCTTCAATGGCAATGACCATGTTGTGGGGAATGCTGCTGATGGCGATGTGCTTCTGGATGTACTCGATTGCCGTTGCCCTGATGCGTGCCCGCACCATCATGCTTGAACGCGAACGACACACCGAATGGGTCAAGGCAGAGTTGGCCAACCAGACAGGTGGAGGCGAAAAGTGATCCACTGGAACAGTTTTTCCGAGTTCGTCGCCATGGGCGGCTACGGCTTTTACGTCTGGGGCTCGTTTGGCGCCACGGTATTGATCATGACCATTGAACCGATTGTGGTCGCCCGCAATCGAAAGAACACCATTGCGCGGCTGAAGCGCCAGCTTCGCGCTGATACGCGCGCCGAAAACAGGAATACTGCCGAATGAAATCCCGTCACAAAAAGCTCGCCCTGATCGGCGGCGCCCTGGCCATCATCGGCATCATTGCTGCACTGGTCCTCAACGCCCTGAACAGCAACATCGCACTGTACATTTCGCCAACCGATGTTGCCGAAGGCAAGGCACCCCAGGGAAAACCGTTCCGCATCGGCGGCCTGGTCAAGGAGGGCAGCCTGCAGCGGCAGGCTGATGGCGTGACCATCGCCTTCGTGGTCACCGATACGGCCAAGGATATGACCGTCCATTACAAGGGCATCCTTCCGGACCTGTTCAAGGAAGGCAAAGGGGTCGTGGCCCAAGGCAAAATGAACCCCGACGGCACCTTCGCCGCCAGCGAAGTGCTGGCCAAACACGATGAAAACTATATGCCGCCGGAAGCCGCCAAGGCTGTCGGCGATGCACAGGCGGCGAAAGCTGCCGCTGACAAACCCAAAGCGAGCTACTAAGCATGATTCCTGAACTTGGCCATTTCGCGCTGATCCTCGCCGCCCTGGTCGCACTGATCCTGGGCACACTACCCCTGCTCGGCGCCCACCAGAACCGGTTGGCCTGGGTCGCCGTCGCCCGGCCTGCGGCCACCGTCATGGCGCTGCTAATCACCTTTTCCTTCGCCTGCCTGGTGCAGGCTTTCGTCACCAATGACTTTTCGGTGGTCTACGTGGCCCAGCACTCCAATTCGCTGCTGCCAATCCAGTATCGCGTTGCTGCTGTCTGGGGGGGCCACGAAGGCTCCTTGCTGTTGTGGATGCTGTTCCTGAGCTGGTGGGCTTTCAGCGTTGCCATGCTGTCGCGCCAACTGCCCGACACCATGGTCGCCCGCGTTCTCGGCACACTGGGCCTGGTCGCCTTCGGCTTCATGCTCTTCATCCTGATCACCTCCAATCCATTCGATCGCCTGCTGCCGGCCGCCGCCGAAGGGCGTGATCTGAACCCGCTACTTCAGGATCCAGGTCTGGTCATCCATCCGCCGATGCTCTACATGGGCTACGTCGGCTTCTCGGTCGCCTTCGCCTTCGCCATCGCAGCACTGCTTTCAGGTCAGTTGGATGCGGCCTGGGCACGCTGGTCGCGACCCTGGACGATGGCTGCCTGGTGCTTCCTGACCATGGGTATCGCCCTCGGCTCATGGTGGGCTTATTACGAATTGGGCTGGGGTGGCTGGTGGTTCTGGGATCCGGTCGAAAACGCCTCCTTCATGCCCTGGCTGGTGGGTACGGCACTGATCCACTCACTGGCGGTCACCGAAAAACGGGGCAGCTTCAAGAACTGGACGGTGTTGCTGGCCATTTCGGCCTTCTCGCTCTCACTGCTTGGCACCTTCCTGGTTCGCTCCGGCGTGCTGACATCCGTGCATGCCTTCGCCACCGATCCACGGCGCGGCATCTTCATCCTGATTTTCCTCGTCGCCGTTATCGGCAGCTCGTTGGCGCTGTTTGCCTGGCGTGCCCCCAAGGTTGGACTGGGCGGCCGCTTCGGACTGGTTTCACGCGAATCACTGCTGCTCACCAATAACGTCATGCTGGTCGTCGCCTGCGCCACGGTGCTGCTGGGTACACTTTATCCGCTGCTGATCGATGCCTTGGGCGTTGGCAAGATTTCGGTCGGCCCGCCGTATTTCAATGCGGTCTTTGTGCCGGTCATGGCGCCGGTACTGTTCCTGATGGGCATCGCACCCTTCGCCCGCTGGAAAGAAGCATCCATTCCGGAAATCATGCGAACGGTACGCTGGGCGATGGTCGTTGCGGCCATTATCGCCATCGCGCTGCCCTTGCTTTACGGTCATTGGAGCGCCTTGACCACGCTGGGTATCCTGCTCGCCGCCTGGGTGGCATTCACCACGTTGCTGACGTTTGTCGAACGGGTGCAGCACACACGGGCTGGCCAGAGCTTCCTGAGCTCTGCCACCAAGCAACCGCGCAGTTTTGTCGGCATGTGCCTGGCGCACTTCGGGATCGCCGTTTTCGTGGTCGGCGTCACCATGGTCAGCAGCTTCCAGGAAGAACAGGACATCAAGATGGCACCGGGCGATACAACGGTGGTCGCCGGATACAGTTTTACCTTCAACGGCGTGAAAACCGTACAGGGGCCGAACTATGTGGCTGCGCAAGGCGATTTCGATCTTGCGGTCAACGGCAAATTGTTACGCAAGATGAATCCTGAAAAGCGCAACTATGCATCGTCCGGCATGCCGATGACGGAAGCTGCCATTGATGCCGGTTTCCTGCGCGATGTCTATGTCTCACTCGGCGAGCCGATCGACCGCGACAAGCCGGAAGCCGAATGGGCTGTCCGTGTTTATTACAAGCCCTTCGTCGACTGGATCTGGGGAGGCTGTTTCGTCATGGCACTCGGTGGTCTTATGGCCTTGCTTGATCGCCGCTATCGCGCCAAATCCCGCGCCGCCTCAGCGGTCAAAATCCCTGCTGGAACACAACAAGCATGAATCGCTATTATTGGGTCCTTGGCGCTTTTGCCGCCCTCGTTGTCCTGCTCGCCATCGGGCTGAACCTCAACCCGCGTGACGTTCCTTCGCCCCTGGTCAACAAGCCTGCCCCCGCCTTCAATCTGAATATCCTGTCCACGCCGGACAAAACGCTCGGCCCCAAGGACATGCAGGGCAAGGTCTGGTTGCTCAACGTCTGGTCTTCATGGTGCGTCTCCTGCCGCCAGGAACATCCCGTGCTGGTCGAGTTCTCCCGGAAAGTCGACGTACCGCTGATTGGCCTGAATTACAAGGAAGTCCGTGGTGACGGCGGTTTTGACATGAGCAAGATGTCGGCCGACGCAGAAAAGAAGCTGGCTTTCGAGCGCGCCAATCAATGGCTGGCACAGCATGGCAACCCTTACACCTTGACCGTCATGGATCTCGACGGCCGCGTCGGTATCGACTATGGCGTCTACGGTGTGCCGGAAACCTACATCATCGACAAGACCGGCACGATCCGCATGAAGCATACGGGTCCGATTTCGCCTGACGTGCTCAGCCAAAAAATCATGCCGCTGCTCGCCGAGTTGAACAAATGAAGCGTTACCTACTGTTAGCAATTTTCGTTTTTGGCTCTTTTTTCCAGTCGACCGCAGCAATCGCCGATGCCGCCAGTGAAGCGGCCATTGCCACCGATCCGGTCGCCGAAAAACGTCTGCAGGGACTTTCAGAAGAATTGCGCTGCCTGGTCTGCCAGAACCAGACCATCGCGGACTCCAACGCCGAACTGGCGCAGGATCTGCGCCGTGAAATTCGCGGCATGATCAAGGAAGGCAAGTCCGACAAGGAAATCGTCGACTTCATGGTCGCCCGCTATGGCGACTTTGTCCTCTACCGCCCCCCCGTCAAAGGCATCACCCTGCTGCTCTGGGGCGGGCCACTCGGCCTGATGGTACTCGGCCTGTTCGCGCTGCAGCGCTACCTGCGTCGCCGGACGACGCGTATCAATGCCGAAGACAAGCCGCTGTCGGCTGACGAATCCAGCCGCGCCGACGCGCTGCTCAAGGAAATTGACCAGAAATGAACCAGTTCGCCATCTTTGCCACCCTGTTGATCGTGGTGGTTGCCGCCTTTATCCTGCCACCGTTGTGGCTTGGTTTGCGCGCCCCTAACGTCAAGGCTGCGCGCAAGGAAACCAATCTTGCCATCTTCCGCGACCAACTTGCCGAGCTCAGCCGTGAAAAGGCTGAAGGTACCCTCGCCGAAGCGGATTTCGACCAGTCCAGACATGAGCTGCAGCGCCGCCTGCTTGAAGAAGTCGATCCCGCCGCTGATGCTGGCGCACCAGTCGTTCAGGGCCCCAGTCGCAAGATGGCTGTCGCCCTCCTGGTCCTGCTGCCCATTCTCGGGCTGCTTGGCTATGGCATCCTGGGCAACATGAAAGCCCTTGATCCTATGCAAACGGTCGCGCAGGAACAGATGACGCCCGAAAAGATCAATCAAATGGTCGCCAGCCTGGCCGCAAAATTGAAAGACAATCCGGACGACATGCAGGGCTGGCTGATGCTTGCCCGCTCCTATAAGTCATTGGGTCGATACGACGAGGCCGTTCAGGCCTATGGCAAGGCCGAGAAAATCATTAGCGATGATCCTGACCAGTTGGCCAGCTACGCTGAGACGGTTGCCATGGCCAGCGGCAAGGGGATTTCCGGCAAGGCACTTCAGTTGGTCGAGCAGGCGCTGAAAGTGGATCCAAACCATGCCCACAGCATGTTCCTGGCTGGCGCTGCCGCCATGGAGGCCGGTGACAACAAGAAGGGACTCCGCTACTGGGAACCTCTTCTGGAACAGGTTGAGCCAGGTTCCGAAATCGACCAGATGCTGCGTAGCGGCATCGAGAAGATGAAGGCCGGCAAGAAATAGCACATCCATGGTCGACCTCTCCCGACGCGCGTTCTTTCACGGTCGACCACGCCCCAAGGCCGAACTCCGGCCGCCTTGGGCGCTGCAGGAAGCGCTGTTCATTGACCAGTGCACGCGCTGCAATGACTGCATCACAACCTGCCCGCAGCGGATTCTGATCATTGGCGACGGCGGCTACCCGACGGTAGATTTTAGTCAGGGCGAGTGTACCTTCTGTGGCGACTGTGCATCGGCGTGCCAAACCACGGCCTTGACCCGCCTGACGCCCGAACAGGTGGCCTGGCCTTACAAAGCCACCATCGGTGAGCAATGCCTGCCCCGACACGGGGTCGAGTGTCGTGTCTGTGGCGACTTTTGCGATACCCGCGCCATCCGTTTCATTCCGCGCATTGGCGGCAGCCCCTGGCCCGAAATCGATGCCGAAAAATGTACAGGTTGCGGCGCCTGTGTCGCACCTTGCCCGGTTACTGCCATCGGTGTTCGCTAGTCGTTTGCCTCGCTGGCTGACGGCGCTACCAGCGCTCTGGGTGAAAGGCCAACGTCGACCATCTCGGCTTCCAGCTTGATGCGCAGGATCAACAAACCGCGCAGCGATTCACGTGCCTTGTCCTCCGCCCAGCTCTCATGATGATTGCGCAGACAGGCATCAATTTCATGGCGATTTTCCAAATTTACGCCGCAAACGGCGGCGTAACGAT
>DAOLIO010000108.1:0-9838 GCA_035328505.1 Azonexus sp.
GGCAATTCACGCAGCATGTAGCCGATGATCCGCTGTTTGCCGGAGTGCAGGGAATAGGATTCGACATCATTGATCAGTTGATGCAGGCGCATGGCCATGCTGGCCAGCATTTTGTGACACAGTTTGTGGTTTCGTTGCATGTCATCAAACACAACGGTCTTCGAGATGTGCAGCAGCAGGCAGTCGGTCAGGGCCTGGGCGTAAATGATGTAAGGCTTTTCCATGAACATCACCGCCTCACCGAAGCTTTGCCCCTGACTGACGATCTCGACCACCTTTTCGTTGCCCTGTGACGAGTTGAAGGCCAGCTTTATCTGGCCATACACCAGTAGGTGAAAGCCGTTACACGGATCGCCCTTGTGAAAGAGAATTTCACCTTTGCTGAGATGAACTTCGCGCGTGCCCCGGGCGAAACGGGCGATTTCTTCCGGATCCAGTCCATTGAACAGCGGGACGTGGCTGAGAAGGGCTTCGATATTGATCGGGTGACTGCCTTGCATGGTGTGCTGATACTCGCTGGATGATGGTTTATGTTGGCACCTAGGGGACGCTTTAACAATACGTATTCCGGACTACTTACTGACGGGTCAGTTGCACGTAAAGAAGGGGCAGACGGCTCGGCAACTCCTCAGGTTTGCGGATGACGCAGAAGCCGGCCGGGCCGAAAAGATAGGGCAGGTAGGCGCCGGCTTCACTGTCGATGGTGACGCAGAAGGGCGTGAGACCCAGCCGCCGTGCCTCGTGAACGGCCATCCGCGTGTCTTCGATACCGTAGCGGGAATCATAGATGTCAAGATCATTTGGCTTGCCGTCGGTAATGATCAGCAACAAACGACGGCTGGCAGGCTGCTCGGCCAGAATGCTCGCTGACTGGCGGATGGCGGCGCCCATACGTGTGTAGAAACCGGGCTTGATGGCCAGGATGCGGGCGCGCGCGGCGGCATCGTATTTTCCGTTGAAGTCTTTCAGCAAATGAAAACGGATATTCTGGCGGCGCAAGGACGAAAAGCCGTAGATGCCAAAGCGGTCACCCGTCGCGGTCAACGCCTCGGAGAAGAGTAACAGCGAATCGCGGATGACATCGACGATGCGGTGTGAATCGGAAATTGGCGCATCGGTGGACATCGACAGGTCGGCCAGCAACAGGCAAGCAAGGTCGCGCTCGCAACGGGCTTGGGCGAGATAGCCGCCGGCTTCCGGCGTATGGCCGGAGGCGCGGTCAGCATGGTTGCGCACGCAGGAATCGACATCCAGTTCCGGGCCGTCCGGCTGGCCTTTGAGCCAGCGGCGCTGCGGGGCGAGGGCGGCGAACTGGCCGCGCAGCTTTCTGGCGGTGGCGGCGAGCTCGGGTGGCAATGCGGCTTGTCCGGCATCGCGGGCAATCATCGGTACGATCAGGCAATGGGCCGGCTGCATGACATTTTTGCGGTAATCCCATTCCGGCTGCGAAATGCCGGGGCCGATCGGTGTGTCATCTTCAGCGGCGGAGGGCAGATCCAGGTCGAACTTGACGCGCGACTTGGCCGTTTCGCCATCGCGAGTCAGCGACAGCTTGTCGAGGTCACGCGCCGCATCGCTGGCATTCGGGTCTTCGTTGTCATCGTAGGCGCGATTGACCCGGACGTATTCGGCCCAGGTTGGCAGGCTCTCGGCGCGGAACATGGCCAGCATCGGATTCTTGTTGTCCGGTGTCTCGACCTGCTCGGCCTTGTGCGCTTCCTTGGCGTTTTCAGTGTTGCCGCCGCTGCCTTCGCGGGGAAGCGTTTCATTCGGGTCGGCGAGCTTGACACCGTTGTCTATCGTGTCGGCGCCAATCAGCCACAGCAGCACCGGTTGCGGCGGCGTCGACTTGACGGTGTTGAGCGGCGGCAGGGCAGTGACCGAACCCGGTTGCTGCAGGGCCTGGCGAATGGCATGTTCCTGCGCCGCTTCGTCCGCTTGCAGGGTGTCGGGGTCGATGCGGCCAGCCAGATGCGCGGCGACCAGCCGGCGGTAGCGCTGGTTCAGGCCGGGGTAGCGTTCCAGTGCCGTTCGGCTGGCGAGCTGATTACGGACGAACCATGGCTGCGTCGGTGCCACGTCGCTGGCGGCCAGGGCGGCCAGCCAGAGATAGAGGTCGCGGTTCAGTGATTTTTCCGGGAAGGCGGCGATTTCGGGGGGCAGGCGCAGGGTTTCGGCATCGCGCCGGCCCTGAGCGATGCGTTCGTTTGTGCCGGCCAGTCGCTGCATCCAGCGGCGGCGGGCGCCGTGCGCTTCGACGGTGGCGGCAGCCACCTTGAGGCCGGGATCCCCACCGAAGGCGCGGAACAGGATGCCGGCCGTTTTTTCGACGTCGGCCAGCGTCACCGCAGCGTCCGGGTAATGGCCGGCAGCGGTCCTGGTAACCCAGTTGTGCCAGAGTTTGCCGATGAATTCTTCCATGATTACAGTTTGGCCCCGGCGTCTTCGTCTGTATTTGATAAGGCTGAAAAACCGGCCTCGTTGCGCCGGGCATCATCGTTCCTGACCCAGCGCAGCAGCGGGCCGCTCGGATTGTCGCGGTTGACCGTGTTGCAGGCGGACAGGCACTGGCCGCATTGGGTGCAGGCGAACATCCAGCGTTTGACGTTGCGTGGCTTCAGGCGCATCGGGCAGACGGCGTCGCAGGCGCTGTTGGCGCCGTGAAGGCAACTGGCGCAGTCGGTCAGGCGTTTGCGGTCAAAGCCGACCACCATCGCCTTTTTATTCACGATCCACGCGAAGCTCTGGAAGATGCCGATGGCGCAGCCGTAGCGGCAGAAGAGGTGGCGGGCAAAGAGGAATTCTAGGCTCAGAACCGTGGTTGCAGCCGTCAGGAAGATGACTTCCTTGGGGTAGAGCGTAAAGCTCAGTAGACCACTGTAAACTTGAAATGGCGGCATCAGGTACGTCAGGCCAACCACCGCCCACGCGAAGGCAAAACCGATGACGGCGGGGACGACGAGCAGCCAGTACCGCTTGTCGCGTTTGGCGGGCGTGCCGTCCGGTTCCCACGGCGGGGTATGTTTCTTGTCCCAGACGGAATGCTTGCCGCTGGCGATCAGCATCAGCCGGTTGATCGTTTCGACCACCGAAAAATGCGGGCATAACCAGCCGCAATAGAGCCGGCCCCATTTCCACGCAACGCCGATGATCAGCGCGCCGGTGCCCAGCACCGGTAAAAACAGGTAGAGAATGATATTGAGCACTGCGGTGCGTGAATCACCCGTGCCGGCGATCAGCTCATCGATGCCGAGATGCCACGGGTAAGTCAGAAAATAGGCGTGGCGCTCGGTCAGGTCGTAGCGGAAGAGATCGAAGATGGGCGTGACGGTGAACAGCGTGAAAAATCCGATCTGCGCGACCAGACGATAACGCTGCAGCTTTTCAATTTTCACGGTTTTTTGCCGTCGACCGCGGGACCGATCAGCGGGAAGCGCCACATCTGTCCATTCATGGCCTTGATCAGCGCATACATGCCGAACAGCACCAGCGTCGAGTGAATGCAGGTGAAGTAAAGGATCAGCGTTACCCAGGTCCATTCCCAATCGAGGCCACCGAGACCCAGGATCAGCCCGGAGAGTGTGACGATCAGCAGCCCGCCGATCAGGCTGACGAAGGTGGTTTGCTTCAGGTGCTGGCGGGCCAGCGGCGGCGCGCTGTCCTTGAATTTGAACCACAGGCCGACCAGTAGCAGGAAGGTGATGCCGGGCAAAACCAGCAGGTTGACCAGATAGAGCGCTTCGGCGAGGACGGCCAGGTTTTGCCCGGCCTTTTCTTCCTCGAAGCCGAAATTATCGTCCGAATGTGGCATTGACGATTTCCATCAGCGCCTCGACCGTCTCCTCGTCGTCGGTCAGGCTTTCGACCAGTGCGGCACGACAGGCGGCGGAGACATCGAAGCCGGACTTGATCAGCGTCGCGGCATAGACCAGCAGGCGGGTGCTGGCCACTTCTTCCAGATCGCGGTCCTTGAGGGCGCGGAAGGCTTTGGCGATGCCGACCAGACGCTTGGCCAGATCGGCATCGCAGCCGGTTTCACCGATCAGGATGGAGATTTCGCGCTCGGCGCCGGGGAAATCGAAGCGCATCGAGACGAAACGCTGGCGGGTGGAGGGTTTCAGGCCCTTGAGCAGATTCTGGTACCCCGGGTTGTACGAAACAACCAGCATGAAATTGGCCGGCGCTTCGAGGATTTCGCCGGTGCGGTCGATCGGCAGGATGCGACGGTCGTCGGCCAGCGGGTGCAGCACGACGGTGGTGTCCTTGCGTGCCTCGACCACTTCATCCAGGTAGCAGATGCCGCCTTCGCGCACGGCGCGGGTGAGCGGGCCATCCGACCAGTAGGTGCCCTTGTCGGAAATCAGGTGGCGGCCGACCAGATCGGCAGCGGTCAGGTCGTCATGGCAGGCGACGGTGTAGAGCGGCAGCTTCAGGCGCGCCGCCATATGCGAGACGAAGCGCGTCTTGCCGCAGCCGGTCGGGCCTTTGATCAGCAGTGGCAGGCGCTGGTGAAACGCATGCTCGAACAGCGAAATTTCGTTGCCGGTGGGTTCGTAGAAAGGCAGTTCGGTCATTTAAGCGACATCCAGTAAGCAAGCAGAATCAGGCTGGAGACGAGGATCAGCCAGCCTTCGAGCAACACGCGCCACATCGTCGGCGCCTCGCGCAGCTCCATGAAATCGAGAATCACCAGCCGTCCCTTGACGAAGGCAATGGCCAGCATGGCGACGATGGCCCAGGTGCCCGCGGCGCCGACTTCACCAAGAGTCCAGGTAATGCAGGTGGCGATCATCAGGACGAGCCAGGCACGATGGGCCGGGTTTTTCAGGGTATTGATCATCAGCGCATCACATAAACGAGTGGGAAAAGCACGATCCACAGCAGATCGACCATGTGCCAGTAAGCCGCGCCGCTTTCCAGACCATTCGCATTATGGGTGCCGTACAGGCCGTTTCGCGACTGTTTCCAGAGTACGGCCAGAATCACCATGCCGAGGATGACGTGCATGAAATGGAAGAAGGTCAGCGAGATGTAGAACATGTAAAACGTGTTGGTCGACATCGAGATGCCGGCGCCGAACTTGGCCGAGTATTCAATGATTTTGACGATCAGAAAGCCGCCGCCACAGAGAAAGCCGAACAGGAGGTTGCGCGAGATGGACTTCTGATCGTCGCGATGCGCGGCCTGCACGGCGAGAACGACAAACCACGAGCCGGTAATCAGCAGCACGGTGTTCAGCGCGCCCAGGTTTCGATCCAGCGTTTGCTGGTAGAGGTTGAACATCTCGGCATGTCTGGCCCGGGCGAAGGCGTAGGCGGAAAAAAACACCGCGAAGGCCAGCATTTCAGCCAGGATGAAAAACCAGATGGCGAGGTCGCCGGGCAGGCGTTTTGGGCTGTGCGCGGTTGGCGTGAGGGCAACGGTGGTCATGGCCTGCATGGTAGCGGGGCGGTGGCCGGGACAAATTGATATGCCCCAAAAATGGGGAAGAAGCCTAAGCCTCGCATCGGAAGGGCAGATGCGCCGCCGCCTCATCGCGATAGGTGGCCACCGCGCCACCCTGAACTTCCAGATGCCGGCCGATCAACTTGCGCATGGCCGGGTCGGCGATCCAGTGGGCGGAATTCACCACGGTTGGCGTAAACCCGCGCGCCACCTTGTGTTCTCCACCGGCCCCCGGCTCGAAGCGTTGCAGGCCTTCCCGCAGGCAGTAGGCGATGCCCTGATAGAAACAGAGCTCGAAATGCAGGCTGTGATAGTTCCCGCTACAGCCCCAGTAACGGCCATACAGCGTGTCATCGCTGCGGAAACAGAGCGATACGGCCACCGGCTGGCGACCATCGCGGGCGATAAAAACCACCATCCGCCGGCCCAGTGCCTGCGCCAGATCGGCAAAGCAGGCAGCCGAAAACACGGCAAGGTTATTGAATTTCTCAAAGGTCGACGCGTAGAGCGCATGCAGCGCCGGCCACTCGGCGGGATCGATTTCGTCACCGTGGCAGACCTCGATGCTCAGGCCGCTGGCAGCCACCTTGCGCTGCTCGGCCCGCACCTTGCGCCGCTTTTCAGCGGCAAAGGTCGCCAGATAACCGTCAAAGTCGCCACAACCGTTGTTGAGCCACTGAAACTGGACGTTATGGCTGATCAGCATCCCCGCCGCCTGCAGCGCTTTCCGGTCATCCTTATTCGGGAACGCGACGTGCCACGACGACATGTTGTGCCCGCTGGCTACCGCCTGCGCACCGTCGATCAGGGCGCGGCGAATCGCCGGCGCATTCGTGCCTTCAGCCACCAGCAGGCGCGGCCCGGTGGCCGGCGTATGCGGCAGGCCGCTCAACAGTTTCGGGAAGTAGGCGTGCCCGAGTTGCTGGTACACCGATGCCCACGACCAGTCGTGGATAAAGTCGCCATGCGAGTTGAAGCGGACGTAAAGCGGCAGGATGCCGACGATGACATCCAGTTCATCGGTCGCCGTCAGATGACACGCCACCCAACCCCAGTCCGGCCCGGCGGCGCCATGGCGTTCGATGATCGCCAGAAAGTCGGCGTTGAGAAAAGGATCTCCCGACGGGCAGAGGCGCGTCCACGCCTCGCGCGGGATGGCATCGGCGGAATCAACGGAGGAGATGGTCAGGGCAGGCATACGCACATTTTCGGTGGAGACACTAAAGCGGACCGCTGGCCGGGTCGTCAGTTCCCCGTCATTTACGGTGGGGTCGGCAAATTTCGCACTTGCGCTGGCTGTGCGCGATGCAGCAAGCTTGGCTGATTGGAAACGAACCTCGGGTTCGGCGAAACAGCCTTGCCCCGCCACGCCGGGAAGAATGCGCATGAACGACACAGAATATAACCTCGACGAGATATCCGGCCTGACACTGGCCTATTACAACCAGCGTGCCGAGGATTTTCGGGCCGGCACGCGCGATCACGATGTCAGCCAGAACATCGACGCGCTGTTGCGGCATATCGTCGGTCAGCCGCCATTCACCATCCTCGATTTCGGCTGCGGGCCGGGGCGCGACCTCGCCACCTTTAGCCGGCTTGGCCACTGCGCCATCGGCCTCGACGGCGCCGAATCCTTCGCCCACATGGCGCGCACCGATGCCGGCTGCGAAGTCTGGCACCAGGATTTTCTCAGGCTGGAATTGCCTGACGAGCACTTCGACGGCATCTTCGCCAACGCCTCGCTGTTCCACATTCCCAGCCGCGAACTCCCCCGCGTCCTGCGCCAACTCCACACCACGCTAAAACCCGGCGGCGTCCTGTTCTGCTCCAACCCGCATGGCCCCAACATCGAAGGCTGGAACGGCGGCCGCTACGGGGCCTATCACGATCTCGAAACCTGGCGCTGTCGCCTGACTGATGCCAGTTTCATTGAACTGGAACACTACTATCGGCCAACCGGTTTGCCGCGCGAACAGCAGCCATGGCTGGCTAGCGTTTGGCGGAAAGCGGCGTGATGTGAGGCGGAATGGAAATTGAAGACTGACTCTTGGTTCAGTCTTGCCAGCAAAAAGCGATTTCAGCGGTCAACCGGGGGAAAGATCCAAAATTGAAGGTCGTTCTCATGCGTATGGTATGCTGGCAGTCTCTTTTCAATGCGCCGCTTGCTTGATGGATATGGCCCAAGATAATTTGCGAGTAGCCGCTAATGAATGCTGGACAAGCTCTTTCGCCTGATCCCTTTGTGGGGATAGACGGCGCATTCCCAGAAAATGCGGCGCCTGGGCCGTCCACTTCTCGTTGGGTTTCAGGAGGCATGAATGTCTGAAGGTGGATCGTTGATTAACCTTGGTGACCTCTCCAAACCGGCAACGGTTCTCGTTGAGAAGGTGTGCAACGCGGTCGGTATCATTTACGAGCCAGTTCATATAAAGCGCAAGGCTCGCGCAGAAGCCGATGCAGACAAGATCAAGGCACTCGCTCGTCTTGAATTAAGCGAGATCGAGCATCGGGCGGTCGAAAGACTTGTGCATCAGGAAGCACGAAAGCAAGAGAACATAGAGCAAATCACTGCGCAGGCCGCAGCTGCTTTACCTGAAAACGCAAACGTACAGAATCTTGATGAAGATTGGGTAGCACATTTCTTCAAGCAATGCGACACCGTTTCCGACAAAGAAATGCAGTCGCTTTGGGCAAGACTGCTTTCTGGCGAAGCAACCGCTCCTGGGGCTTTCTCAAAACGAACAGTCGACTTCGTCTCGTCTATTGACAAGAAAGATGCAGCCATCTTTACAAAATTTTGCCAGTTCGTTTGGATTCTTGGCGAAGTGTCGCCGCTGATTTACGAAATTGACAATGAGGTCTACGCCAAACAAGGAATCAACTTCGATGTCTTGAAGCATTTGGATGCCATCGGCCTAATCTCATTTGAAGCGTTGGGCGGGTACGCCAGAATGGGGTTTGGCAAATACTCGCATGTTTTCTATTACGGACGACCAACCTTAATTGAGTTTCCTGCTGACGAGAAAAATCAAATCAAAACCGGTCATGCCTTACTTACCACTACTGGTAAAGAACTCGTGCCAATCTGCGGATCAGTTCGCAACGAAGAGTTCTATCACTATGTCTTACGGAAGTGGTCTCAAGAAGGATTGATCCTCTCTTCACATGTCACCCAAAGGTGATAGTAGGGGGCTGACACCTATTGTTCCGCGTCGTACCACCATGAAGTCACTCGGTAACTCCGATGTCAGTCGATTGACGTAGCGTACGATAAATCGTACGCTAGTGCTTCTGCAGGAGTTCACCATGACGACAATCACCGCAAGCGAAGCACGGGCCAGCCTTTATCGGTTGATCGATGAAGCATCGGTAAACCACCAACCGGTTGTGATCACCGGAAAACGCCACAACGCCGTGCTGGTCTCTGCCGACGACTGGGCTGCCATTCAGGAAACCATGTATCTCCTGTCTGTTCCCGGCATGCGAGAGTCGATTCGTGAAGGCTTGTCGACGCCGGTCGATGAGTGTGCCAAGGAGCTTGATTGGTGAGTTGGCAACTCGTCTATACGAAGCATGCGCAAAAGGATGCGGAAAAGCTGGTTGCTGCCGGGCTGAAAGAAAAGGCCAAGTCCTTGTTGGCGATTTTGGCTGAGAATCCGTTCCAGAATCCACCAACCTACGAAAAGCTGATTGGCGATCTGGCCGGGGCTTATTCGCGGCGCATCAATATTCAGCACCGTCTGGTCTATCAGGTGATTGAGGCAGATAAGACGGTCAAGGTGCTCAGATTGTGGTCGCATTATGAGTAAGGCCAAAATCCAGGTTTGTTGATGCTTGCTACGGTCAACCCGAAAAACAGGCCAAATTTCAAAATTGAATCAGCACCCATAAAAAAGGCGCGGTTTCTGTAAACCGCGCCTTTTGCTTGTTACTTCAACGAAAACCGATCAGGCAGCCTTCTCTTCGTCGCCACCCACAAAGAAGCTGGTGATGTAGATAACGAGACCAATCAGGAAGGCAACGCCGGCCCATTCGCGCATCCAATAGAACAGCGCGATCTTTTCCTGCGCGACCATGAAGGGCAGCGGAGAATCGGAGACGCGTTGCAGCCAGACTTGCAGGATGCCGGCGGCGGTGAGGAACAGCGTGATGAAGACCATGGCGACGGTCATCAGCCAGAACGACCACATTTCCAGCACTTGCGACTTGTTGCTGTTGGCAGCACGGCCGCGCAGGATGGGCATGGCGTACGAGATCATCATCAGGTTGACCATGGCGTAGGCGCCATAGAAAGCCATGTGACCGTGAGCGGCAGTGATCTGCGTGCCGTGGGTGTAGTAGTTGACCGGAGCCAGGGTGTGCAGGAAGCCCCACACGCCAGCGCCGAGGAAGG
>DAOLIO010000109.1:0-9793 GCA_035328505.1 Azonexus sp.
AGGCCACGCTTACCGGCCTCAGTTTTGGCCTTGGCTTCTTCCTGACCGGCGTCTCCTGGGTTTATGTCAGCCTCTCGGTTTTTGGCGGCATGCCGTGGTGGCTGGCCGGGCCGGCCGCCTTCCTGTTCTGCACGGTGATGGCGCTGTTTCCGATGATCGCCAGCCATCTGTTCAAACGCTGGCAGCCTGACGCACTGTGGCGGCAGGCGCTCCTTTTCGCGGCGCTGATCGCTGCGGTCGACTGGACAAAAAGCTGGATTTTCACCGGTTTCCCCTGGTTGACCGTGGGATATTCGCAGGCCGCCCCCAGCCCGCTGGCCGGCTTTGCGCCACTGATCGGCGTGCATGGCCTGTCACTGCTGGTAGCACTGAGCGGCGCCCTGCTGGTCCGCTGGCAAATCGGTTTGCCATTTGCCGCACTGCTGGCTGCCAGTGGGTTTGGCCTGCAGCAAATTGCCTGGACCACGCCAGTTGGCGACCCCATCCACGTCGCGCTGGTTCAGGGCAACGTTCCACAGGAAATGAAGTTCCGGCCAGAAGCGTTCTTCCGCACGCTCGACCTTTACCGCGAACTGATCACGCAAAATCCGGCGCAACTCACCGTGCTGCCGGAAACAGCCATCCCCGTATTTATCGATCAGATTCCCGCCGAATTCCTCGATGACCTGAAAGCCCTGGCCAAACGGCAGCGTGGCGACATCATTTTCGGCACGCTGACCGGCGATGGCGAGCATTACTACAACAGCGCCGTCAGCGTGGGCACTTCGCCGCTACAGGTTTACAGCAAGAACCATCTCGTGCCCTACGGCGAATTCATCCCGGCCGGCTTCGCCTGGTTCATGGCCTACGCCCACATTCCCATGTCCTCCTTCACGCGGGGGCCGGAAATCCAGACACCGCTGGCCGTCGCCGGCCAGCACGTGGCCGCCAACATTTGCTACGAAGACGTGTTCGGTGAAGAGGTCATTCGCGCCCTGCCCCAGGCCGGCATCCTGGCCAACCTGTCGAATACCGCCTGGTTCGGCCATTCGCTGGCCCAGCCGCAGCATTTGCAGATCGCCCAGATGCGCGCCGCCGAAACCGGCCGGCCGATGTTGCGCGCCACCAATACCGGCATGACCGCGATCATCGACGCACACGGCCATGTCAGCGCCTCCCTGCCCGCCTTCGAGACCGGCGTCCTGCACGGAGAAGTCCGCTCCTTCGAAGGAGCGACGCCCTACGTCCGCTTCGGAAACGGGCCGGCACTGGCGATGATGCTGGGCGCGGGCTTGCTCGGGTGGTCCGGCAAACGCTCCGGCAAGGCCTGACGCGGGCGGCACACAGCGGTCCGACCACATTTCAAATTCGGCGATTTTTCCCGGTTGACCGTGGACGTGTGCACTCTTGCCCACAGCACCCGCGCTCAGCGTTATGATGGCTAAAACGACAACACGGGAGAGTCGGCTAGATGCCTATGAGCGTCCATAGCCGTATCTGGGGCATGGTTGGACTTTTTGTCTTTTCCCTGCTCCTGACCGGTATTCTTTATGTCACGAGCGAACGCGAGACGCTGCTCGCCGAGAAAAAGCTCAAGACACGCCAGCTCGTCGAACTGGCCGTCAGCAGCGCGCGCCATTACTATCAGCTCGGCCAGTCCGGCCAGATGAGTGATGCCGACGCCAAGGCGGCGGCGTTGCAAAGCATTCGTGCCATGCGCTACGGCGGGGGCGAATATTTCTGGATTCAGGATGCGGACAAGCCGGTCATGATCATGCATGCCACCCAGCCCGAACTCGACGGCCAGCGACTCGACGTTCCACAGATGCCGAATATTTCTGCCATGCAGGCCGGCGCAGACGCCAACGGCTCGCTGCAACCGAATAACCAAAAGCCCGCGCTGGTCATCGCAGCGAACCAACTGGCCAACGCCGCGGGTAGCGGCTTTCTGACCTATGAGTGGCCGCGGCTGACAGCCAGCGGACTCACCCGGGAACGCTACCCGAAACTATCCTTTGTCGAGAAATTCGCCCCCTGGAACTGGGTCATCGGCACGGGCACTTTCATCGACGATATCGACGCCGCGGTCAAGGAAAAGGCGCTGCATCACCTCGGCCTGCTCGCCATCATTGGCAGCATTCTCGCCATCGTCGCCGCTTTCCTCGCCAACAGCGTGGTCCGTCCGCTGCGCCAGGCCACGGCCCGCCTGCACGCCATGAGCCGGGATACGGCAAAACTCGCCCCGTTGCCGAGCGAACGCAATGACGAAATCGGCGCCCTGATCGCCGGCTACAATCAGCTGCAGGCCGCCCTGCACAAGCATGAAGAAGAATTGCGCCTGGCCGCCAGCGTATTCGACAACGCGCTCGAAGGCATCATGATTACCGATGCCCAGGCCAACATCATTCAGGTCAATCCTTCCTTCAGTCGTCTGACCGGCTACTCGGCGACCGAGGTCACCGGCAGGAATCCACGCATCCTCGCCTCCGGAAAAACCCCGCCGGAAACCTTTATCGAGATGTGGACCGCCCTCAACCAAGGCCGAGCCTGGCACGGAGAGCTCGTCAACCAGCGCAAGGACCGCACTGAATTCATCCAGATGGCCTCCATTGCGCCGGTACTCGGGGCAGAGAATGAGATCAGCCATTTCATCGGCGTCATCCAGGACATCACCGCCCAGAAAGCACTGGCCCGGCAATTGGAAGAAGAAGCCCATCGCGACTACCTGACCGGGCTGGCCAACCGCCGCTATTTCATTGAACAAGCTGAACTCGAGCTGGCGCGCGCGCGCCGGTACAACAATCCATTTTCCGTGGCGATGCTCGATCTCGATCACTTCAAGACCGTCAATGACAGCCACGGTCATGAGGCGGGCGATCAACTCCTGCGGGTCATGGCCGCGAAATGCCTGGAGGTTTTACGCGACTCCGATCTGATCGGCCGCTATGGCGGCGAGGAATTCGCCATCCTGTTCCCCCACCTGTCGGCGCATGAGGCGCTGGAAGCCGCCGAACGGCTGCGTGAGGAGATCAGCCACATCGACATCTGCACGCCGGACGGCCAGCGCATCCAGATCACCGCCTCGCTCGGCGTCGCTGAACTGTCACCATGCGACCGCAATATTGACGCGTTGCTGCGCCGCGCCGACCAGGCACTCTATGAGGCCAAGAACGCCGGTCGCAACCAGAGTTGTTTCGCATCGATCGATGAAGCCCCTCAAGATCAGACCTCACGCCATGGCGCATGACCGATCAAGGCGCCTTGCATTGCCGTCAACAGCCCATCACGCTGCAAACATGACATCCCGAGGAGATAACCATGAGCCCTGTCGTCCGTATTGAAGCTCGCAGCGCCGATCTCGGCGATGGCATGCTGGTTCGCCGCACACTGCCGACGCGCCAGCAACGCATGGTCGGCGCCTGGTGCTTTCTCGATCACGCCGGCCCGATCAGTTTCGCGCCGGGCAAGGGCATGCATGTGGGCGCCCACCCGCACATCGGCCTGCAAACCTTCACCTGGCTGATCGACGGTGAAGTCCTGCATCGCGACAGCCTTGGCAACACACAGCTCATCCGGCCCGGCCAGGTCAATCTGATGACCGCCGGCCGCGGCATCGTTCATACCGAAGACTCCGTCAGCGACGGACAGCGCCTGCACGCAGCACAACTTTGGATCGCCCTTCCGCCCGACCAGGAGGAATGCGCCCCGGATTTCGCCCACTATCCCGATCTGCCCCAATGGCAGACCAATGGCGCCCACGTCACGCTACTGGCCGGCACCTACGACCACCATACTGCCCCCACCCGCCTGTTTTCGCCGCTCTTGGGCATGGACATTCGCAGCGACGCCGCGAGCGACATCACGCTGACCCTGGATCCGACATTCGAATACGGACTGCTACCGCTGGAAGGGGAAGTCAGCATCGATGAGGAAGGCTTCCAGATAGACCAGTTCGCCTACCTCGGGAACGGCCGGCGCCACCTGAGCCTGAAACTGGCTGCCGGAACCAAAGTCCTGGTGCTTGGCGGCCAGCCTTTCGAACAGCCGGTTCTGATGTGGTGGAATTTCGTCAGCTTTAGCAAGACCACCATCATTGAAGCGCAAAGCCAGTGGGAAAGTGGCGACCCCCGCTTTGGCAAGATCAGCGATCATCCCGGCCCACGTCTGACTGCGCCGCCATTGCCCTGGCGGGAAAGCTAGATAGCCAGGCTGGTGTTCACAGCCTGCGCTGGGCGGGGAAACAAGGGTATGCAGGCATGGCACCGCGGATTTGCCACCCGCTACGAACCGACGGACGCGTCCTTGTAGTATCCAATGGCGCGCGACGGCGGCACTGCCGAAACCTGTACCGGCAGATCGGGGGCGAAGGCATTCGGATCGATGATCGGGATCACCGCGCTCATTTCGCTAATGCGCGTTGCCGCCACCAATGCCGGGAAGAACGGGTCAAGAATGTTGCGCAAAACCTGCAATGCGGGGTCTGATAGCATGTTCTGCAAGGCAGTCCGCGCCGTTGCCGCCCTCAAGTCGGCTGCTTCGACATCACCATTGGTCTGCGCTGCACCGGTTACGACTGCGCTTCCGGCACTGACGGTGTCGGTACCCGTGGCGGCAAATGTCGCAAGCGGGACGTCAGGCGATGCCGATGCGGCCGCCGCCACGTTACCCACCTGCGCTGAATTGCCTGGCTTCAAGGACCGGCCTGCCAGTTGCAGCTCAACACCTGAGGTCGTATCCAGCAAGGATTGTGCGGTGCTGGCCAGTACAGCACGCGTCGCTCCGGGATCGTTGGCGAGCGCCGCGTCGAAGAGACCGGCGTTGAACGAGAGGGTGGCTGAGGCGGGCTGCAATTCAATCCCGATACGGCTCAGGCTGGCGAGTTGCGATGCATCGAGCGGCACAGCACTGGAAAGCTGCGTGCTCCTGTTGTTCACCAACACAGCGTTCCTGGCATCCGCGTTGCCTTGCAGGTTATTGAAGGTAGACACCACGCTTTGCGCCAGTACATTGATGCTGGCCGGGGGGGTCGAGACAGTGCTGGATTGCAGCGCATCGAGCAACTGACGCTGAAGCGATGACACTGCGGACAACAACTGGCCATCGTTGGACAAAGTAACAATACTGGAAGCATTAGTGCTGCTGGCTGAATTCGATGCAACAGACCCCGTCGCCACCAGTGGAAATGCCAGTGACGACACTCGCGCCAGACCGGAAACCGTGATTGGCGAAATCGACAGTGAATCAGCAACCATCCATGACCTCAATTGCCCGGCGAAAATGCCGGACGGTATACCTACGCGATCCATCAGCCACGCCGCACGCCATGACTGCTTGTGGATCGCGCAGGCTCAAATCAATGCAGGGGTTGGACCGCTCGCTGCCGAAATCATTCCCGAAGCAGTATGTCCTGAGCCAGACGCTGGCCCTGCCCTATCCGCCACTCAGGGCCTGCACGATGATTACCTCATCATCCGGTTGCGTCGTCTGGACCAACGAATCCGCCGTCACGCCATTGATGAAGATACGAATGTGGCGGCGCACTTGCTGTTGCTCGTCAATGATGCGAAAGCGAATGCCGGGATATTGCCTGTCCAGATCGACCAGCACGTCATTCAGCGTCGAGCCCAAGGCATTGGCCTGACTGCTTTGGGTATACGAACGCAAGGCGCTCGGGATCAGCACGTTCATGATACTGCCCGGTTACAGAACGACCGCTTCCACCGCGTAGATTTCCGGCAGATGCCGGGCAATGCATGCCCAGTTCCGGCCTTCGTCACGGCTCATCCACAGCTCACCACTGGTCGTACCGAAATAAAGCCCGACCGGGTCGTGGCTGTCGCCGCACATCGCCTGCCTTTTGACTGTCCACCATGCCTGCTCTTGCGGCATGCCCGCATCCTGACGCAGCCAGGTGTCGCCGCCGTCATGCGTCACGTATACCGCCGGCTTTCCGTCGGGACTGGTGCGCGGCCAGACCGCGGTGCCATCCATCGGAAATACCCAGGCGGTCTGGTCGTCGCGCGGGTGCACGGTCATCGTGAACCCGATGTCGCCGACATCCTGTGGCATGTTTCTGCCAATGCGAACCCAGGATTCCGATGGTCGGTCGAGGCGATAAATGCCGCAGTGATTCTGCTGATAGAGGCGATCGGGGTTGCTGGGGCAGATGCGCAGGCAATGGGGGTCGTGGAACATGGGGTTTGCGGCGTCGAAACCGTAGCCCTCCACCACGTTCATACCCGAAATGAGGACCCGCCAAGTCTCGCCACCGTCCAGTGATTCGTGGACGCCACCGCCTGACATGCCAAAGTACAGGTGCCGGGGATCACGCGGATCGACGATGATGGAATGCAGTTTAGGCCCATCGGGCGTGCCATCCTTCTCGCTCCCCATCCACGTGCGATATTGCGGATCGTCATTGATGCTCGAAAACGCTGCCCAGGTCACGCCACCATCCGTCGAACGGAACAAGCCTTGCGGCGAGGTGCCGGCATACCAGACATCGGGTTCATGGTTGTGCGCAGGGGTCAGCCAGAAGGTGTGATCCACCGTGCGGCCTGTTTCGCCCTCGGGCGCCTTGGCAAAGGCGGGTGGCTGCGCCGCTTCCTGCCAGGTTCGGCCCCAATCAAGGGAGCGGAAAATGGTCGGCCCCAGGTGACCGGTCTTTGCGGCGGCCAGCAAGGTCTTTTTATCACGCGGATCGAGGACCAGATGGCTGATGATGTGACCAAGAAAATGCGGCCCATCGGCCGCCCAAGTACTCCGCATGGCATCCGCGCGGAATATCCAGGCACCTTTACGTGTGGAAACCAGCAGCACCGTTGCTGTCATCGCTTTTCCCCCGGGGTCGGCTACGGTTAAAGAAAATCCTTGCTACCAAGCTTCGACTGTTTGCGCTGCTTTGGTTCCCAGCACGACGGCCAATTTTTACGGTGCTTGTGTCGATTGCCGGGGAACGCGAAGATGCCTTCAAACCGACACGGAAATTTCAATTTTGGCCATTTTTTCTGGTTGACCGCGGCATCGGGAATCCGGCCGGCGCCGGGCCACGATCCAGGCCGGGGCGGGCCGCGGTCAGCCCCGGTGATCCAGCCACCAGGTCAGCCCCTGCACATTGAGTTCCAGATCGGTGGCAAGAATCTCGAGGATGGTCGCCTCCGGCAGCGTACAGCCGTGCGTGCGGAGTTCGGCCAGCAGATAGGCGGTGAGCGCCTGCTTGGCGGCTTCGTGGCGGGATTCCCCGTCATGGGCATGGGCTTCGGCGATGGCGACGTGCGCGTTGAGGCGGCGATGCAGGTCGGCGCCGCGTGCCGGCACGTCGTGCACTTGTGCGTAATGGGTCAGGTACATGGCCTGCAGGCCATAGCCGAGCAAGCGATCGATGGAGGCGCGCATTTCAGCCGGATCGAACTGCGTCGGGCTGGTGGTTGGCATGATGAACTGGCGGCCATCGACATCGAATTCACGGTAGGAAAGGCCGAACATGTCGCCGGTGAAAATGGCGTCGCCCTTGCGGTCAATGATGCAGATGTGGTGCTTGGCGTGTCCCGGCGTATCGATCATCAGCAGTTCACGGCCGCCGAGTTGCAGGGTCAACCCTTCGTGCGCATCGATGATGCGGTCGGCGTCGATGGGCAGGATGTCGCCATAAACCGTGTCGACGTAGTCCTTGCCATAGACGGCGGTAACGCCGGCAACCAGCTTGGAGGGCTCGGCCATGTGGCGCGAACCGCGTGGATGGACAACCAGTTTGGCATTCGGGAATTCGCGCATCAATGCACCGGCCCCCCCGGCGTGGTCGAGGTGGATGTGGGTGAGGATGACGTAATCGACAGCGTCGCGGCCCAGTCCAAGCTTATCGAGGGCGGCCACGACATTGGGCAGCGAGTCGTTGCTGCCGGTGTCGACGAAGGCAACGCGACCATCGTCAACGATCATGTGGATCGCCGCCAGAATGGGGCGCACATAGCCCGCGTCGAAAGCGATGATGCCGTTGCCGTAGTCTCTCCAGTCGAACATTTCCATACTCCTCCGTATTGACGCCAGCGATTATACTGGCGGTCTTGCGATTTCAAAGAGTGGAGCAATGACGCATTTCCTGGCCGACGATGGCGAGAAGATCCACGTCAAGATTTCCGGCGAAGGATCACCCTTGATCCTGCTGCATGGCTGGACGTCCAGCAGCGACGAATGGTTCCCTTTCATGGCGGAATTGAATGCAAAACACCGCGTCTATCGGTGGGACGCGCGCGGACACGGGGGTCACACGCTGGCCCACCCCGGTTCGGCAACGGTTGAGCGCATGGCGCGCGACCTGCGTAACCTGATTGACCACTATGAAATTGCCGATGCCACGGCCACCGGCCATTCAATGGGCGCGCTGACGCTGTGGCAATACCTGCGCGACCACGGCACGCATGGCCTGGGCAAGCTGTGCCTGATCGACCAGTCGCCCAAACTGCTGACGACCGACGACTGGGAACACGGGATTTACGGGGATTTTGGCGTCGACCGTAACCACGAACTGGTTTCGTGGCTGCGCGACGATTTTGCCGAGGGTGTGCTGAAACTGACCGCACACGGCCTGAACAAGCGGGCGGAAGAGAAATATTTGCAGAATGCGTCGGGCTGGCAACGCTCGCGGGCCGCACTGAGCACGCAGAACCCGGAACCGCTGATCAATTGCTGGCTGAGCCTGACGGCTGCTGACTATCGCGACGTGCTGGCCCATATCCCGCTACCGACCCTGCTGGTCTATGGTGGCGAGAGCAACTTTTATCATTCGTCGACAGCGCAGTATGTGGCTGACAACATCCCGAATGCCGTGCTGCGCATCTATGAGGGGACCGATCATTCGCCGCACCAGTGGCAGCGCGAGCGTTTTGTCCGGGAGTTGATGGATTTCATCAACGCCCCGGACTAAGGATTTGGATCAGGTCGTCCGCACGTGCTGGACGGCTTGCTCCAGGCGCTGCTTCTCGGCCAGAACCTTGTTGGCGTAGCGGCGAGCCGGATCGGTGATCGCCCCGCCAAACTGCTGCAGGCCATTTTCCAGCCCGCCATTGCGGCGAATCGATTCCTGCAGGACCTTGGCCCCGACCTGAACGTTGATCACCGGATTAAGGAAGGCGGTCTGATCGGCATCTTCCGGCAATTTGTCCTGGTGGTAGCGCGGCATGACCTGCATCAAGCCCTTGGCGCCCACGACGCTTTCTGAAAAGGGATTGAAGCGCGACTCGATACCGATGACCGCAATGATCAACAGCGGATCAAGGTGCAACTGGCGTCCGGCCGACTGCGCCGTGGCAAAAATGGGCTGGAGCGCATCTGGTGCCACGTGATAGCGGCGCGAAACGTAATTCATCGCGGTACGCATGCGGGCACTGAGGGCCTCGGAAGTCGGATCGACCTCGTCGACATTCGCTTCGTCGTCGAGCACCACATCTTCGCTCTCCGGCATCAGCAACTTCAAACCGTCGAGCATGGTGGGATTGCCACTCTGCACGCCGACCAGGGCCAGCACAAAAAACACACCGGCAAACATCAGAAACTTCTGAAACATTGAAGACGCAGCAGCGGAAAGCCGCAACATCGATGAGGGAAAAACTGTTGAGGTAAACATGCGACCTCCTTCACTGTTGCCACTGCCAAGAAGCTTCCTCGACAGCGTACGGTTACAGGGGGTACGACACCGGCCAAGCGCCCGTAACAGGGAGCGCTGGAGACCGCAGCCAGACTACTGGATTGCCACGAAAACCGGTGCTGCACCGCAGCATTAATTGCAGTGTATTGATTTATATAGTCTTTGTCAATC
>DAOLIO010000110.1:0-9772 GCA_035328505.1 Azonexus sp.
CCAAGTACGATCGGCACCCCCGGCGGCTGCCTTGGCTTCGGCCTTTTGCGTCTCCAGCCAGGCGAGATATTCCGGTTCGGGAACGGCGTGAACAACCACCGGCATGAAGCCATGGTCCTTGCCGCACAGTTCCGCACATTGGCCGCGATAAATGCCGGGCTTTTCGATCAATAGCCAGGTTTCGCGCAAAAATCCCGGTACGGCATCCCGCTTGACGCCGAACTGTGGCACCCACCAAGTATGAATGACATCAATCGAGGTCAGCAAAACGCGGATTTTTTTGCCAACGGGAAGTACCACAGGCTTGTCGACTTCCAGCAGGTAGTTTTCACCCTTCGGTTCATTGTTGGCAATCTGCTCGCGAGGAGTGGTGAGCACGCTGATGAATTTGACCCCGGCTTCCGGATATTCATACTGCCATTTCCACTGCATCCCGGTGACCTTGAGCACCATATCGGCACGGGTCTTGGTGTCTTCCATGTTGATGATGGCTTGCACAGCCGGGATGCCCATCAGTATGAAATCGATGAAGAGCAGGATGGCAAACGGAATCAGTGCCCAGAACCATTGCAGGGCGCTGGTCGGACCGGTGAATTTGGCGGGCGCGTGACCTGAACTCTTTCGATGCTTGATCATCGAGTAGATCATGATGGCGAACACGACGACAAAAAGCACCGTGATGACCAGCATGAACTCGTTATGGATATGCAGTGTTTCCCGCGCGATGGGGGTGACGGGTTCGGGGAAGTTGAAACTGTAGCCTGCGCTGGCGGAAAGTGGCGCCGCGAGCCACGCGATGGGAAGCAGGTTGTGATGCAAATTTCTGCCAAGTTTTGGCGCCACCACTTTCGTGGCCCGAGTTACACGCATACAACTCGCCATCCTGTTCCCTCCCCTTGTGAGAACCGACACTAAGCTTGAGAATCGGTTCTCCTGAAATAGTTCAGAAAGTTTTTTCACGATGAACCGTCGCCTATTTCTCCTTTTTTCTTGCGCGTTGTTGCTGGCTTGTAATCAAGCCCAGCCGGTTTTTCGCAATACGGATCTGACCGGCGCGACTTTCGGCCGCTGGTTGAGCCTGACCGATCATCATGGGCAGAAGCGGACACTGGATGATTTTCATGGCAAGGCGGTGGTGGTGTTCTTTGGTTATACCGCCTGTCCGGATGTCTGCCCGACCATGCTGGCGAAGCTTGCAGAGGTCATGAAGGTGCTGGGTGGTGATGCATCCCAGGTTCAGGTCTTGTTTGTCACCGTTGATCCGGAGCGCGATGGGGCGGATCGATTGAAAGAATTTGTGCCTTGGTTTTATCCGACGTTTATTGGTCTGCGTGGGGATACGACGGAAACGAAGGCGGTCACCGAAGAGTTCAGGGTTTTCGCTGCACGCAAGACCGTGAGCGGTGATCTGGGTTATGTCATCGACCATTCTGCGGGAGCTTATATTTTCGACCCGGCAGGAAAACTGCGGCTGTATGTCAAAGATACGGCCAGTGTCAGTGACATCGTGGCGGATATTCATCTGTTGCTGCAAGGCAACTAGAGCAGGGGGCATCGGGGCAGCTATACTTGTAGCCCTTTGAAACATTTTTGTGGTCAATTTATGGTCGGTAGGCGTTTTCATCTGTCGATGACGGGGATGGGCACACGATGAGTGAGCTGGGACCCACCATTCTCGGCGATGAATTTTTTATGCGCGAAGCCATGTCGCTGGCCCGTGCAGCCGAATGCCTTGGCGAAGTGCCGGTCGGCGCTGTCGTGGTCCTCAATGGCGCGATTGTTGGCCGTGGTTTCAACTCACCCATCGGTGAGAGCGACCCGACTGCACATGCCGAAATCGCCGCATTGCGTGATGCGGCACGGGTACTTGGCAATTATCGTTTGCCCGGCTGCGAATTGTTCGTGACGCTGGAACCCTGCGCGATGTGTGCCGGGGCAATCATGCATGCGCGCATCAGTCGCGTGATTTATGGCGCGCGCGATGCCAAGACAGGGGTGCACGGCAGCGTCGTCGATCTCTTTGGTGTTGAGCGACTGAATCATCATGCCACCGTCGAGGGCGGTGTGCTGGCTGATGAGTGCAGTGCTCTGTTGTCCGCATTTTTTGCGGGGCGCCGCAAAAAGACATCATGAAGCTGCATATTTCAGTAGCGCGGCAGATCATGACTGTCTTGGATGATCAGGGCAGGACGGTGCGGGAGTTTCCGGTGTCTACGGCTTCGGCCGGGGTTGGCGAGATATCCGGAAGTTATCAGACGCCGCGTGGTCGACACCTGATTCGGGCAAAAATTGGGGCAGGGGTACCCGAAAATACCGTATTCGTGCGTCGCCGTCCGACTGGTGAGATCTGGTCGCCGGAACTGGGTGAGGCGTTTCCCGGTCGTGACTGGATTCTGACGCGCATTCTTTGGCTGTCCGGTTGCGAGCCGGGTTGTAATCGGCTGGGATGTGTCGACACGATGCGGCGCTATATTTACATTCACGGCAGTCCGGATACTGCGGAAATGGGTATGCCAAGTTCGCATGGCTGCGTCCGCATGCGCAACGCTGATATCGTCGAGCTGTTTGATCTGGTGCCGAATTACTCGGAAGTCGAAATTACCGAAGACTGAAGGGGTTGGCCGTTTGGGCCGAAGCTGTTTTCATGGACGGTGACGACGCCGTCCGTACGCTGCCATGCCAGCGTTGAGGCTCGAGTGCCATAGGTTTCCGATTTTACGAAGATGGCCGATAACAATCGTTCCCATTCGATCGGAACGCCGGTGCTTGGCAAGCTCTCGTCAGCGACAATGGACGCATCGCCCAGTAGGTCGAAAAAAGCTGACTCATCGGGCAGCATGGTCAGCGCATTGGAGAAATTTGTGCGAGCGGCCAAGAGTTTGGGCCAAGGGGTGTCCAACCGATGGTTCGAGAGTCCATAAATGCCCGGGGCGAGTGTGCGTGCCTGGCCATCGCGATTGGAGAAATAGACAAGTGTTTGGTCGTCACTGATCAGCAGGTTGAAGCCGGAATAAGCAGCGCCATCGATGGTTGAGGCGTAATCAACGGCTGATAAGGGGGAGCACAGGAATTGACGTGTCAGTGCCCCTCGCGAGAGTTTGCCGGGCGCCATGCCGGGTTCGCGGACATTGGTGACGGCGGCAAATCTCCCTGCTTCGCTGATCCCCAGCCATGTTCCTCCCGCTTCAAGATCCCGTCCGCCTATGATCTCCGGTGCGTCTGGCCAGCGCGAAAGTGCTGCGGTTGGCCGGGCATAGAATTCATCCCGATTGGCCGCGACAACCAGCGGGTAATCCGGGTGAACCCGCCAGCCGACGACGATCAGGCACATTTCATTTTTGGCTGTTTTTACGGGTTGACCGCAGCAGCGCTGACGACCGGTCCTTGCAGTGAACCTAGACGGATGTTGTCGGCAAAATTGCTCTGAACCACCGCCAGCGCCTCGTAGCCACCAGCGGGTGATGGTGCAACAGTCATCACCATGCCGCAGGACTGGTCCGGGTTGTCCGGCGAATGCAGCACGTCGCCGGCTTTCAGCGGCTGTTGACTGGTCAGGCGAAAGAGGTGTCGCTTGACCTTGCCGAGGTATTGCGTGCGCGCCACAATTTCCTGGCCGGGATAGCAACCTTTGTGGAAACTGACCCCGCCAATCTTCTCGAAATCGGCCATTTGTGGCACGAATTCCTCCTTGGTCGCCAAGGTGACAAGCGGGAACGCCGACTGAATATCGAGCCAGCGCCATGCCGGCAAGCCTGCCGGACGAGCCTTGACGGTAAGTTTTTGCCATAGCGAGGCCATGGCAGCTTCCGGTGCAACGATGATGAATCGGACAGCATCAAGGCGAATGACGGTCGTTCCCTGGTGACTGGACGTGGCCATGGCGTCGGTCGGGCAGGGAAGCCCGGCATCGGCGAGTGCTTCTTCGGCCTGAGGGCCGGACAGGCCGAGCATGATTGTGGTGTCGGTCAGATTGATCAGTTTGACTTTTGAGCGCAGGACAAACATTTGCAGCCGTTTTTGCGTCGCTTCCTGCAGGTCGGCAGACAGCCCGAGGAAAAAACTGTCTCCCTGGCGCCAGGCAATGAAACTGGCCTGCATGCGCCCTTTGGCGGTACACCAGCCGGCATGCTGTGCCTGATTATCGGCCAGATGGTTGATATCGCTGGTGAATTGGCTATGCAGGAATGCCTTGGCATCGTCGCCTGTTGCTTCGATCAGGGCAAGATGGGTGAGCGGAACGACAACGGTCCGATGACTAGCTGCCTCCAGTTCGCCAGTAGCATCGCCAAAATTGAGGAGTTCAGCTGCGTCGCCGTCGAATACACCGTCGGTCGATTCCAGAAAGCTGCGCCAGTTGGGGTTCATGAAGGCTCCTGATAGGGTTTCGTTTATTATATCGCTCGTTATAACGTGCTCGTTCCACACGAGCAAGACCCGCTTGCTCCCTTTGAGTTCCCGTGCGCTTCCTGTCCAAACTGTTTCCGGTTGTTCTATTGCTGCTCGCTGCCTTGGCCAGTGGCGCATGGTGGTGGGCAAGTCAACCGCTCGCCCTGAAAAGTTCACCGCTCGACTTCAGGGTCGCTCCCGGTAGCAGCTTGCGCTCGGCAATAGCGCAGATGCGTGAAGCGGGTATCGACGTCGATCCGACGTTGCTTGCCGCGTTGGCTCGTTTCAACAGGTCAGATACGGCTATCAAGGCGGGTAGTTATTCAGTTTCGGAAGGAATTACGACGCTGCAGCTTCTGGACAAGATGCTCAAGGGCAAGGTGACGCAGGGTGAACTGACGCTGGTGGAAGGTTGGACTTTCCGCCAATGGCAGGCTCGGATGGAGGCCCATCCCGATTTGAAGCACGAACTGACCGGCTTGAGCGACACGCAGATCATTGAGCGCATGGGCCTGACGGGAACCAGTCTGGAAGGGCAGTTGTTCCCTGATACCTATCTTTTTGACAAACAGTCGTCCGATCTCGAATTGCTGGCTCGCGCCAACCGCGCCATGCGGCGCAAACTGGAGAAGGAATGGGCAGTTCGTGCAGAAGGGCTTCCTTACAAAACCCCTGATGAAGCATTGATCATGGCGTCGATTATCGAGAAGGAAACCGGTCGCGAGTCTGACCGCAATTTGGTGGCGGCTGTATTTGTCAATCGGTTGCGCAAAGGCATGCTGCTGCAAACGGATCCAACCGTGATTTACGGTCTCGGTGACAAATTTGACGGCAATCTTCGAAGGCGTGACCTGCTGGCCGACACGCCCTATAACACCTATACCCGGCGTGGCTTGCCACCAACCCCGATTGCCATGCCAGGGCAAGCCTCCATACGCGCCGCGCTCAATCCGGCCCAAAGCGACGCATTGTATTTCGTCGCTCGCGGCGATGGCAGCAGTCATTTCTCGCAAACGCTGGACGAGCACAACAATGCAGTTAACCGATATCAAAGAGGTGGCAAGTGAAAGGTAAATTCATCACTTTCGAAGGTATTGACGGTGCCGGCAAAAGCAGTCACGTTGAATGGCTTGCCGAGTTATTACGCGCCCGAGGTCTCGTGGTTCAGGTCACCCGCGAACCAGGCGGCACTGAATTGGGTGAAAAATTGCGGACGCTCCTGCTTAATGAGCCGATGCATCTGGAAACCGAAACCTTGCTGATGTTTGCGGCTCGCAGGGAGCATCTGGCCAGGTTGATCGAACCAGCGCTGGCCCGCGGTGAATGGGTAATCTGCGATCGATTTAGCGATGCCACGTATGCCTATCAAGGCGGTGGTCGGGGGCTTGATCGGGCCAAATTTCTGATCCTGGAGCATTGGGTTCATGAGCATCTTCAGCCGGATCTAACTTTGCTGTTTGATTTGCCGCTCGACATTGCTCGCGAGCGCATCGTTCTGGCTAATCGTGTGCTGGACAAGTTTGAACAGGAGCGGGTCGATTTTCACGAGCGGGTACGTCAGGCCTATCTGGAGAGGGCGCATACCAACCCATCGAGAATACGGGTCGTGAATGCGGATAACGCCATCGACAATATTCGTAAACAACTTGAATATATTGTCTTAAATAATTGTTTATGAATGTAATTGACCTGCATGCAAAGGTTTGGTCAGGTCTTCAGGCAAGACGTGGCAAGTTGCCCCATTCGCTATTGTTGGTTGGGCAGAAGGGCTTGGGTAAGTTTGAGTTGGCGCGCCGATTTGCCGCCAGCCTCCTCTGCGAGTCGCCCACGATAGATGGCTTGCCGTGTGACAAATGTCTGGCCTGTAATTGGTTTGAGCAAGGAAATCATCCGGATTTCCGTTTGCTCCAGCCCGATGCATTCAGCGATGAAGCTGTGGCAGAAGATGGCAAAAAAAAGCCGAGTCAGCAGATCATTATTGATCAAGTCCGGGCTCTGGATGAATTCTTTAACATTGGCACGCATCGCGGTGGCCTAAGGATTATTCTGGTCAATCCGACAGAGTCCATGAACCGAAATGCCGCTAATTCACTTCTTAAAACACTTGAAGAACCTGCGCCAGATACATTGTTTTTAATGGTATCAAGTGAGCCAATGCGTTTGTTGCCGACCATCAGAAGTCGATGCCAAGTGGTACCCGTACCCGTGCCTGCCACGAAACTGGCGCATAAGTTCTTGGCTGATGCAGGCGTATCTGAGCCAGAACGCTGGCTGGCAATGGCGGGTGGGGCTCCAGGATTGGCGATCGAGATGGCTGCATCCGGGCAAGGAGCTTGGCTGGCGTTGTTGACGAATCGCATAGCGCTTGGGCAAAAAGCGGATCCTCTGACAATTGCGGCAGAGATGGAGAAAGCGCTTAAAGATAGCAAAGGCAAGCTGGCGCTAAAACATATTGTAGAAGCCTTGCAAAAGTGGCTGGTGGATTTGACGCTGGCCAGGAATGCGCTGCCCGTGCGATATTTTCTACCGCAACAATCCATAATTTCGGGCTTGGCTGCTATGATTCCACCTGCACGCCTGATTCATCTGTATCGTGCCCTGATTACACGCCGCCAGGAGGCAGAGCAGCCGCTCAACGCGCGTCTCTTTCTGGAAGGCATTCTTCTGGATTATCGAGATCTGTTTGCCAATTGATCAATAATGAGTGAAGCAAAACCCGCTCCGCAGCGCCCTAGCGTTCTTTCGCTCAATATCAATTCAAAGTCGGCGCTATATGCTGCGTTTATGCCACATCTGCGTAGCGGCGGCATCTTTATCCCGACGACGCGTAGCTACAATATAGGCGATGAAGTCTTCATGTTGCTGTCGCTGATGGATGATCCAGCCAAACTGCCGATTGCAGGCACCGTCGTCTGGATTACACCGGCGGGGGCGCAGAATGGCCGGGCGCAAGGCATTGGGGTCCATTTCAATAACGATGAAAGCGGCCAGGAAGCCCGCCGCAAAATTGAAGGATTGTTGGGTGGCGTGATGCAGTCCGCACGCCCGACCCATACGCTTTGATCGATCTGCATGCTGGTTGATTCGCACTGCCACCTTGATTTTCCCGACCTCGCAAAGCGAATGCCTGATGTTTTGCAGCGTATGCGGGACAACGATGTTGGCGTGGCAGTTTGCATCGGGGTAAATCTCGAGGATTTTCCAAACGTGCTCGCACTGGCTGAGGGGTATTCGCAGCTATATGCGACGGTTGGTGTTCATCCGGAATATACCGATGTAGATGAGCCGGATGAGGCAAAACTGGTTGCGTTGGCGCAACACTCCAAGGTCATTGCAATCGGTGAGACCGGGCTCGACTATTATTGGCAGAAAGATCAGCCCGAGTGGCAGCGTGAGCGATTCAGGACGCATATCCGGGCAGCACGACGCTGCAGCAAGCCGCTGGTGGTGCATACCCGGGATTCTGCTGCAGATACGCTGCGCGTACTGAAGGAAGAGGGGGCCGATGCGGTGGGTGGCGTCATGCATTGTTTTACGGAGAGCTGGGATATTGCCCGCTTGGCGCTAGATCTCGGGTTTTACCTTTCGTTTTCGGGCATCGTTACTTTCAAGAATGCGACGATCGTCAAGGATGTCGCCCAAAAGTGTCCCCTTGATCGCATCTTGGTGGAAACAGATTCTCCTTACTTGGCGCCGGTCCCCTATCGGGGAAAGCCTAACGAACCCGCTTATGTTCGACATGTCGCTGAAGAAATCGCCAAGCTGCGTTCAATCTCAATAGAGTCTGTTCATCAGGCCACGACAGATAACTTCTATACGCTATTCAAACACGCAAAAAGATTATGAAAATCATCAAAAAATCCCTGTTGACCGCAGCACTCGTGTTGGCCTTCCCTTTGCTGGTTGGCGCAGCGACTTATGATGATCTGATCAATTCAGCCAGGATGGGTGACACATCCGAACTCTCCAGACTTGCAGGAAAAGGTGCGTCAGTCGATACAACAGATATCGATGGCAATACGCTGCTGATGCTGGCTGCCCGAGACGGGCATGCTGACACTGTTGATTTTCTGATCAAGAACCACGCCAAGCTCAATGCTCGTAATGCAGCCGGCGATACTGCCTTGCGCCTGGCAGCCTTTCGCGGTCACCAGAAAGTGGTTGAGCTGCTGCTGGCGGGTGGTGCTGCAGTGAATATGCAAGGCTGGACTCCGCTTGCCTATGCCGCTTTCAGCGGTCATCTGGACATAGCCAAGCTGTTGATCAAGGCCGGCGCTGACGTCAATCTGGCGTCCGAGAACGGTACAACCCCGCTGATCGCTGCATCGCGTGGCGGCCATCTTGATGTCGCGAAACTGCTGATTGGCACCAAGGCTGATCTGGCTCGTACCCTTGACAGTGGTGAAACCGCGCTCGATATCGCGTTGCGCTTCAACAATACCGATATCGCCGAATTAATTCAGAAGGCTGGCGGGAAATCCGGAAAATCAGTGACTATTGAAGTCCAATAGAGGGGATGCATCGTCTGGTGATGTCGCCCAGTAGTGATTCATGAAATCGCTATGGGTTCGTGAAAAAGTGCATATCTGGTGACCGTCGCAGGTCAGTAGTATTGGATTAGGCAATTCAAGGGCAGGTCGCCCTGGTTGCCGCTTTCCACACTACTGCGCGCAGTGCACACCATGACTCCTCAAATTTCGTTTGTCAATTGTCCATGTTCCGGGATGGCAAGGCGAAAGATTGACCTTGCCCTTCGCGTATCGGCATTGCTTCTGGTCGGGCTGACCAGTCCTTCCAGCGTTTTGGCCACCCCGGAAAAGGCCTCCAGTTATTACGAAGATGCCCTGAAGCGCTACGACAGAAATGATATTCCCGCCGCCGTCATTCAGCTTAAAAATGCGATTCAGCAAGATTCAAAGATGCTCGCGGCGCACCTGTTGCTTGGCAAGGCCTTGCTTAGAAATGGTGACCTGAAAGGCGCTGAAGCGGCGTTTGAAGAGGCGCTCAAGCAGGGCGTCAATCGTGGTGAGGTTGCCCTGCCGCTCGGGCAGGTTTACCTTGCGCTAGGTCGCCCCGAGGCCGTCATCGAAAAGATATCCGCTTCAGGATTGTCGCCCGCTCTGCAGGTCGAAGTGCTGACTATGCGCGCAAATGCGTACTTTGAGACCGGTAAGAATTCCTTGGCCACGCAGAGTCTAGAGAACGCGAAGGCCATTGACCCCAAATCAGCTTCGCCGCTGATTGCCGAGGTGCCGATGCTGCTTGCTGCAGGAAGACTAAATTTAGCCAAGGAAAGGGCAGGCAAGGCCGTTGAATTGGCGCCCAATAATGCGTTTGCCTGGAATGTCAAAGCATCTGTCTTGCACGCTTCCTTCGATGCGCCCGG
>DAOLIO010000111.1:0-9697 GCA_035328505.1 Azonexus sp.
GCAAGGATGGGGTTGTCACCACGGCGCCCGGCTTCAAGGAAGCCTACAAGCTGTTCGCCGAAACCGGCTGGAACTCCATGCCTTTCGATCCGGAATACGGTGGTCAGGGCCTGCCGGCCGTCGTCTCGATGGCCGTCAATGAAATGTGGAAGGGCGCCAACATGGCCTTCGGCCTGTGCCCGATGCTGACCGGCGGCGCCATCGAAGCCATCGCCCACCACGCTTCCGACGAACTCAAGCAGAAGTACCTGCCAAAGATGATCGAAGGCACCTGGACCGGCACCATGAACCTGACCGAGCCGAATGCCGGCTCCGATCTCGCCGCCATTTCCTCGAAGGCCAAGGCGGTCGGTGACGGCAGCTATCTGGTCAGCGGCACCAAGATTTTCATCACCTGGGGCGAGCATGATGTCGCCGAGAACATCATTCACCTCGTGCTGGCCCGTCTGCCCGATGCACCGCCGGGACTGAAGGGCATTTCGCTCTTCCTCGTGCCGAAATTCCTGGTCAATGACGACGGTTCGCTCGGCAAGCGCAACGACCTGATCTGCGCCTCGATCGAACACAAGCTCGGCATCCACGGCAGCCCGACGGCCGTCATGTCCTACGGCGAGAACGAAGGCGCCGTCGGCTACCTGATCGGCGACGAAAACAAGGGCATCGGCTACATGTTCACGATGATGAACCACGCCCGCGTCAATGTCGGCCTCGAAGGCGTCGGCATCGCCGAGCGCGCCTACCAGCACGCGCTGTGGTACGCCCGCGAACGCGTTCAGGGCAAGATCATTGGTGACAAGTCAAACGAGAAGAAGACCATCCTGCACCATCCGGATGTCCGCCGCATGCTGATGGACATCAAGTCGCGTACCGAAGCGATGCGCACGCTGGCCTACTACTCTGCTGCCAATATCGACCGCGCTCACGCCGGCGATGCTGCCGCTCAATCGCGCGTCGACCTGCTGACCCCGGTCGTCAAGGGGTGGAGCACGGAGCAGGGCGTCGAGCTGTCGTCGACTGCGTTGCAGGTGTTCGGTGGTGTCGGCTTCGTCGAGGAAACCGGCGCCGCCCAGTACTACCGCGACTCACGCATCACGACCATCTACGAAGGCACGACGGCCATCCAGGCCAACGACCTGGTCGGCCGCAAGCTGGCTCGCGAAAAGGTACCGGGTGCCGCCATGAATGCCCTGATTGCCGAAATGACGGCAACGGCTGAAGAAATTGCCGGTAACGCCCAGTTGGCCGGAATTGCGGCCAACCTGAAGTTGGGTATTGCAGCGCAGCAGAAAGTGACGGACTGGATTATCGCCAACTACGAGAGCAACCCGCAGGCGGTTCACGCGGGTTCCGTGCCCTTCCTCAAGCAGACCGGCATCGTGGTCGGCGGCTGGTTGATGGCCAAGTCGGCCGCTATTGCCGTCAAGCATATTGCCGACGGTACGACCGATGATTTCTACAAGGCTAAGCTGGCTACCGCCAACTACTTTGCCGCTCACCAGTTGCCGTTTGCGGCTGCCTACGCTGCAGAAATCACGGCGGGCAGTGAGTCGGTCTTCGGTTTGCCTGAAAACCTTTTCTGAGCATGACCATGCGTACTGACCGCGATGCGATGGAATACGATGTCGTGATCATCGGCGGCGGCCCTTCGGGGCTGTCATCGGCGATCCGCATCAAGCAATTGGCTGAAAAGGCCGGCAAGGAAGTCTCCGTTTGCTTGCTGGAAAAGGGCTCTGAAATTGGCGCCCACATCCTCTCCGGCGCCGTGCTTGAACCCCATGCGCTGGCCGAACTTTTCCCCGACTGGAAAGAACGCGGTGCGCCGCTGAACACGCCAGCCGGTGAAGACAGGCTATTGTTCCTGACCGAAGCGGGCGCTCACAAACTGCCGACGCCGCCGCAAATGGGCAACCACGGCAACTACATTATCAGTCTGGGCAATCTGGCCCGCTGGCTGGGTGAGCAGGCCGAAGCGCTGGGTGTCGAGATTTACCCAGGATTTGCGGCGGCCGAGGTGCTTTACCATGAGGATGGTTCAGTCAGGGGCGTCGCTACCGGCGACCTCGGTATTGGCAAGGATGGCCAGCCGGGCCATAACTTCCAGCCGGGCATGGAACTGCATGCCAAACAGACCATTTTTGCCGAAGGCTGCCGCGGTTCGCTGACCAAGGAACTGTTCGGTCAATTCAATCTTCGCGACGGCGTTGATCCGCAAACCTACGGTATCGGCATCAAGGAGTTGTGGGAAATCGATCCGGCCAAGCATCAGCCCGGGCTGATCGTGCACTCCGTGGGTTGGCCGCTCAAGTCGGATACCTACGGTGGTTCGTTCCTCTATCACCTGGAAAATAATCTGGTTGCGGTTGGCATGGTGGTCGGTCTGGATTACCAGAATCCCTGGCTATCACCTTACGAAGAATTCCAGCGCTACAAGACGCACCCAGCCATTCGCGGCTATTTCGAGGGCGGTCGCCGCATTTCCTACGGCGCCCGTGCGTTGTCCGAAGGCGGTTACCAGTCGGTACCCAAGCTGACCTTCCCGGGTGGCCTGCTGATTGGAGACACCGCCGGCTTCCTTAACGTACCCAAGATCAAGGGTACGCACATGGCGATGAAGTCCGGCATGGTTGCTGCCGAAGCGGTATTCGAACATCTGGCCAAGGAAAATGCCGGGACGGAAGCCACTGAATACGCTGACCAGATCAAGAAAAGCTGGTTGTGGGAAGAACTTTACAAGGTTCGTAACATCCGCCCGGCCTTCAAGTGGGGCCTGTTCGGGGCACTCGCCTATGGTGCCATCGACACCTACGTTTTCGGTGGCAAGGCGCCGTGGACCATGCGCAATCATGACGACCACAGCCAACTGGGTGACAAGAACGCTTATGCAAAGATCAGCTATCCGAAGCCGGATGGTCAGCTGACATTCGATCGCCTTTCATCTGTTTTTCTCTCGGCCACGAACCATGAGGAAAATCAGCGGTGCCACCTGCGCCTCAAGGATGAAAGCATTGCCATCAGCGTGAACTATGCGAAGTACGGTGCGCCAGAAACGCGTTACTGCCCGGCCGGCGTATACGAAATCCTTGGCGAGGAAGAGGGCAAGCCCCGGCTGCAGATCAACGGCCAGAACTGCCTGCACTGCAAGACCTGCGACATTAAGGACCCTACCCAGAATATCAACTGGACGGTTCCGGAAGGTGGCGGTGGACCTAACTATCCAAACATGTAGTACCTGACGGGTCGGTCGCGACAAGGCCTTACCCCTGCGGTAAACCCCGCGGGACGCGCTCGGCCCAAATAATTAAAAACGAGAACAGCACAACCATATCAATCACCCAAGTATTAGGAGGGGTTATGTCACTACCCAGTATTCAGGAAAAGATTCGGGCCAACCCGAGATTCGCAGAATTGGTCGGCAAGCGCACCCGCTTTGCGATCATGCTATCGATCATCGTTTTGGTGCCGTATTACAGTTTCATGCTGCTCGTGTCGCTGCAGCCACAACTCTTCGCTGGCAAAATCAGCGATGGCAGCGTCATTACCATTGGCTGGCCGATTGCTGCGTTGATCGTCATCGGCGGCTGGCTGATGACCGGTGTTTATGTGAATCGCGCTAACGGGGAATTCGACAGCATTACCGAAGAAGTGCTGAAGGAGGCTCGCAAATGAAGCGTTCGTTCACAGCACTGGTCGCCGGTAGCCTCCTGGCTGTCTCCTTTGCGGTTTTTGCCGCTGGGGGCGCTATCGAAGGTGTCGAGAAACAGCCCGTCAATATCTCCGCAATCGCCATGTTCCTGGTTTTCGTGCTGGCTACACTGGGTATCACCAAGTGGGCTGCCGGAAAGACCAAGTCTACGGCTGACTTCTACACGGCTGGTGGCGGCATCACCGGCTTCCAGAACGGCCTCGCCATTGCGGGCGACTACATGTCGGCAGCCACCTTGCTAGGTTTGACCTCGATGGTCTACTTCAAGGGCTTTGATGGCTTCGTGTATGCCGTCTGCTTTTTCATCGGCTGGCCGATCATCCTGTTCCTGATGGCCGAGCGTCTGCGTAATCTAGGCAAATTCACCTTTGCCGATATCGCTTCCTACCGTCTCGACCAGAACCGCATTCGCACCTTTGCAGCGGTCGGTTCCCTGACCGTGGTCTGTTTCTATCTGATCGTGCAGATGGTCGGCGCTGGTCAGCTGATTCAGCTGCTGTTCGGGCTGGAATACAACACGGCGGTGATCGTGGTCGGTATCCTGATGATGGTGTACGTGACTTTTGGCGGCATGACCGCGACCACCTGGGTGCAGATCATCAAGGCCTGCCTGTTGCTGGGTGGAGGTATCACGCTGATGCTGTTGACCCTGTCGCAATTTGGCTGGTCACTGGAAAACCTGTTTGCCAAAGCGATCGAATCGCACAAGCTGGGCGAAAAGGTCATGGTTCCGGGCTCGCTGATGGCAGACCCGATCTCCGCTTTCTCGCTGTCGCTTGGCCTGCTGTTCGGTACTGCAGGCCTGCCGCACATCATGATGCGTTTCTTCACGGTGCCAAACGCCAAGGAAGCACGCAAATCAGTGTTCTATGCAACTGGTTTCATCGGTTTGTTCTTCCTGGTGACAATGGTGCTCGGTGCTGCCGCAATTTCCATCGTTGGTACCAATCCGGCCTTCTTTGAAGGCGGCCAGGTTGGCGGCAAGCTGATTGGTGGAGGCAACATGCCGGTTATGCATCTGACCAAGGCCGTCGGTGGTGACGTTTTCCTTGGGTTCCTGTCGGCTGTTGCCTTCGCGACCATTCTGGCCGTGGTTTCCGGCTTGGCTTTGGCTGGCGCATCGGCTATCTCGCATGACCTGTACGCCCGCGTGATCAAGAAGGGTACGGCTACCAGTGCTCAGGAAATGAAGGTCACCCGTTTTGCGTCCGTCGGCTTGGGGATCACTGCCATCCTGCTTGGTATTGCTTTCAAGGACCAGAACGTCCTGTTCCTGGTTGCACTTGCCTTCGGCGTTGCTTCTTCGGTCAACTTCCCGATCCTGATCCTGTCCATGTACTGGAAGGGCCTGACGACCCGTGGCGCGTTGTGGGGCGGTATTGCTGGTCTGGTTTCATCGGTTGGCCTGGTTGTGCTGTCACCGACCGTTTGGGTCAAGATCCTTGGTAACAAGGCAGCCATCTTCCCGTACGACCATCCTGCCATTGTGTCGATGACGCTGGCGTTTTTTGTCACCTGGCTGCTCTCGGTTACCGACAAGAGTCCGCGTGCCGCCAAGGAAGCCGAAGCTTTCGAAGAGCAGTACATCCGCGCCCAGACCGGCCTCGGTGCTTCCGGCGCACATGATCACTAAGAGCCTCTGCGGGTAAGACTTCGGGGAACAGCACCGTCGTCTTTCCTTTCGGGAGCCTTCGGGCTCCCTTTTTTTTCTGGAGCCTCCATGGAATTTGAAATCGACATTCCTTTTCGCGGCATTGTTGAGCAGTCGCTAGCCGGCATGTACGTGATTCAGGACGAAATATTCCAGTATGTAAACGCGACCTTCGCCGGGATGCTTGGCTACTCCCCTGAGGAAATGACTGGCATGCATCTACGTGAGTCAGTTGTTCCCGAGCTGCGGGATGAGGCGGTGGCGAACTATCATCGGCGGGTCAGTGGCGAAGTTCCCAGTATTCGTTATATGACGGCTGGCCTGCATCGGGAGGGCTATGCCGTGCAATTGGAGGTTCACGGCTCAAATCTGTTGTATCGCGGCCGGCCGGCCGTGGTGGGTGTCGGTATCAATATCACTGAACAATTGCGGCAGCAGGAAGAGCTACGTCTTTCACGCGAACGCCTGCGAGAACTCGCCGCCTACATCAATACCGCCCGCGAAGAGCAAAGGGCGCGTATCGCTCGCGAGCTGCACGACGTGGTCGGCGGCATGCTGACTTCGATGAAACTCGATATTCACCGGATCAACCGGCGTATTGATGATCCCGAATTAAAGGGGATCACGACCGATCTGTCGCAACTGGTGCAGGAAAGCATTGATACGGTTCGGAGTATTTCCGAACACCTGCGCCCCGGCGTGCTGGATCATCTTGACCTGGTTGCGGCGTTGAGAAGCGCTTTGCGCGAGTTTGCCGAACGTACCGAGATTGAATGCCAACTCGAGGCTGACACGTTCGCCGAGCAGCTCTCGCAGCCTCGCGAAACGGCCGTCTATCGAATTTGTCAGGAAGCGCTGACCAATATCGCCCGCCATGCGCATGCCAGCCGCGTGGACGTGCGCCTGAAAGCCATCGATGGCTGGTTGCATATGGACATTGAGGACAATGGCCGGGGAATGCCGAGTACGACCCCAACCGGCAAGAGTATCGGTCTGGTTAGTATGGCCGAGCGGGCCCGGGAGTTTGGGGGCCAGTTGTCAGTGCAACCCGGCGATGCCGGCGGGGCATGCTTGAAAGTTGCCATTCCATTGGGGGATGCCGCATGATCGAAATCCTGATGGCCGATGATCATGCCATTTTCCGGAGCGGCGTCCGCCGCCTGTTATCGGATGAGCCGGACATGCGCATTGTTGCCGAGGCGGCCAATGGGCAGGAAGCGCTCGATTTTCTCCGCCAGCGAACATTCGGGCTGGTCTTGCTGGACGTCAACATGTGTGGCCGTAGCGGGCTGGATACGCTGCGCCGCATCCACGCGGAATGGCCAAGCCAGTCGGTCATCATGCTCTCGATGTACCCGGAGGCCCAGTACGCTTCGATCGCACTGCAGTCCGGGGCACAGGGCTATCTGTCGAAGGACAGGGATGCCGACGAACTGGTGGCTGCCATCCGTATTGCCGCTGGTGGCGGGTATTACCTGCCGCCCGGCATGGCGCCCGGCACGCTGCTGCAGGGCGTTGACGGTGCCGCGCCACCGGCCTGGAAACGCTTGACGGAGCGGGAATGGCATATCCTGCGCCTGATCGTCAAAGGCGTCTCGCTGACCGGTATCGGCGAAGAGCTCAGCCTCAGTGTCAAGACGGTCAGCACCTATCGTGGTCGCGTACTGACCAAGCTCGGACTGCACAGCAATGCCGACCTGATCCGCTATTGTCTGGAGCATGGCATTGCGGAATGAGTGAAATCGTCATCCGGTTTCAATATCAGAAAGTTCTGACAGCAACGATGGAATTATCCGGCATGAATTGATCGGCAAGCGGCCTAACCTCCTTGTTCTAAACCAACAATAAGGAGACAAGCATGCCGTTCGAGCCTATCGAAACGAGCCCATCGGCTTACGCCTATCCGCTGCTCATCAAGCAGCTGCTGCATTCTGTCAAGGCAACTGCAGGCGATCAGGAAATCGTCTACCGCGACCAGTGTCGCTACACCTACCAGCAGTTTTTCGCGCGCATCGCCCGTCTGTCCAATGCGCTCTCCGGACTCGGCATCGGCCCCGGCAATACCGTCGCGGTCATGGACTGGGACAGCCACCGGTATCTTGAAGCTTTCTTTGCCGTCCCGATGATGGGTGCGGTGCTGCAGACGGTGAATGTGCGCCTGTCGCCGGAACAGGTTCTGTACACGCTGAATCACGCCAAGGCTGACATCGTCGCGGTCAACGTCGAATTTATTCCGATGCTGGCGATCATCAAGGATCAACTTGAAACAGTGAAGCAGTTCATCCTGATCTCTGACGACGGCGCCACGATGAGCAGCTTCAAGGTGCCCTACGCCGGCGAGTACGAGGCCTTGCTGGCGGCGGCGCCGGCCAGCTATGACTTCCCCGATTTCGACGAAAACACCCGCGCCACGACCTTCTACACCACCGGCACGACCGGCTTGCCGAAGGGCGTCTATTTCAGCCACCGGCAACTCGTACTCCATACGCTGGGCGTCGCAACGGCGCTGGGAACGGCCGCCGGGCAGGGCCGACTGCATCGCGACGACGTCTATATGCCGATCACGCCGATGTTCCACGTGCACGCCTGGGGCATGCCTTACGTGGCCACCATGCTCGGGCTAAAGCAGGTCTATCCTGGCCGCTATACGCCGGACATGCTGTTGCAACTGATCGACAAAGAAAGTGTCACCTTCGCGCATTGTGTGCCGACCATCCTGCACATGCTGCTGAGTAACAAGGGCGGCGAGAACGTCGATTTGTCGCGCTGCAAGATGATCATCGGCGGCGCCGCCTTCCCCAAGGGCCTGGCCGCGGCCGCACTGGCCCGCGGGATGGACGTCTTCACCGGTTACGGCATGTCGGAAACCTGCCCGATCCTGACCATCGCCCATGTTCGCGACGAGCTGCCGGACGCCGATGCCCAGGCCGCCGAACGCATCAAGACCGGCTACACCATTCCGCTGGTCGATCTGCATACGGTCGACGCCGAGATGCTTGATGCCGAGCGCGATGGCAAGGCCACCGGCGAGATCGTCGTCCGCGCCCCGTGGCTGACCCAGGGCTACCTGCACAATCCGGAGGCCTCGGAAGAGCTGTGGGCCGGCAGTTACCTGCACACCGGCGACATCGGCACCCTCGATCCGCGTGGCATGCTGACGGTCACCGATCGTCTGAAGGATGTGATCAAGACCGGGGGCGAATGGGTGTCCTCGCTCGAACTGGAAAGCGTCATTTCGCAGCACCCGGCAGTCAACGAAGTCGCCGTCATCGGCATCAAGGACGACAAGTGGGGCGAGCGCCCGCTGGCCATGATCGTTCTGCGCGCCGAGCAAACGGCGACGGTCGACGAGATCAAGCAGCACGTCCTGCGTTTTGCCGAGGAAGGCCATATTTCCAAATTTGCCGTGCCCGAGCAGGTCCGTTTTGTCGACAGCCTGGCCCGGACCAGCGTCGGCAAGCTCAACAAGAAGGCCATGCGCGAGCAACTGGCCTGATAACGCGATTCAGGAGAGTCAGCAATGAAACTAGTGGTCAATAAAGCGGCCGTTCTCGGCGCTGGCGTCATGGGCGCGCAGATTGCCGCCCACCTCGCCAACGCCAACGTGCCAGTGGTGCTGTTCGACCTGCCGGCGAAGGAAGGTGACAAGAACGGCATCGTCAGGAAGGCGCTCGATGGCCTCAAGCGCCTGCAACCGTCGCCGCTGGTCACGCGCGACAAGCTCCAATACATCGATGCCGCCAACTACGAAGAGCATCTGGAACTGCTCTCCGGCTGCGATCTGATCATCGAGGCCATCGCCGAACGGATGGATTGGAAGAACGATCTTTATTCCAAAATTGCCCCGTTTTTGCCGTCGACCGCAGTGATCGCCTCCAATACCTCCGGCCTGTCGATCAATGCGCTGGCCGAAGGCTTGCCCGAGGCGCTGCGCCCGAACTTCTGCGGCATCCACTTCTTCAACCCGCCGCGCTACATGCCGCTGGTCGAAATCATCGCGACCCGCGGCACCGACCCGGCCACGCTGGATGGTCTCGAAACCTGGCTGACCTCGCGCCTCGGCAAGGGCGTCGTCCGCGCCCTCGATACGCCCAACTTCGTGGCCAACCGGATTGGCGTCTTCTCGATTCTGGCGGTCATGCATCACACCGCTGCCTTCGGCCTCGGTCTCGATACCGTCGACGGCCTGACCGGCCCGAGGATCGGCCGTCCGAAGAGCGCGACTTATCGGACCGGCGATGTCGTTGGCCTCGACACCCTGGCCCATGTCGTCAAGACCATGCGCGACACCCTGCCGGGCGATCCCTGGCACGGCTACTTCAACGTCCCGGCCTGGCTCGACG
>DAOLIO010000112.1:0-9695 GCA_035328505.1 Azonexus sp.
TCGTACTCACGCACTTCCATCCAGTGCGCGATGCCGTCGAGCACTTCACTCAAAACTTGCGGACCACATTTGAGCAAGGCACTGGCCATGTGCACCACGTCGGCGCCGGCAAGCAGCATTTTCAATGCGTCTTCTGCCGTATGAACGCCGCCGGTTGCCGCCAGGGAGAGCGAAGTGCTGCCCCGCAGGATGGCGATCCAGCGCATGGCCAGCAGCGTATCGGCGGAGGAAGAAAGTTGCACCCGGTCAACGACGCTCAGGGTTTCCAGATCAATGTCCGGCTGGAAAAATCGGTTGAACAGGGAAATCCCTGCTGCGCCATTCAGTGCTGCCTGATGTACAAAATTCGGCAGCGAAGAAAAGAAAGGCGACAGCTTCATGCTGACCGGAATCGTCACGACAGACTTTAATTCCTTCAGCAAAGCCATATGATGAACTTCGATTGCTGAACTCGACAGCGTCGGATCACTGGGCATGTACCAGGCATTCAGCTCAAGAGCATCTGCACCGGCGCCTTGCATTTCCTTGCCGAGCTCCACCCAGCCACTCAGCGATGAGCCGTTCAGGCTGGCGACTACCGGGATGCCGAGGCGCGATTTGAGTAGCTGAATCTGCGCCAGGTAGCTGTCAAGCCGGCTCTGGTAATCGTGAGCGAAAGGCAAGTGCCCTGCTGCTTCACCAAAGGTGTCCGGATTCACGAGAAAACGGTCGATCATCTGCTCGTCCTGGCGCACATCCTCTTCGAACAGGGAATGCATCACGATGGCAGCGGCGCCCGCGTCCTCCAGATGGAGCACCGCATCAATGTCATGACTGAGCGGCGTGGATGACGGTACCAGCGGATTCTTCAGGTTCAGCCCGAGATAGGTCGTGGACAGATCAAGCATCGGGATTCTCCTTGTGTTCAGCGGCCTCGCCGGCCTTTTCATCGATCGCGGTTTCAGGCAGCAAAAGCTCCGAGAGCTCGACATATTCCTGATGCCGCAATCGTGCATCCTTGCCGGCCTGCACCATGAAATGGGCAGAGGCATCCGGACGCAAGCGCTCAAGCACCGTGAAGCGTGCCTCATTACGGGCAAAGTCGCTGAACGGAATGCTGGGTGCCGCGCTGTCGACCGAGAGCGGATTCTTGCCCTGATCGCGCTGGCGCGGATCGTACCGGAGCAAGGGCCAGTGGCCGGACTTCACCGCCAGATCCTGCTGGCGATGGTTGTTCGACATATCGACACCGTGCGCGATACAGGGACTGTAGGCGATGATGATCGAGACGCCGGGATAGCTTTCGGCATCGAGGAAGGCCTTTAGCGTATGCACATCCTTGGCGCCGTAGGCCACCTGGGCAACGTAGACGTTTTCGTAGTCCATCGCAATGCGCGCCAGATCCTTCTTGCGGTTCGGCTTGCCGCCCGCTGCAAACTTGGCGACCGCGCCGCGCGGCGTGGCCTTGGAGTTCTGACCACCGGTATTGGAATACACCTCGGTGTCCAGCACCAGGATGTTCACATCCTCGCCCGACGACAGCACATGGTCGAGACCACCAAAGCCAATATCATAGGCCCAGCCGTCGCCACCGATGATCCAGACGCTACGCCGGATCAGGTATTCCGCAACCGCTGAAAGCTGGTCGGCGGCCGGCGTCGCAATGGACGACAGGCTTGCCTGCAATTGGGCCACCCGCTCGCGTTGCTCATGGATGCCGGCTTCAGTACTTTGGTCGGCATTGAGCAAGGCCTGCACCTGTGCATCGCCAATCTCCAGTGCCATCGCACGCAACTGAACGCGCGCTGCTTCGGCCAGTTGATCGGTCGCCAGACGCATGCCCAGGCCGAATTCGGCATTATCCTCGAACAGCGAATTGCTCCAGGCCGGGCCGCGGCCGTTGGCATCGGTGGTGTACGGTGTCGTCGGCAGGTTGCCGCCATAGATCGACGAGCAACCGGTGGCATTGGCAACCAGCATGCGATCACCAAACAATTGGGTGGCCAGCTTGATGTACGGTGTTTCGCCACACCCCACGCAGGCGCCCGAAAATTCAAACATTGGCTGCAACAGCATCGAACCGGGGATCGTATTGCGCTTGGCCACCCGGCGATCATAGTCAGGCAGCTTGAGGAAATACGCCCAGTTTTCAGACTCTTGCGCCCGTAGTGGCGGTTGCTCCGCCATGTTCAGCGCCTTGCGCGACACATTGGACTTGTCGCGAATCGGGCAAACCTCGACGCACAGCGTACAGCCCGTGCAATCTTCCGGCGCGACCTGATAACTCATCTTCCAGCCCGCCGGATAATCCTTGCTGCGAATTGCCATCTGCTTGAAGCTTGGCGGTGCATCGGCAGCCTGTTCGGGGGCATAAGCCTTGGCGCGGATAGCCGAATGCGGGCAGACAAATACGCACTTGCCGCATTGCGTGCACAGATCGGTTTCGACCACCGGGATCTGTAGGGCCAGATTACGCTTTTCGTACTTGGCCGTCCCGGTCGGGAAGGTGCCATCGGCCGGGAAGAGCGATACCGGCAGGCTGTCCCCCTTGCCCGCGATCAAGGGCAAGGTCAGCTTGCGAACGAATTCCGAAGCCTGTAGCGCTGTACGCTCCGAGACACGGATGTCCGACGCAGCAAACTCGGTCGGAATCGCCACTTCATGCAGGCAGGCCAAGGTCTTGTCGATGGCCCGGTAATTCAGTTCGGCGATTCGCCGTCCTTTGCGACCATAGGTTTTTTCCACCGCGTGCTTGATCGCCGCAATGGCTTCGTCCTGCGGCAGGATGCCGGAAATGGCGAAGAAGCAGGTCTGCATCACGGTATTGATGCGGCGCCCCATGTCGGCTTCGAGCGCCACCTGATAGGCGTCGATAACGTGGAAATGAATGCGCTTTGCGACCATCTGCTGCTGCATTACGCCGGGCAAACTGGCCCAAACCTTGTCAGCGGGGACCGGTGTATTCAACAGGAAGACCGCGCCGGGCGCCGCGTGGGCCAGCAAGTCGTGCGTTTCCAGGAACAGCGGCTGATGGCAGGCGATGAACTTGGCATCGCCCTCGCCGGTCAGGTAGGTCGAGCGGATCGGCTGCGGCCCGAAACGCAAGTGCGACACAGTCATCGCGCCGGATTTCTTCGAGTCGTAGACGAAATAGCCTTGGGCGTAGAGATCGGTTTCGTCGCCAATGATCTTGATCGAATTCTTGTTGGCCGACACGGTACCATCCGACCCCAAACCATAGAACACGGCGCCGAAAGTCTCGCGCACGGCATCGGTGCGGAAGGCCGGATCGTACGGCAGCGACAAATGCGTCACGTCGTCGTTGATGCCCACGGTGAAGCGGCGTTTCGGCAGTGCTGCGGTCAACCCGGAAAAAACGGCAAAAACCATAGCCGGATTGAACTCCTTGGACGCCAGCCCATAACGTCCGCCAATGACCTTGGGCAACGTGGCGAAGCGCGGCAACTCGCTGGCGGCATTTTCAGCCAAGGACACCAGCACATCCTTGAACAGTGGTTCACCGTCGGCACCCGGCTCCTTGCAGCGATCAAGCACGGCAATCGCTTTGGTCGTGACGGGCAGTGCGGCCAGTAGCGCGTCCGGCGCCCATGGCCGATAGAGGCGAACCTTGAGCAGGCCGACCTTCTCGCCCTGACGGTTCATGTGCTCCACGGTTTCCTGCACGGTTTCTGCACCGGAACCCATGAGAATGATGACGCGCTCGGCATCGGGGGCACCGACGTAATCGAACAGTTGGTAGCGGCGTCCGGTCGCTGCGCCGAAATCATCCATGACCTGCTGGACGATGCCCGGGAAGGCATCGAACCACGGATTCTGCGCTTCGCGGGCCTGGAAGAAGACATCGGGGTTTTGCGACGTTCCGCGCAGCACCGGGTGCTCCGGGGACAAAGAACGTTGCCGCTGCGTGGCGATCAGCGCCTGCGGCAACATTTTGCGCAACACATCGTCATCGACCGACGTAATCTTCGCCACCTCATGCGACGTCCGGAAGCCGTCAAAGAAATGCAGCACCGGCAGGCGTCCGGCCAATGTGGATGCCGAGGCAATCGCTGCCATGTCTTGCGCTTCCTGGACCGAATTGGAAGCCAGCAGCGCGAAGCCGGTGCCGCGCGTCGCCATCACGTCGGAATGATCGCCGAAGATCGAGAGCGCATGGGTGGCCAACGCGCGCGCGGCCACGTGGAAAACTGTCGGCGTCAATTCGCCGGCAATCTTGTACATATTGGGAATCATCAGCAGCAGGCCTTGCGACGCCGTAAAGGTTGTCGCCAGCGAGCCGGCCTGCAAGGCGCCGTGTACAGTGCCGGCGGCACCGCCTTCCGACTGCAGCTCGACGACGCGGGGAACGCAGCCCCAGACATTCGTCTTGCCTTGCGCCGCCCATTCATCGGACAGCTCGCCCATGCCGGACGATGGTGTGATCGGGTAAATGGCGATCACTTCGGAAACGCGGTAAGCCACGTTGGCGACGGCTTCATTGCCGTCGATGGTCAGCATATTGTTCATGTTCAGTCCTGCCCTGAAAATGTGTGCCGCCCGTGGAGATGTGGATTTCTCTCTGTTTTTGTTGCGGCGCAACACCCTGATTCTACGCCCGCACACCAAGCATTCAAGCGAAATTCACTGAAAATAATTGCTGCAAAATATGAGCACCGCAGGCTGCATAAGTAACTTATAATCTAGCGTTGACACCCGCCCGATATGTGAACGCCCACACCACCAACCAACCTGGAAGTGGTTCAGTTCTGGGCAGGCCAATCCGTTATTTGGTTTTCGACAATAAATACGCGTCGACCGCAGCACTCGCCAAAGGACGGGAAAAGAGGTATCCCTGAAATTCATTGCAACCACACAGCGCAAGAATTTCTTTCTCGGGCTCGGTTTCGACACCTTCGGCCACAATATGCAGATTCAAGGCCTTGCCGATAAAGATGATGGCATGGGGAATCGCCATGTCAGGACCGCCGCGGTCGCAACCGGAAACGAAGGATCGGTCAATTTTCAAGGTATCGATGGGCAATCGCTGCAAATAGCTCAGCGAAGAATAGCCCGTCCCGAAATCGTCGACTGCGATTCGCACACCAAGCGCCTTGATCGACTGCAGCATGCGTATGGTCTGCTCGACATCACCCATGATCATGCTCTCGGTAATCTCAAGCTCCAGACATGCCGGGCACAAACCGGATACCGCCAACGCATTGGCGACCAAGGCGAGCAATCCCGGCTCGCGTAGCTGGCGAGCAGACAGATTCACCGCAACGCTCAGCGCGTAACCATCCACCAGCGGCCATTGGGCAGCTGCTTTGCAGGCGGCATAAAGCACCTGTTCGCCGATCGCCAGAATCTGTCCGGTCTCTTCGGCGAGCGGAATAAATCGGTCGGGTGTCACCATGCCTCGCGTGCCACTGTTCCAGCGAACCAATGCCTCGAAACCCCGTACGTGCTCATCCGCATCAACCTTTGGCTGATAGACCACACTCAGTTCGTCATTTTCAAGCGCATAGCGCAAATCCGTTTCCAGCGCGAATCGCTCCTGGGCCTGTCTGTTCAACTCGTCGGTATAAAAGCGGAACTGCCCCTTGCCACACTCCTTGGCAAAATACATGGCCATATCAGCCACGCGCAACAAACCATCCAGATCCTCTGCATCATCCGGAAACAGACTGACCCCGATGCTGCAATCGCTGCGTACGGCATGACCGGCCAGCGATATAGGCTCCCTGATCGCTCCCTGAACGCGTTCAAGCAGTTGGGTCGTATCGTCAATCGTTGTTTGATCGCCCATGATCAGCACAAACTCGTCACCACCGTAGCGGACCACGGTGTCTACATCCCGCACCGCCGAGGTCAGTCGTTGGGAAATTTCAATCAGCAACAAATCTCCGGCGGCATGACCGAGGCTATCGTTGATCACTTTGAAATTGTCCAGATCGACAAAGGCGAGGGCCACTTTGTTGCCCTGTCGCCGGGCCCGCCGTACAGCCTGCTCCAGGCGATCATTGAGCAGATTGCGATTGGGCAGCGCGGTCAGCGGATCATGCGTTGCCTGATGTTGCAGAATCTTCTGATAACGATGGCGCTCGGTAATGTCCTCGACCGTTCCCTCGTAATAAAGCAGACTGCCATCGGACGAACGGACGGCATGTGCGTTTTCGGCAATCCAGATCCGGCTGCCATCATGGCAAATGATTTCTGATTCGAAGTCCGTCACCCGGCCATCACGGAGGACCAGACGCTTGAAATCCGCCCGGCGCCGCGGGTCGGAATACAGCCCGTTGGAAATATCCGCCAGGCTGCTGATCAGCGCCTCCGGCGTCGGATAACCGTACAAGGTTGCCAGTGCCTGGTTGGCCGCCAGATAACGACCATTTTCGGTACTCTGGAACATGCCGACCACTGAATTCTCAAAGATGCTGCGATAACGCAACTCCGTTTCCGCCAGATGAATCTGTCCCACGACACGATCGGTAATATCTTCCAGATAGGCCTCTAGCTCCGGTTGACCATCGGAATTTCGCAGGCCGACACCGCGCTCCAGTACCCACTTTTCCTCACCGTCACGGCAAATGATGCGGTACTCGATGGTGTAACGGGAGCCGGTGTCCACGGCGGCCAATATCGTTCCTCGAACCGCAGCCCTGTCCTCTGGATGGGTCAACGACTCCAGGGAATGGTCCGGATTTCCGATCAGATCCTCAGCGCGGTAGCCGGTCAGGCCGTGGCAGCCGGCGCTGACCGCAAGAAGCGTCCAGTACTCGTCCACCTTGCAGCGGAAAAGCATGCCGTCCAGACTGGAGAAAAGCGCTTCCATCGTCGACAGCGCCAGGGTATCTACCGATTTGCGAGCCGCATCCGGAGCCAATAACTTCATTTCAAGACTCCCGCCCTCAAGCGTGACGTACCTCAACAGCGGCATGATTGCCTTGTTGACCGGCACTCTGCCTGAGCAGAACCCCACTGTCAGCTATCCATGCAAATACCTGATCGATGGCAGTCGAGGCCAATTCAAAATAGTCCTGGGCTGCGACCGTGACGCCGGAACTCAGCAACATACGGGTGCGAATCACCCGGGCCATCTGCTGCACCGCAAGCATCGTTTTCTCGGCTTGCTGGCCATGCCCACCCGCCTCGAGTGCCTGATTCAGCAAGGCCTCGGCACGAGCCACAAGAAACATCAGCCGCACCCGTGTCACCGCCGAGCAGCCGCGACGGGTGGCAACGCTCATGCCGAGTGCCCGTGCCTGCCCCAGGCACTCGGTCAAGGCCGGCAAACGAATGGTGTAATTCCGAACCAGCGCTCGCCCGGCGCGCTCGTCCACCAGCGTTTCGACCCTGGATTCGCCAATAGCTGCCAGCCAGTTCAACAACTGATCGATGAGAAAACTGTGTTGAGCAATACTCTGTTCGACCGATAGTGTGGGCAGCTTTTCCTTGAGGGTTGCCCAATTGAACTGAAAAAGCCCCAATTCGTTCAGCGTAAAGCAGGGATGGGGCTTGCTGCCCTCAGTCCGCGCGACATCTCGCAACTCGGGAATCACAATTTCGATTTCGCCACCCTTTGCATCGAGCCGGGGTTTGAATCCCTTGTCGCCAGCCAGCCATGCCGTACTCATCCCGCGATGTTGCTGCAGATGATTGGTCAATTTAAGCAGGGACTGGCAAGCCCCCAGTGTTTGGTCCATGGAATTGGCATCCTCCAGACGACGATGGCGCACTGCGATGGTAACCGTCACGCCCGCCATCACCAAAGCGATCAGACACATCAGATAAATTATCCACGTCATTCGGCAGTCACTCGTATTGGTATTTCTGTAAATTCCCGATTAACTGAACGGACAACTCATTCAAATATCGGGAAAGTTCGCTGTTCTCGCGGACCAGATGTTCATTGTCGTCAGCCAACTGCGCCACTTGCTCAATGTTGCAGGCAAGATTCTGACTCGCTTCGCTTTGCTCACGGCAAGCGGCTGCAATGTCCCGAATCATCTCGAGTGTCTGGCGGGCATTGCTTTCGACCCGACGAAGCTCAACCACGGCGACACCGGCATTGTCGAGATTGCTGGCCGTTCCAATCGTCGTTGCCGACATGGCATCCCGCATGCTGTCGACATCCTCGCGGATCCCCTGTATGCGCTGACCAATGTCGCGCGTGGCATTGCTCGTTCTTTCAGCCAGTTTGCGTACTTCATCGGCAACAACAGCGAAGCCCCGGCCTTGTTCACCCGCACGCGCCGCCTCAATGGCGGCGTTGAGGGCAAGCAAATTGGTCTGGGCGGCAATCTCGGCAATCAAATCGACAATGACGTTTATTTCAAGTGAGCGTACGCCAAGGCGTTCAGCACTATCCGACGTCTGTCTGACCAGATCCACCAGACTTTCAAGCCCGCCAACCAGCACGGCCACCTGCTCGGCGCCCGCCAGGGCGATACACCCCGATGCATCAGCAACCTGCGCAGCCCCCTGGGCACTCTCGCTGGTCATCCCAAGGCTGACTGTCAGTTGCTCCAATGTCGCCGATGAAGCATGGGTGATATCTCGCTGCCGGCGTACACCATCATTTCCGCCAATGGCATTGGTATTGCCCTCGCCGGCAACGCTGGAGATTTCCTGCGACATGCGCGCGAAATTCAGAAACGCACCCGACAACGAACGGGCCATGCCATTCAGCCGTTCAGCCAACGGGGCTAGCAACCCACAGCGCCCTGTATCCAATCGAGTGATCAATCGCCCGGCCGCCAGATCGAGCGCAAACTGATCAATCATCTGGAGGGCGACCACCAGTCGATACTGTACTTTGACCAGCATGAGTGCGGCCAACATGAGCATTGCTGCCCCCATCGCGCTGGCCAGACAAAGGCCGTCAATGGCCAAGCCTGCACCGAGTATTCCGCCGCCACAAGCGCCGAACAGACAGATGGCAAATTGCTGCCAATGCAGGACGCCTGACTTCAGAAGCGGGCGCGAATCCGGATCATCATTTGCCATTTATTCCAACCATAACAACAAAACTAACAAATAAATGCAAACTTCATGCCACTCCGGCCACCCCGAGAAATGACGACACACTATCAAACACTTAGACACAAAGTCGAAGATCCGACGCCTGGTTTCAGTCGGAGACAGAGGTCAAAAATCCAGCTTTTTATTTCTTGCGCACCAATCTGGGTCATCGTTCCAATGCAGTTCGCCCAGCACGCTTACATTCTGTGCCATGCCATTCAAAACCGGTGCCCGGCTATAATGGGCGTTTTGCCACGCACCGAGTAGAACATCATGGAAGCCGAACACATCAACAGCATCTCCTACAAGCTCGACGATCTGGCGCAGCGCGCCGCCGAGCTGCGGAGGTATCTTTGACTACGATCAGAAACGCGAGCGCCTGACCCTCCTGACGCAGGAGATGGAAGACCCGAAGATCTGGGATGACGCCAAGCGCGCCCAGGAACTCGGGCGCGAGAAGAAAACGCTGGAAAACATTGTGCTGGTGCTGGAAGAAGTCCAGGCCGGCCTTGACGATGGCCGTGAACTGTTTGATATGGGCAAGGACGACGGCGACGAAGAGACGCTGCTCTCCGTCGAGTCAGATAACGCCAAGCTGGAAGCCAAGGTCGCTGCCCTTGAATTCCGCCGCATGTTCAACAACCCGATGGACCCGAGCCCCTGCTTCCTGGAAATCCAGGCTGGCGCAGGCGGCA
>DAOLIO010000113.1:0-9469 GCA_035328505.1 Azonexus sp.
GCAAGTCTGTGTACAAACTGTACAGAGATTGTTGGTAAATCGACTATTTTTCAAAATTCAAAAACTATCCGGAATTCATCCACAGGCAAGCCAGTCGCTTACCAACCAGTAAAATTTGATACTAAGTTATTGAATAAATATATATTTTATATGTTATCCACAGAACTGTTGTTCAGTTATTCTCAGTAGTAGGTTTACATATAGTTATTATTAAAAGCAGAAGGCAACACCATGCTGCGTACCGAACAGAATCAATGGCAGGTCGAAATGCTTGATTTCAAATCAGGTATAGCAGCTGTTACACGCTTTTTCGCATGGCCACTATTCTTTTCCGAACTGAAGTAGCTTGCTGTTTTCTAATAGAATTCAGCTACTTCGTTCGAGGAAGACATCATGCGCATCACGCTTGTCCATCCGGCTGGATTTAACTTTGTTCCCGGTCAGCCGGATTTTTCGGTGCTTGCCAATCGAATGGCACCGATCGGGATCATGCAACTGGCCAGTTGGCTGGAAAAATTTGGTCACCATGTCCAGTTGCACGACTGTCTCGGCCCTTACGCACCCTCAACGATTGCTGAAAACGCGGAGATTGTGCTGGCGACCAATCCGGAAATGGTTGGATTTTCGGCGACAACGTCCGGGTTCATGGATGCCTTTGAAATTGCGGCCTACATTCGTAGCAAACATCCAGAAATCAAGATTGTTTTTGGCAACGTTCATGTTTCGTCGCTGGGCGCCCCGATCCTCGAGCATTTTCCGGAAATTGATTATTTGGTGATTGGGGAAGGTGAAGGGTCCTTCCTTGATCTGGCAGATGGCAAGCCGCTCAAAGAAATTGGCAATCTGATCTACCGGGACGAATCCGGCAAGATTCGAATCAATCCGCGTCGTGACCGGATTATTGATCTCGATGAACTACCGTTCCCTGCCTATGAGAAATTGGCCGGGTTTCCGCACGCCTATCATCTGCCGTTGTTTGCCTATGAAAAGCGCTACGGCGCAACGATGATTACCTCGCGCGGTTGCCCCTACACTTGCTCGTTCTGTGATCGAACCGTTTTTGAGCGTCTATACAAGACGAATTCGGCGCAATACACCTACGATCACATGAAATACTTGCGCGACAAGTTTGGTGTGTATCACATCAACATGTATGACGACTTGTTTACTGCCAAGAAACAACGGGTTTTTGACCTCTGCGAGCTGTTGATCGAAAAACCGCTCGGTATTCAGTGGAACTGCGCCATTCGTACCGGACATACTTCCGATGAAATGCTGGCCAAACTCAAGCAGGCCGGCGTCCTGATGGTATCGATGGGCATCGAATCCGCCGATCCGATGATGATGGAGCGCCACAAGGCCGGTGTAACGCTTGAAGCCGTCCGCGACACCGTGCGTCAGATCCATGCAGCGGGAATGCGGGCCAAGGGCTTGTTCATCTTTGGCATGCCAGGCGAAACACCGGAAACGGTCAAGGTCACCAGTGATTTCATCCTGTCGCTCGAACTGGATGAAATGAACATGACCAAGTTCAGCCCGCTCCATGGCGCCCCAATCTGGGACGAATGTGCCAACAGCAATGTTTCCGGGGAGATGATCGAAGACTGGCGATTGATGAATTGCCTGAACTTTGTATTTTTGCCGCATGGTTTCAAGTCGCGGGAAGAAATGGATGCCCTGTACAACTGGCACGTCAAACGCTTCTACGACAGCAAGGGGTATCGTCGCCGCTTTGCCAAGCGCTTGTGGGCGCATCGCTGGAGCTTGTGGCATGTCATCAAGCACTTGCCTGAAACCATCGCTGCGGCGCGTTATTTCAGTTCGAACAAGGCCCAACTCGAAAAGGCCAAGCGCGAATTCAAGTTGCATCCACGTCAGCCGGTTGGCCTGAAACCGTTCCTGAGCCCGGATTTGCAGGTCGATAACATCGTGGCCATGTCGCCCGTGAAAATGTCACGGCGCGAAGCAATGAAGGCAATCATTCCCCTGGTTGAGGAAGGCAGCTCGTGCTGTACGCCGCCGGCCTTGCAGGCGGCGGTATAATCCTCCGCTTTGGTCCTGGATATCGGAAAGGAAACGGAGATGACTGAACATTTCGGTTTTAGACGATTTTTCCGGTTGACCATAGCAGTCTGTTTTATCGCCGCTCTCGGCGCCTGCAAGAGCAATGACACCCGTCCGGAAGGTAGCAGCAGTGGCTCAGAAGCAAAATCAACGTTTATCCGTAGTGGCTATGCCTGCTGTAACCTGCACTACTCCGGTGACTGGATCAGTGATTCCAATCTGGCTGAATTGCCTTTCATTGCTGCCGGGACGCCGATTGGCGTAAAGAAGATCGATGGCAATCGTGCTTACGTCGAAATCAATGGCAAGCCGATGCGTTTGGGCCACGATTATGGCCGCGATGAAGAGACGATGGAGCAATGGGTTAGCAAGCTGGTCCTGCTTGAAGATCCGACGCTAAAGATGGCCAAATATTCCCCGGTCACCCGTGCTGCCATCGTCAAGGGGCAATTGATGAAAGGGATGACCAAGGAACAGGTCATCATGTCGGTCGGGCATCCACAGACCAACGAAAATCCCCACCTGGACGGGCCTTACTGGCGTTTCTGGTGGTCCAGTTTCGGCCCGTATTACGTTTATTGGACCAAGGGTGGTACGGTCAGCAAGATTGACGGGCATTCGGACACAGTAAGCAAGATGACCTACAAGGCCAAATAAGACAGATTGCAGCGGTTAAGAAAGATAAAGGTTAGTAACGATGGAACAGCAGGCGAAGGGCGTCGAACGCCGGCAGTGTGATGTACTGGTGATTGGTGGTGGGCCGGCTGGTTCAACTGTTGCGCCGATTCTGGCCGAAAAAGGTTACAAGGTGGTGGTGCTGGAAAAGGCGCATCATCCGCGTTTTCACATTGGTGAATCCCTGTTGCCAGCCAATCTGCCGCTGTTTGAGCGCATGGGTATTGCCGAGCAGGTGAAAGCCATTGGCATGATGAAACCCGGTGCCGAATTTGTTTCGCCGACCCATGAAATGACGTCAGTCTTTAACTTCGCCGAAGCGTGGGACAAGTCGATGCCCTACGCCTATCAGGTCAAGCGCGACCAGTTTGATGAAATTCTGATTCGCAATGCCCAGAAAAAAGGCGTTGAAGTGCACGAAGGCTGCAAGGCCAAGGCGGTTGATTTTCTCCCGGACAACACTGCTGCTGTTCGTGCGGTCCATGATGATGGACGCGAAACCGAGTGGCAGGCCCGTTTTGTGGTTGATGCCTCCGGTCGCGACACTTTCCTGGCCAATCGTTTCCAGATCAAGCACCGAAATCCCAAACACAACAGTTCGGCCATCTACGGGCATTTCACGGGTGTTCAACGTCATGAAGGTCCGGCCGAAGGCAACATCACGATTTTCTGGTTCGATCATGGCTGGTTCTGGTTCATACCGATGCCCAATGACATTACGAGCATAGGCATGGTGACCTGGCCGTATTACATGAAAACCAAGGGCGAGCGCACTCTGGAACAATTCCTGCGCGACGGTTTTGCCCAGTGCCCGAAACTGACCCTGCGGCTGACCAACGCCAGATTGATCAATGAAGTCGAAGCTACCGGCAATTTTTCGTATGTATCCGAGCGAAATCACGGCAGCAACTACGTCATGCTGGGCGATGCCTATGCCTTTATTGACCCGGTATTTTCGTCCGGCGTGCTGCTGGCCATGAACAGTGGCGTGATCGCTGCCGAGGCGATAGATACCTGCCTCAGGACACCGGCCAAGGCAGCCGCTGCACTGAAACGCTTTGACGCGCTGATGAAGCATGGGCCGAAGGAATTCTCGTGGTTCATTTATCGCGTGACCAATCCGATCATGCGCGAATTCTTCATGGGCCCGCGCAACGTCCTGCGGGCCAAGGAGGCTGTGCTCTCCATGCTGGCGGGGGATATTTTCGGCAAGACACCCATCTGGCCATCGATCTGGGTGTTCAAGTTCCTCTACTACGTTGCCAACATCATGCAGCCGAAACGCGCCTACATGGGGTGGAAGCGGCGGAAATTCAATATTCGCAAGGTCGACGACGCCGTCGTTTACAACGCATAGTGGCACTCCGCTTCGCTTCCTTTCCACTGACGGTTTCACGTGAAACCGGCGCAGAATTGGGTGGTGCCATTCTCGGCGAACCGCCGAGCGGTGCCATCGCGGAATGGCCGCAACAGCGTATTTTTGCACCCTTGCTGGGATCGACCACCGCCGTCGTTCAGGAAGCCTGGCTAACGAATGGGGCGCTCACGTCCGGCAACACCGAAAATATCGCCTGGCGTCGCGCCGGCGACCTGCTTTATGGGGTCATCGAACTGGACGAAGCCGATTTTCCCGGTTCGGCAACGTGTTCGTCGTTGCAGGCCGCCAGCGCGGAGGCCTATCGGCGTATCTTCCGTCTCCTTGATGCTGCCGAATTGCCCCACTTGCTGCGCGTCTGGAACTATCTCGCGGCGATCAATCTGGAGACCCATGGACTGGAGCGTTATCGCCAGTTCAATATTGGTCGTCAAGATGCCTTCCTTGAATGCCATCGCGGTGCGACCGGGAATGTTCCGGCGGCTTGTGCCATTGGATTGGCTGGCGGCGCGCTCAGTATTGCTTTCATGGCCGGCAAGGCTCCCGCCGTACCACTGGAAAATCCACGCCAGGTCAGCGCCTACAATTACCCGGCCGACTATGGTCCGCGCAGTCCGACGTTTTCGCGGGGTGCGCTGGGTTACCTGCCCGGTCAGGAAATTCTGTTCATCTCCGGGACGGCCAGTATCGTCGGTCACCAGACGGTTCATCCGGGTGATGTCGCCGGACAGTGTCGGGAGTGCATAGCCAATATCGCTGCGGTGCTGGGCGAAGCGAACCGCCAGCGCCGTTCTGCCCCGTTCGCGCTGGACGAACTCGTATACCGCGTATATGTGCGTGATGCCGGGGATTTCCAGACCATCCGCGCAACACTGGCATCGTTGATAGGAAGTGCAGACGTTTTATATCTGCAGGCTGATATTTGCCGGCAGGATCTGTTGCTAGAAATCGAAGCACATGCCTTGCATGCACTGGAGAACTGACATGACTGTATTGAAGAAATTTCGCCGGCATTGCCTGGCGGCAGTGATGCTGGTGAGTGCGGTGTCCGGCATCCAGGCAGCAGAAGATCTGCCGTTGTGGGAGCTCGGTGCCGGTGTTTCGGCCTTCAGTTTTCCTGCGTATCGCGGTTCGGACCAGACCAACAATTTCCTGTTGCCGGTGCCGCACGTCACGTATCACGGTGATTTCCTGAAGGCTGACCGCCACGGGATTCGCGGCAGTTTCTTCGATTCCGACTGGCTTGATCTCAGCATCAGCCTGGCGTTGTCTCCACCCGCCAGCAGCAATGACATCACGGCAAGATCCGGCATGCCGGATCTAAAGGGGACTTTCGAAATCGGCCCGCAAATGGACGTCACGTTCTGGCGTTCGGACAATCGCGCCCGCTTCCTCAAGTTGCTGTTGCCGCTACGCACGGCCATCACGCTGGAAGGTTCGCCGAAAGATATCGGCCTGGTGTTTCATCCCAAGCTGAACATGGACATCACGGACATTCCCGGCATGTCCGGCTGGAACCTCGGCATGCTGGCCGGCCCGCTGTTTGGCGATAAACGCCAGCACGCCTACTACTACACCGTGGCGCCCCAATACGCGACGGCCGATCGTCCGGCCTATGACGCAAAGGCTGGTTACGCCGGCATGCAGTATCTGGTCGCCCTCTCCAAGCGCTTCCCGTCATACTGGGTCGGCGGCTTTGTCCGCTACGACAACCTGAGCGGCGCCACGTTCGATAACAGTCCGCTTGTCCGCCAGAAAGACTATGTGGCTGCCGGTATCGCCATCACCTGGGTGCTCGGAGAATCATCGACACGCGTCAAGGTCGATGACTGATCGCGGTGGCGCAGGCAATCCCTTGTGGATAGCCTACGAATACGTCGCCATGCTGGTCGGTCTCGGCGCTTTGGCGGGGCTTTGCCTGCTGTGGTTGCCCTGCGCCCTGGTTCTCAAGCCCCTGCTGCCAAAACGTCTGGGTCAGCCCCTAGGCCGACGCATGATTTCGTTCGGCTTCCGGGTCTATCTGCGTATGCTGAGCCTGTTTTGCGCCTGTCGTTTCGATCTGCATGAAATCGATCAGCTCCGTGATCAGGGGCCACTGATTGTTGCCGCCAATCACCCTTCCCTGCTCGATGCAGTGATGATCGTGTCTCGTCTGCCCAATGCGGTCTGCGTGATGAAGGCGTCGTTGATGGACAACATCCTGTTCGGTGCTGCCGCGCGGCTGGCCCGTTACATTCGCAATGACGTGGCATTGAAAATGATTTTTGGGGCGCGCGAAGAACTTGAGCAGGGCGCCATGCTGGTCATTTTCCCGGAAGGATCGCGCACGCTGAATTTTCCCTTTGACGCCAGTACGCCGAGTGTCGGGTTGATCGCCAACCGCAGCAAAATTCCCGTCCAGACGCTCCTCATAGAATTTTCTACGCCCTACCTCGGCAAGGCCTGGCCCTTGTTCCGGCGCCCCGTCTTGCCACTATCCTGCCGGATCCGGTTGGGACGTCGCTTTCCGCCGCCGAGCAATGTTCAGGCGTTTTCAGCTGAACTTGATACCTATTTTTCTTCCGAATTCGGCCCAAATTTCCCGTCGACCGCAGCATTCGCTGTTTGAACTGAAATCGTCATGTCCACTGCGTCAACCACCCACCTTGTCCTGATTCCCAGCTATAACCCCGGTCCCAAGGTGCTGGCCACCGTTCAGGCGGCGCGGTCGCAGTGGAATCCGGTGTGGGTGGTCGTCGATGGCAGCACCGACGGCAGTGCCGAGCAGTTGCAGGCCCTGGCCGCAAGCGACCATGGTTTGAAGGTCATCGTGCTGCCGCAAAATCGGGGCAAGGGCTCGGCGGTGCTTGAAGGGATTTCACAGGCGGCCGATGCAGGCTTTACGCATGCCCTGACCATGGATTCCGACGGTCAGCATCCGGCCGACCTGATCCCGACGTTCATGGCCGCCTCTCAGGCGCAGCCCGCCCGCATGGTACTCGGCAAGCCAGTGTTTGATGCCGATGCGCCCGCACTGCGCGTGAACGGTCGCAAGGTGTCCAATGGCTGGGCCAATCTGGAGACACTGTGGATGGGCATTGGCGATTCGCTCTACGGCTTTCGGGTGTATCCGATTGCGCCGTTGATAAAGATCATGCAGGCTAACCGCTTCATGCGTCGTTTCGATTTTGATCCGGAGGCGGTTGTCCGTCTGTGTTGGGCCGGCGTCAGGCCACTCAATATCGATGCACCAGTTCGTTACTTCCGGGCCGACGAAGGCGGTGTTTCGCATTTCCGTTACCTGCGCGACAACACCTTGCTGACCTGGATGCATACCCGGCTTTTCCTCGGCTTCGTGGTTCGTCTGCCCCTGCTGATACTGCGCCGCCTGTTTGCCTGAGCGATGAAAGCGCTGCGTCAATTTACCCTGCGTTACCTGATCGCCGATGCCGCGCCGCTATCAGCGCGCGAGCGCTGGCTGAGCGCCATTGCCGGTTTGGCCGGCATGCTGCTGATGCAGGCCATCCTCGCCGTCGTGCCGGTCGAACCGGGAATCAGCTATCTGCTGGCGCCGCTGGGTGCCAGTTCGGTGATTCTCTTCGCCCTGCCCCACAGCCCGTTGGCCCAGCCCTGGTCGCTGGCCGGCGGGCTATTCATCTCGGCACTGATCGGCCATTTTTGTGGTGTGTGGATTACGCCAGGCTTTCTTGCGGTGGCTGTTGCGCTGGGCGTGGCCATCTGGGTGACCGCCTGGCTGCGCTGCATCCACCCGCCGGGCGGCGCCATGGCCGTGGTTTTTGCACTGAGTGCCCAACAGCATCCGACGTCGCTATTGACCGCCCTGCTCAACGCCGGTGCTGCGTTGATGGCGGTCCTCGTCGTCAATAATCTGACTCCTGGTCGTCGTTATCCACAATGCTTGCCGGCTACCCAGGTGGCCCGGCAGGATCGCCCGGCAAGGCGGAGCATTCGTCACGAAGACATCCAGCACGCACTGGAGCGGCTCGACACTTACCTCGACATCAGTGAGGACGATCTGGTGCGTATCTATGACCTGGCTACGACCCATGCCCACCAGCGGCATGAACGTCGAACCTGCGGCGATGTGATGAGTGCCCCGGCGATCAGCGTCGAATTTGCGACCGAGCTGAATGAAGCCTGGCGGCTGATGCAAGACAATCACCTGCATGGCCTGCCGGTGGTTGACCGCAGCCATCGGGTGATCGGCGTCCTGACACTGGAAAATTTTCTCCGCCATGTCGATGCGCACGGCGCGCAGGGCATCGGTGACAACATTCGCCGACTGCTGCGAGCGACGCCTTCCGATTATTCAGACAAACCGGAGGTGGTTGGCCAGATCATGAGCAGCCATTTCGCCAAGGCGCAGACCACCACAGCTATCAGTGAGGTTGCCGCATTGCTGGCTTCAGCCGATCATCCAGTCATCATTCCGGTCACGGATGATCGCCAGAGACTGGCCGGGGTCCTGACCCAGACCGACCTGCTCGCGGCCATGTATCAACGCCAGGCAGCGGCGGCTGCAAGGCACTAACGCGATGAATACAACGGAAATCTTCCTGATCGCCATGGCGATCATCTTCACCGTTCCCTTCCTGATCTGGCGTCTGGGTCGAACCGATTACTTTGCGCCGCTGGTCGTTGTCCAGATCCTGACCGGCATCTTGCTCGGGCCGGGCATCCTGGGCCGGATCTATCCAGACTATTACGCGTTTGTCTTCAACCCGGCCGTGGTTCAGTCACTGAATGGCATTGCCTGGTGGGCAGTCATGCTTTTCGTGATGATTGCCGGCATCGAACTCGACTTCAGAAAAGCCTGGGAGTATCGCCGGGAAAGCGGCATCACGGCCGGCCTGGCCTTGGGGACGCCTTTGCTGTTAGGCAGCGCAGCAGCGGCCCTGATGCTTGGCTTTGATGGCTGGATCGGACCCAAGGCAATGACCTGGCAGTTTGTGGTTGGGGTAGGCATGGCTTGCGCTGTGACCGCGCTACCGATTCTGATCTTGCTGATGGAAAAACTCGAAGTCCTTCGCCAGCCCATCGGTCAGCGCATCCTGCGCTATGCCAGTCTGGACGATGTGGCGATCTGGGCAGTGCTGGCGCTGATCCTGATGGACTGGGAGCGCATGGGACGTCAGGCGGCTTTTTTGCTGACCTTCGCGGTGGCCGCCCGTTTGTTCCATAAACTGATGGTGCGCCTTGGTACTAACGACCGCTGGTATGCCGCGCTGATCTGGCTGGCGGTGGTCTGTTTCGGCGCCGACTGGGCCGGGCTGCATTTCATGGTCGGTGCCTTCCTGGCAGGGGCGAGCATGGAAGCCGATTGGTTCGACCAGGAAAAAATGGATCTGCTGCGCC
>DAOLIO010000114.1:0-9429 GCA_035328505.1 Azonexus sp.
CCGTCGCGCAGCGCCCCTAACCAAAAAAGTTAGCCTCGTATTCGCACCTCGTACCCAATCCTGCTAGAAGCACATCAATGACCGCACACCTCTACGTCTCATACGCCAGATTGGACGAAAACGCAGTTCGTTCATTCCTTGAGCCACTAAAGAATGAACTGAAAAAGTTAGCGGTTCCGGTGGACATTTGGCAGGACGTCGATCAGCTTCAGCCGGGCGTATCGTGGCATGGTGCAATTCGCGATGCGCTAGCAAATTCAATCGGATTGCTGGTTTTTGTATCGCCAACCGCGATGTCATCGAACTGGGTACAAAGTGAACTTGCCGCCATGCTGGCGCTCAGTGACCGCCTCATAGTCCCAATTATTCTGGAGCATACGGGCGACCTTCCCCAGTCGCTCCGTGAGCGTCAGTGGCTAGATTTGTCGAGTTCACTAAACGATTCCGAAAAGCTACGCATTGAAGCCAGAAAACTCGCCGATGCTATCGCCAAGGCTCTGCCGACTCTGGCCCCTGGGCCCGTCCTAACAGAGAACATGGCCGAACAGGTCGCGGAGTTCGCAGCGAATAGCGTGCGGCAAGCCGCATCGCCGCCACCAACTACCATCTCAACACCAATCGCGCCGTCAATCTTTGTCGTTCATGGCCACGACATGGAGAGTCGAGACTTGGTCTGTGCAGAGCTGAAATCCATTGGTATCGAGCCAGTCATACTCTCTCAGCAACTCGGTCAGGCTCAATCGTTGCTGCAGAAGTTTCTCAAGATTTCCGAGCGCGCTAACTTTGCAGTAGTTGTTCTATCTGCAGATGACTACGGTGCTTCACTCATTCAGTATGACGCGCCTGGCGTTGCGGATCGCGCGTTGCGCTTTCGAGCGCGACAGAATGTCCTTCTTGAATTGGGATTTTTTTATGGCAGGCTGGGGTGGGAGAACGTTTTTGTCCTCCAACGCCGTCCACCCAAGGTTTTCCCAGACTTCGAGCACCCCTCCGATCTAGCCGGAGCGGTCTTTGACGAAATTGACGACGCAGGACTTTGGAGAGGAACATTGGCCGAGAAGTTGCGCTCGGTCGGATTCCTCATCAACGTCGACTGAGTCTGGTTTCGGACTCATATCGTGGCGCATCGAGGTCTAATCCACTATCTCACCGGACCTGCGCAAAAAGCTGCGCAGGCCGGTGAATTCAAACGATCCGAGTGACCGCTTTCAAAGCCTGCTACGGCAGCTTAGGGCATATTTTGTTGAAAAACTCGCTTATTGGTGAAAAGTGAGGTCAGGCAAAAAGCTTGACGTCCACAATCGCTCTGTATTCGACGATCTCGCCCATGGCAATGTTCGACATACCCCCAAAAGCCTTGATCAGAGTTTTTCTACAAAATTGGCACGAAGCAGCCCTCAGAAATTAAACCGCCAACGCCTCCCGTACACCGGCTTGTGGCATGGTTTTACCCACTACCGTGCCTGATGAATTCGCCGCGTTCCATCAGCAGCTACTGGTCGACGAGGGATTCGGGAAATCCTGGTGTTGCTCGACGAGCAGGATGGCTTCCATCGTTCATCGAGGACCCATACTTTGGTTCAGGTACTCGGCTCCGCCTAATTGCGCGTGGCGGCTGTTCCTTGAAACTGGCTGTTGCGGTCAACCGGAAAAAACGCCGGAAAATGAAATGTTCGTGTGACCACGGATGACGCTTAGCGAATGTGGACCACTCGGAACTCTAAAAATCCGTTGTCTAAGATCAACTGCCCCAATCTCGTGAATTTGCCGTTCGTTGGTACGGTACATGCTCTCCTTTTACAGTTGCCCACTGCAAGGATATGGCATGCAATCGCCGATACAGGCTTATCTCGACAATCTTCATGCGCGACTGGCTTCTCTGCAGGATGGCGCGCTGGCCAATTACATCCCCGAACTTTGCAAGGCCGACCCGTCGTGGTTCAGCATTTCGCTGGTCACCATGGACGGCGTGGTCTATTCGACGGGGGATTCGGACCAGAAATTCACGATCCAGTCGATCTCCAAACCTTTTGTCTTCGCCGCGGCGCTGGCGGATCGCGGGGTCGAATTGGTGACCAGCAAGGTCGGGGTTGAGCCGAGCGGAGACGCATTCAATTCGATCAGCCTGAATCCCAAAACTGGTGCGCCGTTGAATCCGATGATCAATGCTGGTGCAATCGCGACCGCGAGTCTGGTTGCAGGCGCCACGCCGGAAGCGCAGTGGGCGCGAATTCAATCTGCCATGAGCGCATTTGTGGGCAGGGATTTAGCCCTTGATGAAGATGTCTATCGCTCCGAGAGCGACACGGGCTTCCGTAATCGGGCCATTGCCTGGATGCTCAAGAATTTCGGGATCATCGATGGCGAGCCGATGGCTTCGCTGGAGAACTATTTTCGCCAGTGCTCGCTGCTGGTGGACTGTCGCGATCTCGCCTTCATGGCTGCCACGCTGGCCAACGGTGGCGTACACCCGGTGACCGGGCAGCGCGCCTTGCCTTCGGAACATGTTGAACGGGTACTGAGCGTCATGGCCACCTGCGGCATGTACGATTTTGCCGGCAGCTGGCTGTATGAGGTGGGCATGCCGGCCAAGAGCGGTGTCGGGGGCGGCATTATCGCGGTGCTCCCCGGACGCTTCGGGATCGGCATTTTTTCGCCGCTGCTGGACCCGAAAGGCAATAGCGTGCGCGGCATCGAAGTATGCCGGCATCTCTCGCGCGATTTCGGGCTGCATGTATTCAATCGGGCAGGTGAGCCCAGCATGGCGCTGGGGCGGGTCTATACGGCAGCGCAGGCACCGTCGAAGCGACTGCCGGCGCCGGAGATGCGTGACTATCTGAACGAGCATGCGCATCGGATCAAGTATCTGTGCCTGCATGGCTATCTGGCGGTCGATGGCATCGAGTATGTCATTCGCAGGATGATCGCCATGGCGGCAGATAGCGCCTGTTTCATTCTCGACATGCATCAGGTGGATGGCATCTCGGAAAGCGGTGCCCGCCTGCTTAATGACGTTCGCCTGCGATTTGCCAAGGACAATGTGGCCGTGGTCTTCTCCAGAATTCACGGTCGCCATGCGATCCAGCATTTTCTGAGTACGACGGCCCCGAAGACCGATCGTGGCTACCTGAGTTTTGAAGACAATGATCTGGCGGTCGAGTGGTGTGAGAACCATTTGCTGGGTGATTCGGGGGCGACCTCGGCCAGCCAGGTTGGCCTGGCGGACTGCGCGATGCTCAAGGGTTTGGCGCCGGAATTGTTGGCGCAGGTCGAGTCGGTGGCTTCTGCGGTGCAGTATGCACCTGGCGAAGCAATACTGACTGCTGGCGAGGCGGCCGATGGCCGTGTCTTTTTCATCGAGAAGGGTTATGTCAGTATTCTGGTGCCCCTCGAGAATGGGGCGCATCAACGCATCTCAACACTGGGGCCCGGCATGGGTTTTGGTGAAATGGTCCTGCTCGGTCAGACGACCCGGAGCGCGACCGTGGTGGCCGATTCCGAGGTCAGCTGCCGGGTGCTGAATGCGGTCAACATCGATCAACTGGCGCACGATGCACCGATGCTGCGCATCACCTTGCTTGAAAACATTTCGCGGGACATGGCAGAAAAGTTGCGGCGGGCCACTCAGTGGATCTCGGCGCTGGCCTGACTGCCCATTTTGGGGCTTTTTTTCGTGGCTGAAAGGCGTACTCTACATCTCTGTCAGTCACTTTACGGGAGCGCAACATGCTGAGAGTCATCGTGGTTGTTGGTATGTTGCTGACCGGTCCTGTGATGGCGGACGAAGCGGCCATCGGCCACGTTAAAAGCGTGATTGGCGAAGCCTCGATTACCACCGGCGAAAAGACGGCCAAGGCCGAGGTTGGCTCCCCGATCCATCAGGGCAGCGTGCTGCAAACGGGCAAGAAAAGCAGCATGGGCGTCATCTTCAGGGACGAAACTGTGATGTCGTTTGGCGCCGATACGCGTTTCACGGTCGATGAATACCTGTACGCACCCGCGCAAGGCAAGCTCAAATTCAGCAGCAAAATGACTAGGGGCAGCCTTAACTATGTATCTGGCGTCATCGAAAAACTGAAGCCGGATGCGGTCACCGTCGGCACGCCAACGGGCATCATCGGCGTACGCGGTACGCAGTTCCTGCTCAAAGTGGAAGAGTGACCGTGCCGGCGCGCAGGGGTTCGATGGGCTGGTTTGCACGCTGGATATTGATTCTGGGCGTCATGCTGCTGGGGGGCTGTGCTTCGAAGTCCTATGTGGTCCTGATTCCCAGCCCGGATGGTTCGGTGGGGGAGGTCGTGATCAAGGGACAAAAAGGCGAACAGGTGCTGAACAAGGCCGGGCAGGCCGGAACACTTGAAGGAACCCCTCTGCAGGTTGGCGATCGGCAAGTCAAGGAAGACTTCGGTGAGACCATCGCCGCCTTGCCCAAAATACCTGTTCGGTTCTTGCTGTATTTCTCGACCGGAATAACCCTGACTGCCGAGTCGCAATCGTTGATTCCGACAATCATTTCCGAAGCGAGAACCCGACCAGCAGTTGATATCTCGGTGATTGGCCATACCGATACGCTGTATACGGATGAATACAACAACCAGCTCGCGCTCAGGCGCGCGACGAAGGTGTCCGAGTTATTGACAGATAAAGGGTTGAAGGCCAATTCCATGACCATTGAGTCCCATGGCAAAAGGAATCTTCTGGTTCAGACCCCGGACAATACCTGGGAGCCCAGGAACCGTCGTGTCGAAGTCTCCATCCGCTAGCGTCTGATTTGGGGTATCGCACGCCGGGGTCTGGCGTCATGTTCAGTTATTCATGTCGCACCGCATGTCCGGGGTGCGCATCGTTCCGGCAGGGGATTCATTGTCGACCGCCCAAGTCTCGACGGGGTTTTTAAGGAACTACGCGTTGAAGCGCCTGGGTGTTTTGCTGCCGATTTTTTCGGTAGTGCTGGGACTGGGATTGCTGGTCTTTGATCCGCTACCCATGCAGACGCTGCGCAACAACGTATTTGACCAGTATCAGCGCTGGTATCCCCGACCGTATGTCGACGTACCGGTCCGCATTGTGGATATAGACGAAGAAACACTCGCCCGCCTTGGTCAATGGCCGTGGCCGCGAACGCGTCTGGCTGAGCTGGTCGACCGGCTCAGCCAGGCCGGGGTTGCGGCGGTCGGCTTCGACGTCTTGCTGGCCGAGGCAGATCGAACCTCACCCCGTGCCATGGCAAAATTATGGCAACTGAGCGGGGCCGCCCTAAAGAGCCTGAATTCACTGCCGGATCATGATCAGGTGCTCGCCAAAAGCATCAAGGGGGCAGACGTGATCCTGGGGTTTGTCTTGCAGCGAGAGCTGCCGGGCGATCGGACAGACAGTGGGATCGTGAGTGTCGATGCATCGGTGCTGGCCCACAGCCCGTTCCGCTATATCAGCGCCGGTGAAGATCCGACCGGACAACTGCATGCATTCAATTCGGTGATACCGGCCAGGCCGGAACTGGAAGCCGAAGCGCGGGGCAACGGCGCCTTGAATTTTCTTGCCGACAGTGACGGCATTGTCCGTCGGGTGCCTCTGGTATTGAGCCTGAGCAAGCAGCCGGTGCCCAGTATCGCGGCGGAAGCCCTGCGGGTTGCACAGGGCGAGCAGAACTATTTCCTCAAGGCGGCGCAATACGGGCACGGCATGTCGGAGATTCGTATCGGGAGTTTCAGGATTCCGACGACCACCCAGGGCGAAGTCTGGGTGCATTATTCGCGACCGGTCGCCAATCGATATTTGCCAGCCTGGAAGCTTCTTGCCGGCGAAGTGCCGGATAGCCTGCTGGCCGGCAATATCGTGTTCGTGGGCAGTTCCGCCCAAGGCTTGATGGATCTCCGATTCAGCCCGCTCGGCGGGGCAATGCCCGGGGTGGAGGCCCATGCCCAAGCGGTTGAACAGATACTTTCCGGACAAATTCTCGCGCGACCGGACTGGGCGAAGGGCGCAGAAGTCATCGCCATCATCATTGGCGGGGTCGCCATTTCTTTCCTGGCCATTCGCGCCCGAGCCATGGCGGCAGCCATCGTTACTGCTGCCTTTTTGTCGATGGCCTTGGCCGGTGGTTGGTACGCTTTTCGGGAACACGCACTCTTGATCAACACCGTTACTCCCTCGTTGATTTTTGCGTTGGCATTCGTGCTCGGCAGCCTGATCCATCATTTCATCAGCGAGCGTGAGCAGCGATGGATCAAGGCTGTCTTTTCGCGCTATGTGTCGCCAAACCGGGTCGACTATCTGGTCCAGCACCCGGAAGCCATGAGTCTCGGGGGAAAGCGTCAGGAATGCAGTTTCGTATTTACCGATCTGGCCAATTTTACAAGGCTGATGGAGAGCATAGATCCGGCGGATGCGGTGTCCTTGCTGAACACCTACCTCGATGACATGGTGGCCATCGCCTTCCATTACGAGGGAACGCTGGACCGGATTGTCGGCGATGCGGTGGTGATCATGTTTTCGGCGCCGGTCGAGCAACCGGATCATCGCTCGCGAGCGCTGGCCTGCGCACTGGCGATGGACGAATTTGCCACCGGCTATGCCGGCAAGCTGAATGCCGAAGGGATCGGCTTTGGTATTACGCGGATCGGTATCCACTCCGGGCAGGTGATCGTCGGGAATTTCGGCGGATCAAGCATGTTCGACTACCGGGCACTGGGCGATCCGGTCAATACCGCGTCGCGTCTGGAAAGCGCCAACAAACAGATCGGCACCAACCTGTGCATCTCGGCGGACACCCTCTCCGGTTGTCCGGATGCAGCAGTCCGACCGATAGGTCATCTGCTGCTGAAAGGCAAGACCGAAGCCATCGAGGTCTTCGAACCGCTGGTGGCCGAACGTGAGAAGCGCTATGCACCGCGGACCGAGTATCTGGATGCCTATCAGCAGTTGTCGGTCCCCGGTGGTGAAGAATGGGCCAGGGTGTTGTTTTCCGTATTGGCCAGTCGCTATCCGCTGGATCCGCTGGTGAATCTGTACCACCAACGGCTGCAGCGCGGCGAATATGGGAATCGGATCGTGATGGCGGAGAAGTGAAATGGCTACTCTGCCGATTTCAGTGCTGGGCTTCACGCTGCTACTGGCACTGGTGGCAGCGACCGAGCCGATCGCGCGTCGAGTCGGCCTGCCGCTGTCGATCGGACTGGTTATCGTCGGCACGGCTCTTGGCTTTGCCCTGAAAGGTGAACAACTGGCACTGGGGGCATCGCTGACCATTTCGAGCGATGCGTTCCTCTACCTGTTTCTCCCCATTCTGCTATTCGAGACGGCGATCGACATTGATGTTCGGCGCTTGCTGGCGGATATCGGGCCCATCCTGCTGCTTGCCGTCGCTGCGGTACTGGCCTGCACGGTGGTGGTTGGGTTGTCGCTGGCGGCCATATCGAACTACGGTCTGGTGACGTGCCTTCTGCTGGCTGCCATCGTATCGACCACGGACCCGGTGGCGGTCGTGGCGTTGTTCAGGAATTTGAGCGTGCCCCATCGCCTGACCCTGCTGGTGGAGGGGGAGAGCCTCTTTAATGATGCCGCCGCCATCGCCCTGTTCTCGGTCCTGATGGCAATGCTGACGCAAGGGACGGGGGATTGGGGCAATGCTGCCACAACCTTCCTGGGCGGGTTTTCGGGGGGCATGCTGGTCGGGCTGGTGCTGGCGGTGTTGTCGACCCACCTGCTGGCCCTGCTGCCGGGCCAGCGAATGGCGGAAGTGACGGTCACCGTGACCGTTGCTTACCTTGCCTTCGTGTTCGGCGAGCGGGTGTTTCATGTCTCGGGCGTGGTGGCAGTCGTGTCGGCAGCGTTGGTCTTTTCCTATGACGGGCGTACTCGCGTGTCGCCCGAAACCTGGTCGTTTCTTGTGCGGATTTGGAAGCAACTGGGGTACTGGGCCAGCTCGCTGCTTTTTCTGCTGGCCGCCCTGCGTATTCCGGGCATGCTCTCGGAAGCGAGAATGCCGGATATCGTCATGCTGGTTGGGCTGGTGCTGAGTGCGCTGGTCGCCCGGGGCATCGTGGTTTTCGGTTTAATGCCGCTGATGAGCGCGGTGGGCATGGCGCAAAAGGTGGAGTTGGGGCTGCGCCTGGTGATCCTGTGGGGGGGGCTGCGCGGCGCTGTTTCGCTGGCCCTGGCGCTTGCAGTGCTCGAACATCCGGCCGTGCCGCCGGACGTCAAGCGACTGGTCGCCACCTTGGTGACTGCATTTGTGCTGTTTACGCTGTTTGTGAATGGCCTTACCCTGCGGCCCTTGATCCGTCGCTTGCGGATCGACCGATTGTCCCCTATCGATCGATTCCTGCGCAGCCGGGCGATTGCGCACAGTCTGGGTACGGTCAAGCAACGACTCTCGGCAGCCGGCCAGCAGTACCGTATCGATTCGGCCGCACAACAAAGCCTCGGCGACCGTTATACCCAACGCCTTGAAGAGTCGGAGGCCGCCTTCGAGACGGACAACCTTCTTTCTGAAGAAGAACGCTTGCGGGCTGCACTGGTGGCTGCTGCCCGACGTGAACAGGCGCTGCACTTGCAGCATTATCGCGAACGCATTGTATCGGGCCGGATTGTTCGTAATCTGGTGGCCCATGCGTATCACCTGGAAGATGGCGCCAGATCCGAAGGCCAACGCGGATTTGAGCGGGCAGCACAGCGCGAATTGGCGTTTCCGCCCCTGTTCCGCCTCGCCGTGGAAGTCCATCGACGGACCGGTTGGCAGGGCTGGCTGGCGAGCAGTCTGGCGGACCGGCTCGAGGCCTTGTTGGTCGGACGGGCAACGATGCATGGGCTGCTCGGTTTTGCCAAGGACCGTATCCCGGAAATGCTGGGGCAGCGAGCGGCTGATGCACTGATCGCCGTGCTCCAGCAACGATTGCTCGGGATTGAAGACGCGATTGCCGCGTTGCGGCTCCAATACGGCGATTTCGTCGAGAAAATGCAGATTTGCTACCTGGAGCGTGCGGCATTGCGTATCGAGCATGCCGAGTATTTGCGCTTGTTCAATGAAGCCGTGGTCAGCCGGGAGGTCTTGCGGGAGTTGCTGCGCGATCTGGGCGGACGTTGGCGCGGCGCCAATCGGCGTCCGTCGCTAGACCTCAGGCTGAGTCCTCAAGCCATGCTGGTCAGGGTACCGCTCTTTCAAACGCTGGCGCCTGCGGTGCTGGCGTCGATTGCCGCGACCCTGAAGCCTCGTTTTGTCTTGCCTGGCGAAAGGATCATCAGCAAAGGGGAGCGGGGACAGGAAATGTTCTTCATTGCATCCGGTGCGCTTGAAGTGGCGCTACCGGGACAGACCCAACGACTGGGCTCAGGCGATTTCTTCGGTGAGTTGGCATTGCTTACACAGGTCCCCCGAACGGCCGATGTCACCGCGATGGGCTTTTGCGAACTGCTGGTGATGACGGGCAG
>DAOLIO010000115.1:0-9386 GCA_035328505.1 Azonexus sp.
CGAAGCCATCGTCGCCGAAGCCAAAGGGCGCTGGGAGATTTATGATGCGCTGGTCATTCACCGCGTCGGCCCGCTCAAGCCTTGCGACCAGATCGTACTGGTCGCGGTCACCAGCGCCCATCGTGGCGAATCATTCGCCGCCTGCGAATTCATCATGGATTACCTGAAGACCCGCGCCCCGTTCTGGAAGCGCGAAGCGACGCCGGAGGGCGGCCGCTGGGTCGATGCCCGCGACGCCGACGACAGCGCGGCCGAGCGCTGGCAGAAATAGCACCGGGGCCGCAGCGACGCGTGTTCGCTACGGCCGGGGCCAATCATTTCAACTGATTCTAGATACCCGACATCGGGATAAAGCCGGGCAGCGCCTTGATGCGCGCAATCCACGCGACGATGTTCGGGTAGGGCTGCAGCGAGATGCCACCTTCGGGCGCCAGTGCAACGTAAGGCATGACCGCGCAGTCGGCAATGGTCGGCCGGTCCAGCGCCAGCCATTGATGTTTGGCCAGATGCGCTTCGATCACCGGCAGGATGTTGCCAGCGCGCTTCACGGCATCGGCCTTGTCGATGGCGTAGCCGAATTTGTCGACCAGTCGGGCGGCGCCCGGACCATTCTGGATTTCGTTGGAGGCGGTTGACAGCCATTGCATGACCTCGCCCATGCCGGCAGGGTCGCGCGGCAGCCAGCTTTCGTCGGCGTATTGGGTAGCAAGATAGACGAGGATGGCCTGCGAATCGCGCAGCACAATCGGGGCGTCGTCGAGGATGGGCAGCTCGCCGAGCGGGTTGAGGTCGATGAGCGGGGCACGCTTGTGCTCTCCGCTCATGAAATCGACCGGAATGATCTCCAGCAGAATTTTCGTCAATGCGGCAAACAGTCGAACCTTGTAGCAGTTGCCGGAGGGTTCAAGATCGTACAGTTTCATGGCTTACTCCTTGGTGATGGACGGTGCGGTGAGCGGCGATCAGCGGCTTTGCCACTCGCTTTCGGTAAAGCGCGGGGTGATGTGGCGGGAGCAATTCCAGTCGAATGCGGCGACCTGGATGAGCATGATGCGCTCGATGTTGCTCCCGGAAAATTTCATTTTTTCCAATAAATCCGGGTTGACCGTGGAGGTGTCGTGAATTTCCACGCGCCCCAGAATTTTCAGGCGACGGCGGTTCGGGTAATCCATCAGGATCAGCGCGGCGCGATCATTCCCGCTCAGGTTGCCGACGCTGACGTATTGGCGATTGCCGGACATATCGGCAAAGGCCAGTGTGTGCGGTCCCAGGATCTGGAGAAATCCGGTTGGGCCGCCGCGGTGCTGGACATGCGGCCAGCCGTTTTCATTCACGGTGGACAGATAAAAGCTGTCGCGGGCGGCAATGAAATCTTGCTCGCGGGGGCCGAGTTCTGCCGTTGGTGTATCCGTGACGTTGTCCAGCCCTTCGCCCAGGTCGCGTCCGCCATAGCGGCGCTGGCTGGCCCGGACGCCGGGGGTATAGGCAATGGCGGCAAAGTGGCGGGACATGGTGGGTTTCCTGTGGGGGCTGGAATGAGTCCATCATTACAGATGCGTTAATCGCAATAAATAGACCGATAGTTAGAATACTTGTGCAAAAAACCGTTTAATCTGACGCCATGGATAAATTGCGCGCCATGACCACCTTTGTGCGGATCGTAGAGACCGGCAGCTTGACGGCGGCGGCCGATCGCCTCGGTACTTCGCCAACCTCAGTCGTGCGCAGCCTGTCGGCGCTGGAGCGGGCGCTGGGCGTTCGTCTGCTCAACCGAACGACGCGGCGCATGGCGTTGACTGATGAAGGGCGGGATTATTTCGAACGTTGCCGGCATCTGCTCATCGATGTCGAGGAGGCCGAAGCGGCCCTGCTGGCGAGGCAGGTGAAGCCGGCCGGGCGGCTGGTCATCACCGCGCCGGTGATGTTCGGGCGCCTGCACGTGGGGCCGGTGGTGACCGATTTTCTGGCGGCGTATCCCGAGGTTCGCATTGATCTGATATTGCTTGATCGAGTCGTCGATCTGATCGATGAAGGGATCGATCTGGCCGTTCGCATCGGCATGCTGCCCGAGTCGTCGCTGGTTGCCATCCCGCTCGGCACGACGCGCCGAATCATCTGCGCCAGTCCCGACTATCTGGCTCGCCACGGTCAACCGGAAAATCCGGCCGATTTGCAAAATCACCGGGCGATCCGCATGACCGGTTCCAGCCTGGAACCCGACTGGGTCTTTCACGAAACGGGGCGGTCGCAACGGGTGGTGGTGCCGACCATTCTGACCTCCAACCACATTGACTTCGCCATCGACGCCTGTGTCAGGGGCGCGGGCTGTGGGCGCTTTCTGGCCTATCAGGTGCATGAGCAACTGGCGGCCGGCAAGCTGGTTCGCCTGCTGCCGGACTACGAACCTCCGCCTTTGCCGGTCAACTTCGCCTACCCGCACGCCCGCCTGTTATCGTCACGCGTACGGGCGTTTATCGACCGGGCAGCACCGCTACTCCGGGAAAAACTGGGTGAGTCCGGGTGAACCGCTTCTAAACGCCAGGGCTGTGGTCTTCAGCCAGACCCCGGTCAATCTTCTGGTGTCGCCAAACTGCAGATACGTTCATCCGCTTCAAGGCAATACGAAGCTGCTTTTTTCCAGCACACGGGTGTCCGGGTCATCGACGGCGACAATTTCAAAATGGATGGGCTGGATACCCGACGCTGCTCCCTCAGCGGGCGACGAAACGGTGATGGATATCGGCTGGATGCTGCCCGAATCGGCTGAGAATTCGCGTGCACCCTCGATCCGGAGATCAGGCAGACCGTTGACTGCAATCCGATAGGTTTTTCGGGCCGCATCGAGATTCATCAACTTCAGTGTGTAGGCATTCTCGATTCGTCCGTCCGATGTTTCTCTCAGCAATGCGCCGCGGTCACGCAACACGTCGACCAGCAACAGCGAGCGCTGGCTGAGATGCCAGGCTGCCAGGCCGCTTAACACGACCAGGAGCGCGGCATAAATGGCAACTCGCGGCCGCTCGCGCAGCCCTTGCGGTTTCCGCTGACCGGCCAACTCGTGTTCCGATGCAAAGCGGATCAGACCGTGCGGCAGGCCGATCTTGTCCATGACCTGGTTGCAGCCGTCAATGCACAGGCCACAGTTGATGCACTGGTATTGCAGGCCATCGCGGATATCAATGCCGGTCGGGCACACCTGAACGCAGATGCCGCAGTCGATGCAGTCGCCGGTATTGCCGGCCTGACGTTTGACATTGCGCGGTTCGCCACGCTGGCTGTCATAGGCTACGGACGCCGTCGTCGGATCGAACATGACGCCTTGAAAGCGTGAATAGGGGCACATGTGCTGACAGACCATTTCGCGCGCCAGACCCGCCTGCACATAGCAGAATGTGCTGTAGAAAATCAGCCAGAATGCTTCCCAGGGGCCGGTCTTGAATGTAAGGACAGTTGGTAGCAATTCGCGGATTGGGGTGAAGTAGCCGACGAAGGTTATGGCTGTCCAGCCTGCCAGGACGATCCATATTCCGTGTTTGATCAGCTTGAGCCCAAGCTTGCGGGCATTCAGCGGCCCCTGATCAAGCTTCAGCCGCGCGATATGGTCACCCTCGACCTTCGCTTCGACCCAGGTGAAGATCATCGTATAAACGGTCTGGGGGCAGGCGAAGCCACAGAACAGTCGACCGGCAAGCGCCGTGACAAGGAACAATGCGGTTGCCGCGACGATCAGAACGAAGGCAAGCAGCAAGGCATCCTGTGGCCAGAGCACAAGGCCGAACAGGTAGAGCTTTTCGTGGGCAATGTCGACAAGAATGGCCTGGCGGCTGATACCGGCGCTATCCCAGTTCAGCCAGCAGGCACCGTAGAAAATGAGCTGCGTCACCCAGACCATTGCCCAGCGGATTGTATTGAACCGGCCATCGACAGCCTTGGCGTGGATGTTCCCTTTTTTCCGGTACAGCTCCAGCGTGGCTTCTCTAAGCTTGCGGACTGGCTTGCTCATGTTCCTGCTCCTGATCGGTCGATGCGCGCTAGTAAACCATCAGGAGGAAAATAGGATCAGATTCAGATCAGATGATTTTGTATAGGAACAGATTGTTCTGGTCAGCTATAGCTGCGCGGCGATCAACTGCCCGAGGATTGCCATTGCTTCCTGCTGACGGGCAGAGTCCGGGTGGCCAAAATTCAGTCGCAGGTAGTGGAGAAACTCTCGTTTGGCCGAGAAAATGGGGCCGGGGGCAATACTGATGCCACGGGCCAGCGCTTCCTGGTGGAGCGCCAGTGTATCGATCTGCCGCGGCAATTCCAGCCAGAGGAAGTAGCCGCCCATGGGGCGGGCCAGGCGGGTGCCCGCAGGGAAATAGCGCTCAATGGAGGCAACCAGCGCTGCTTCCTGCTCGGCCAGGCGACGCCGCAGCTGGCGCAAATGATGTTCGTAGGCGCCATGCTTGAGATATTCAGCCAAGGCGATTTGCACCGGAATGGTGGTTGCAAGACTGGTGGAAAGTTTGATTCGCTCTATTTTTTTTGCGTATCGCCCGGCTGCGACCCACCCCAGTCGATAGCCCGGCGCCAGGCATTTCGAGAAAGAAGAGACATGCATGACCAACCCGTCCGTGTCGTCGGCCTTGCTGCAAAGCGGCGCCACCTGCCCGAAGTAGAGTTCGGCATAGACGTCATCCTCAATCAGCGGGACCTCGTACCGTGAAAGCAGATTGACCAGCGCCTTTTTCCGTTCATCCGCGACCAGACTGCCGGTCGGGTTGGCGAAATTCAGCATGAACAAGCAGGCCTTGATCGGATGATGACGTAAGGCGTCTTCCAACGCTGTCAGGCTGATACCCTCGCGCGGATGGCTGGGAATTTCAATGACGTTAAGCCCAAGGCGTTCGCTGGCCTGAAGTCCCGCGTAAAAGGTGGGGGATTCAATGGCAATCAGGTCACCTGGTTGCGTGACGGCCTGCAGGCATAGGTTGAGTCCTTCCATGGCGCCCGACGTGATGACAATTTCTTGCGGAGACACGCTGGTCCCACGGGCAAGATAACGCAAAGCCAACTGCCGGCGCAGTTCTTCATTGCCGGGAGTGAGGTCAGTGACGGTTGCGATCGGATCCAGTTTGCGCGCCGCATTACCGAGAAACCGTCCTAATTTTTCGAGGGGGAACAGGTAAGGACTGGGGAAACTTGAGCCCAGGGGAACCACCGAAGGGTCGCGAACACTGTCGAGTATCTGGAAAATAAAGTCGCTGACCGCTAGTCCGGTGGAGCCACCTACGGGCTGGGAAATTTCCGGTTCGGAGAGATGCTGACCAAGACGGGCGCGAACAAAATAGCCGGATTTAGGGCGCGCCTCAATCAATCCCCTGCTTTCGAGCAGGTAATACGCCTGCGTCACCGTAATCGGGCTAATACCCTGTGTCCGGCACGCTTTACGGACGGAGGGCAGACGATCACCAACACGCAGAATGCCATCGATGATCAGCTTCTCAGTCTGCTCGGCGAAGTCTTGGTAAAGGCTCATTTCCGGATGCTAGCAGCCTTCAGCGGCGATTTGCAGAGCGTCAGGCTGGCGTGAGTGAATGGCTGGCTATAAGCCAGCGCTGCTGAAAGCTGCGCCAGTGGCCGCTTCCGCTTCCGTCAGCCACTAAAGGACTATCAACGCTCATCAAGCGGGAAAGGGCACAGGACTGTCGTTCGACAAGAGCCTTTCAGGTCTTGAACTGCGCCACCATCTGGCGAAGGTCGGTCGACAGTGTCTGCAGATGGCGGGCTGATTCGGCTGTCTGGCGCACGGCGATGGCACTTTCTTCGGACATCTGGGCGATGGCTTCCAGTTGTTGCGCAATATCGGTGCTGGCGACACTTTGTTCGGAAATCGAATCGGAAATGCCGTTGACCACGGCCGAAACGCGCAGGGAACCGTCACGAATCTGGTTGATCGAGTTGCCGGCCTGATTGGCCAGTTCGACGCCGCTACTAACTTGATGGACGCCAGCCTGCATGCTGCTGACGGCGCTACGGGTACCGTTCTGTATCTTGGCCACCATCTCGCTGATTTCCTTGGTGGACAGACTGGTGCGCTCGGCCAGTTTGCGCACTTCGTCGGCGACGACGGCAAAGCCGCGCCCCTGCTCGCCGGCCCGTGCCGCCTCGATGGCCGCATTGAGGGCCAACAGATTGGTCTGGTCGGCGATTTCCTTGATGGTGTTGACGATGGAGGTGATGTGATCGGACTGTCGGCCAAGATCCTCAACAATTTGGGAGGAGGATTGGACAGCGTCCGAGATCTTGCGCATTTCGCTGGCCGCGTTATGAATGACAATGGCCCCTTCTTCCGAGATGGTGCCGGCGGTCTGCGAGATACCCAAGGCTTCGGTCGCGTTTTCCTTGACCTGATCGATGCTGACTGCCATTTCCTCGACCGAGGCTGCCATCGACGATGCGGCGTCGCTTTGCTGACTGGCCCGGTCGGCCACTTGCTCGGAGGCTGTAAGAAGTTCCCTGGAAGCGGTAGCGACCTGTTCGGCGTTATTGATAATGCCGGCAATCATCTGGCGCAGCGTTTCCTGCATGGTACGGATATTCGCCAGCAGGCTGTCTTTGTCATCGGGGTGGCAGTCTACGGGGGTTGCCAGGTCGCCGGCGGCGATACGGCGGGTGATGGCGGATGCCACGGCGGGGTCGCCGCCCAGCGTCTTGATTATGTTTCCGGACAACAACAGCAGCGAAATGGCAATGAAGCCGGAAATACCCAAGCCCCAGAGAAGAAGTTTCACGGCATCACTGCGGAACCTGGCATCGACATCGTCAATATAGATGCCGGAACCAACGACCCAGCCCCACGGTTCGAATCCCTGCACAAAAGAGATTTTCGGGACGCCCGCGTCGGAGCCCGGCTTCGGCCACAAGTAATCGACAAACCCTGCACCGCTGGCTTTGACCACAAGGTTCATCTCATGAAAGAACTTCTTTCCGCCCTTGTCCTGGAGTTCGTCCAGCGGCTTCCCGATCAATTCCGGCTTGATCGGATGCATGATCATCGTGGCATCCTTGAGGTCATGGATCCAGAAATATTCGGTCTTGTCGTAGCGCATGCTGCCTATCGTCGCCGCCGCCGTTTTCTTGGCATCTTCGACCGACATTTGCCCGTCACGCGCAGCCTTGTCGTAGTGAGAAAGGATGCCCAGCGTTGCTTCAACCAGATTGCGAACCTTGTCTTCGCGGTCATTCAGCATCTGCTGCTTGCCGTTGATCAACAGTACCGAGAACAGGATGGCCAGCGCAAGCACGGTGACGATCGTCATGGCGAGCAGCTTCGCGCGCAGTGTCATTGTTTTTATGGGCATCTTCCTGCTCCTCCGATGATTTGATTTAACTATCAAATTCAATATTTCAAAATTTATCACAATTTTTAACACTATTGTTGTTTTTGCGGCGGAGCGATGGCGAAATGATTGGCGCCTGCCGTTGAAATTTTCAGGAAAGGCCTCATCTGTCCCGTAACAGAAATTCCGCCTCAGGAGATTGACCATGCGCCTTGATAAATTCACGACCAAATTCCAGCAAGCCTTGTCCGATGCCCAAAGTCTGGCCATTGGGGGCGACCAGCAGTTCATTGAGCCGCAGCACCTGCTGCTTGCCCTGATCAATCAGGATGATGGCGGCACGACGTCGCTGCTTGGCCGTGCCGGGGTCAATGTGACGGCCCTCAAGCGGGATCTCGAGCAGGCACTGACCCGCCTGCCCAAGGTTGAAGGCCACGGCGGGGATGTCTCCATCGGTCGCGATCTGGCCAACCTGCTCAACCTGACGGACAAGGAAGCCCAGAAGCGCGGCGACCAGTTCATCGCCAGCGAAATGTTCTTGCTCGCCTTGTGTGACGACAAGAACGAGACCGGCCGCATTGCCAAGCAGCATGGCGTCAGCCGCAAATCGATCGAAGCGGCAATCATGGCGGTACGCGGCGGGCAGGGCGTCGATTCGCAGGAGGCCGAAGGCCAGCGCGAAGCACTCAAAAAATATTGCATCGATCTGACGGAGCGCGCCGCCCAGGGCAAGCTTGACCCGGTGATTGGCCGCGATGACGAAATCCGCCGTGCCATCCAGATCCTGCAGCGCCGCACCAAGAACAACCCGGTGCTGATCGGCGAGCCCGGCGTTGGCAAGACCGCCATCGTTGAAGGCCTGGCGCAGCGCATCATCAATGAAGAAGTGCCAGAAACCCTCAAGGGCAAGAAGGTGCTGGTGCTCGATATGGCCGGTCTGCTGGCCGGTGCCAAGTATCGTGGCGAATTCGAGGAAAGGCTGAAGGCTGTGCTGAAAGAGGTCTCGCAGGAGGCCGGCCGCATCATCCTGTTCATTGACGAATTGCACACCATGGTCGGTGCCGGCAAGGCCGAGGGCGCCATCGATGCCGGCAACATGCTGAAGCCGGCGCTGGCCCGCGGCGAACTGCACTGCATCGGCGCGACTACGCTGAACGAGTACCGCAAGTACATCGAGAAAGATGCCGCACTGGAGCGCCGTTTCCAGAAAGTGCTGGTCGAAGAGCCGAGCGTTGAGTCCACGATCGCCATCCTGCGTGGCCTGCAGGAAAAGTACGAGCTGCACCACGGTGTTGATATCACCGACCCGGCCATCGTCGCTGCGGCCGAGTTGTCGCATCGCTACATCACTGATCGCTTCCTGCCCGACAAGGCGATCGACCTGATCGACGAAGCCGCGGCGCGAATCAAGATGGAAATCGACTCCAAGCCGGAAGTGATGGACAAGCTCGACCGACGCATCATCCAGCTCAAGATCGAGCGTGAGGCGGTCAAGAAAGAAAAGGACGAAGCGTCAAAGAAGCGCTTTGGCCTGATCGAGGAAGAGATCGCCAAGCTGACCAAGGAATACTCCGATCTGGAAGAAATCTGGAAGGCCGAGAAATCGGCTGTGCTGGGTTCGGCCCAGATCAAGGAAGAAATCGATCATCTGAAAGCCGACATCAATCGTCTGCAGCGCGAAGGCAAACTGGGCGAGGTGGCGGAGTTGCAATACGGCAAGTTGCCGCAACTTGAAGCCCAGCTCAAGGCTGCTGAAAAGGCGGGTGATGGCGAGCAGAAAAAGAACCGGTTGCTGCGTACGCAGGTGGGTGCCGAGGAAATTGCCGAAGTGGTCAGCCGTGCCACCGGCATTCCGGTCAGCAAGATGATGCAGGGCGAGCGTGAAAAGCTGCTTAATATGGAAGACAAGCTGCACCAGCGGGTGGTCGGGCAGGATGAGGCTGTGCGCCTGGTCGGCGATGCCATTCGCCGCTCACGTGCCGGGCTGTCCGATCCGAATCGGCCGTACGGTTCCTTCCTGTTCCTGGGCCCGACGGGGGTCGGCAAGACCGAGCTGTGCAA
>DAOLIO010000116.1:0-9341 GCA_035328505.1 Azonexus sp.
CAATCCAGCCGAGATGTTTCGTTGCGTTGGTGAGCAGGCCGCAGTAGTAACGAGCGTCTGCTTCGGACCATTCGAGCGCCGGGCAGGGTCCGTTGGCTCGCATGAAACGTACGCGCGCTGCCGGGCAGGTTTCAAGTGCGCAACAAACACCACATCCGTTGCACGGCAGTCTTTCGGCAGGTTTGGCTGGCGCCCTGCTATGAAGGTGAATGATCTGCTCTCGCATGTTTGACATACATGGCCTGGAGTTAGCCGATGCTTCAGATTGGCGTGGTGTTAACGGGGATGCTTCGTGGCATAGGCGAGTACGTCGCTGCGAAATTTTTCCCGAGCATTTGGTGTGCTGATTTCGCTGGCGAGTTCTTCAATCAGCTGATCGGTGTTGGTGCTTGAACGCTTCGCGGCATCAACAAGGACTTCGGCAAAGGGTCCGATATGGCTGGCCAGGCAATTGGTCAGATGATGCAGGAGGGCCTCGTCGTGAGCGCGGCTGGCGGTCTTCTCTTTGGTTGAACTGGGTACAATTGAGAAGGCGAGCAAGGTCGGGGTGGCTTTGCCGGTAAATAGCTTGCTGAAAATGACAGGGCTGCTGGCCCAGGTGGCGACGTGGTTTGCGAAATCTTCGGTGGCGGCTGAAGGAATATTGGCCGGTAGGCGAGCCAGACGGCTGTGGGCAGAGCGCAGGGCGGCCCCGAGAAAGTTGTTGGCGCTTGGAAAAATGATGCCGTGATGGACCATGAAGCGGGCGGCACAATCGGGATGGATGCGACCGAATTCGGCTTGAAGGCTCAGCAGGCGGCGAAGCAGGGAGAGTATTTGCGTGCTGTCGGGCACGATCGCGGTATAAGCGAGTTCGTTGTTCTGGCCTGTGGCTGGCTGAATGTGGCAGGCGTGCGCCAGCACGCTGCTGAGCAGGTCGGTAAAGCGACTTCGTGCAAGGTCGCCGCGAGCGTTAAGGCTGATGGCAATCACGGTGGCTGATTGAGGAGCGCCTAATTGTTCTGTCACGATTTTTTCAGCAAGTCCTTTTGCAACTGCACGACCTTGATGGCCTTTTCTATGCTCCGGCGCATGCGGTTGAAGGCAGTTTGCAGATCCCGAATTTCGTCGGCGCCGCTTTCTTCGAATTCAGGCAGGTCAAGGTTCCCCCGGCTGATTTCGTCGCTCAACGCTGCGATGCGTTTGATCGGCGCCACGACGAGGCGCGAGAGCATGATGTTGATCGTCATGAAAAGTATGACGAATACCCCGCCAAGGACCGCAGTAAAGGACCAGAAGGCATGGTGAGCATTCTGTTCGGCCAGGCCGGTGGGGATGGAGATGATCTGCGCGCCAACGATTTCATTGTGCTGCCAGCCAAAGCCGTTGGTGCTGCCATATTTTGCGGTCAGCGAAGCCGGCGCCGCCGCTGGCGTGCTATGGCAGGCCAGACAGGCGGGGTTGGAGATTTTGATGGGGCGGGCAATGTAGAGGCTGGCCCCGCTGGCAGTCTGACGTTCGCCTGTGGCTTCGGTGTTGCTACCCTGGCGAAAGCCGTTGATGATCGCCGTTTCCCATTCGGCGCTGCGGTCGCGCGGATTGGTCGGGTTCAGTGTTGCTTCGCGGTAGCTGAAATCAGGATATTTTTTTTGCAGGCGGCTGAACGTTTCAACCGCTGAATACGCTGGCACCGTCTGCGGTAGAAAGACTTTGTCCAGCATCGGATCGAGGTGTGGCTTGATCTCGTCGATCGTATAACTGCGTACAGCCAGCGCAGCTTCCATCATCATGCCCGCATTGCGCAGTACTTCATCTTTCGCGTTGGCGAGCAGGACGCGATAAGTGACCAGCACACTGACCGCGAAGCCAAGGATAAAGACACCGCCGAGGGCGATATTGAATCGGGTGCGGATGCGCATGATGATTAAGAGAAAGAATGTGCCGAAATGCCCGGGTCGAATGATTGCTGCACATCAGCCCGATCAGGTCGGCGGTCAGGGGCGAGGGAGGAAGAGTTCGGGGTCGACGGTGGTGTTGTTGAGGATGACCGCCCAGTGCAGATGGGGGCCGGTGGCCCGGCCAGTCGCGCCGATGGCGCCAATCGGTTTGTCCTTTTTGACGGCCTGGCCAACCTGCACATCGATGCGAGACAAGTGCATGTAGGCGGTGATCAGGCCTTGACCATGGTCGATGAACACCGTGTTCCCGTTGAAAAAGTACTCGCCGGTATCGACCACCACGCCATCGGCCGGTGCGCGGACAGGGGTGCCGGCCCCGGCCGCCACATCCAGTCCGGCATGTGGGTTGCGCGGCAGTCCGTTGAAAATGCGGCGCAGGCCGAAGCGAGATGAGAGCGGACCGCTGGCAGGCAGGGAGAAATCAGTTGCCGGTGCCGGTGCGCTGAAGCTGCGCTTGATGGCATCCGTGGTTTGCTTTTCGCGCTCGATACGCGCCATGTCATCCGGATTGGGTTCCACTTTGCGTTTGTCCTTGATGGTCAGACGCTGCTCCGGATAGTTTTTGATCTGCACCGCCACGTGCCTGATTGTCGCGGTCGACCCGAAAAAAACGCCAATTTCCAAATCGCCGGGCAAGGTATCGAGCGGAATGCCGAGCAGGGCAAACCAGCGGCCATGATCGCTGACCACGGCGATCGGCTGCTCGCCCCAGCGGGCGCTCGGCGCGGCCTGCCCAATCGGACCGAGGTCGATGACTGCGACGCCACCAGGGACTGGCGAGTGCCGGGGCAGCGCGGCAACGCCAAGGCTGCCGGCGAGCAGCAGGGCGCCAATGAGGGTGCGGACCGGGTTCAGAGCTGAGCTGCCTTGAAGGTATTGCACTGATTCATGTCGCCGCTTTCAAAGCCGGCCCTGAACCAGCGGACGCGCTGTTCAGAGCTGCCGTGGGTGAAACTTTCCGGCACGATGCGGCCTTGGGCCTGCTGTTGCAGTCGGTCATCGCCAATGGCCGATGCGGCGGTCAGGGCAGCTTCAAGATCGCCGGGTTCGAGCACGCTCTTCATGGTGTCGGTGCGCTTGCCCCAGACGCCTGCCAGACAGTCGGCCTGCAGTTCCATGCGTACCGATAGCGCATTGGCCTCGACCTTGCCGGCGCGCTGCTGCGCCTGATGGACCTTGTCGGCGATGCCGAGCAGGTTTTGCACGTGATGACCGACTTCATGGGCAATGACATAGGCTTCGGCGAATTCGCCGGGCGCATGGAATCGGGTCTTCAGTTCCTGATAAAAGGCCAGGTCAATATAAACCTTGTGGTCGCCAGGGCAGTAGAAAGGCCCCATGGCGGTTTGCCCGGTTCCGCAGGCGGTGGGCGTCGCCCCGGAAAACAGGACCAGCTTCGGGTCTTCGTACTGCTTGCCGTTGGCGCGGAATATCTCGCGCCAGGTGTCTTCGGTCGACGCCAGGACCTTGGAAACAAAGTGGGCCATCGGATCATTGGCTGGCACCGGGTGAGGCGCCGGGGCGCTTTGTTCCATGGCCGGCATGCCGCCACCGCTGAGCATATTGATCACGGTCAGCGGATTGATGCCGAGAAAGTAGCTGGCCACCAGTGCAATGGCGATGGTGCCCAAGCCCATGCGGCCGCCGCCCAGGCGCAGGCCACCGCCACCGCCGCCGTCACCACGACGGTCCTCGAGATTGTCGCTTTCGCGTTGGTCGTCCATGCGCATGGTGCTTTTCCTTAGCGGTATTGGTTGATGGCGTCGCGGGTGTCGATCGCCACCTTGCGGGCGGCGTCGGCAAATCCTGCGTCCCTGCCGGCGTAGAGAATGGCACGGGACGAGTTGATCATCAAGCCAGTGGCATTTTCGGTGCGTCCAGCCTTGACCGTGGCTTCGATATCGCCCCCTTGGGCGCCGATGCCGGGCACGAGCAATGGCATGTCGCCCACAATTTCACGGACGCGGGCAATCTCGGTCGGGAAGGTGGCGCCGACCACCAGACTGATCTGGCCGGTGGTGTTCCATTCGTTGGCTGCCAGTCGGGCAACGCGCTCGTACAGTCTCTCATCGCCAACATCCAGGAACTGCAGGTCGGAGCCACCCGGGTTGGAGGTGCGGCAAAGCAGGATGACCCCCTTGTCCGGATAGGCCAGATAGGGATCGACCGAATCACGGCCCATGTAGGGATTGACGGTGACGGCATCGGCCTGGTAACGCCCGAAGGCTTCGACGGCATATTGCTCGGCGGTAGAGCCAATGTCGCCCCGCTTGGCATCGAGGATAACCGGGATGCCGGGGTGTTTTGCGTGAATGTGGGCAATCAGCGCCTCGAGCTGATTTTCGGCACGGCGGGCGGCGAAGTAGGCGATCTGCGGCTTGAAAGCGCAGACCAGATCAGCGGTCGCGTCGACGATGGCGGTACAGAACTCGACAATCTTGTCATCGCGGCCCTGGAGGTGGGCGGGAAATTTGGCCGGATCAGGATCAAGGCCGACGCAGAGCAAGGAGTCGTTTTTCTGCCAGGCGGCGGCCAGTTGTTCGGTGAAAGTCATACAACGTCCTAGTTTTTTTCAGGCGGTAAATAACGGGCAAATTTTTCAGGCAACAGGCAGTTTTGCAGGCTGCGCTGGGTAAAGAGGAAACGACCATCGCAGACGAAGCCGAGTTGCTGCCAATCGACCTCGCGATTCAGCATCATGGCGCATTCGATCAGATCACGGCGGATGATGCGCTCGTTTTTCGGGAACAGCGCCAGTACCGAACCGTCGAAGGCATTGCAATCGTGCAGAAAGAAGGGTTCGGCCTTGCGTGTGCGGCCATTGACGTAGATTCTCGGCTTCAGGTTGATCGGGAAATGCCGGCCCCACTGCCACCAGTTGCTTTCGTCAAAGGTTTTGACGCGACGGGCCAGCAGTTCTTCCTTGTGCTTGTCGAGATGCGGATGCTTGATGCCATAGAGCATGCGGCGCGTTTCACCGGTTTCCACGGTTTTCGAATAGACGAATTCCATGTTCCCTTTGGGGTGCGTGTAAATCTGGTCCGCCCCCGAAACGGCGCCCACCTTGACGGTGAAAACGTCGGCAAAACGTACGCTATGGTCTTCGCGCAGGAACATCAATTGGCCATCAACTTCGACGAAGCGCCGCCCATCGGCCATGTGGCGGTCCATGCGCCCTTTCTCAAAACGGAAAATGGCACAGTTTGGCGTGTGGTCGTCAAAGACGCGGACATCGCCGGTTTCATAAAAATGCGTGATGCTGCCCTGGGTATAGAGCCAGGCGTTCAGTTTTTTGGCGGCGGTCAGCTTGATCATCTCGCGTGGCACGATGAACACCAGTTCGCCGCCCGGTTTCAAATGGCGAATGCATTTTTCGATGAAGAACAGGAAGAGATTGCTCCGCGCATCGAATAATTCGGATTTCAGGCTTTTTTTCGTGTTGACCGCGACATCCTGAAAACGGACGTAGGGAGGGTTGCCGATGATGGTGTCGAACTGCTCACTAAGCGGATAGTCGAAAAAATCGCGAACCAGCGCACCTTCCGGGGCAACGCGCGGGTCGATCTCGATGCCGACGCAGTCTCTGCAGCGCTGTTTCAAGGCATACATGAAGGCGCCATCCCCGGCTGAAGGTTCCAGGGTGCGCCCCTTGTTGGCACATAGGTCCAGCATGAAAGCCACCACCTCGGGTGGCGTGAAAACCTGGCCAAGTTGTTCGACGTCGCGAGACATGTTGATCTGAATGGAGTGCTGCTTAACTGCCCGCCTTGACCCACGAATCCTTCAGCGTGACTACCCGGTTGAAAACCGGGGCGCCCGCTGCTGAATCGACGCGGTCGGCGACGAAATAACCGTGACGTTCGAACTGGTAGCGTTCTTCCGGCTTGGCGTCGCGCAGGCAAGGTTCGAGCTGGGCCGTGATGGTCCTGGCCGAATCCGGGTTCATGTCGTCCAGGAAGTCGCGGTCCAGATCCGGGGCGTCACCTTCGCGCCGGGCACCGGGGGCGGCTACCTTGAACAGGCGTTCGTAAAGGCGAATTTCGGCTTGATACGATTGAGCGGCAGACACCCAGTGCAGATTACCCTTGACCTTGACGCTGTCGGCGCCGGGCGTGCCGGATTTGGTTTCAGGCAAATAATTGCAATGAACTGCAATCACCTTGCCATTTTCATCCTTGTCGCAACCCGTGCATTCGACCACGTAGCCGTAGCGCAGGCGGGCCATGTTGCCCGGGAACAGGCGACGGTAACCCTTGCTGGGCACCTCCATGAAGTCTTCGCCTTCGATCCATAATTCACGGGAGAACGGCATGGAGCGCTGGCCGAATTCCGGGTGCAGTGGGTGATTCGGTGCGAAGCATTCTTCAACCTGGCCTGCGGGATAATTGTCGATGATCAGCTTGACCGGGTCGAGTACGGCGACGCGGCGCAGGTCGGACTCGTTCATCACCTCGCGCATGGCATCTTCGAAGAGCACGTAGTCGATCAGCGAATCATTCTTGGAAACGCCAATACGCTCGGCGAACAGGCGGAAGCCTTCGGCCGAATAGCCGCGGCGGCGAGCGCCGACCAGGGTAGGCATGCGCGGATCATCCCAGCCCGCCACGTGTTTTTCGTCGACCAGTTGAATCAGCTTGCGCTTGCTCAACACCACGTAGGTCAGATTCAGGCGGGAAAACTCGATTTGCTGCGGCAGCGGCGTCTGCAGCAGGCCGGCTTCGGCCAGGCGGCCGAGTAGCCAGTCGTAGAACGGACGCTGGTCTTCGAATTCAAGCGTGCAGATCGAGTGAGTGATGCACTCCAGAGCGTCCTCGATCGGATGGGCAAAGGTGTACATCGGGTACACGCAGTACTGGTCGCCGGTATTGTGGTGAGTGGCATGGCGGATGCGATAGATGGCCGGGTCGCGCAGGTTGATGTTGGGCGAGGCCATATCGATTTTGGCGCGCAGGACGTGCTGGCCGTCAGCGAACTCCCCTGCCTGCATGCGCTTGAACAAGTCCATGTTTTCGGCAATGCTGCGACTCCGGAACGGCGAATCCTTGCCTGGCTGGGTCAGGGTGCCGCGATTGGCGCGCATCTCGTCGGCATTCTGGCTGTCGACATAGGCATGGCCGGCGGCGATCAGCGCCTCGGCGCATTGCAGCATCCAGTCGAAGTAGTTGGAGGCGTAGTAGAGGTTGGCTTCACCGTCTTTTTCCCAGGAGCAACCGAGCCAATGTACCGCGTCGATGATGGCGTCAACGTACTCCTGGTCTTCCTTCTCCGGGTTGGTGTCGTCAAAGCGCAGGTGGCAACGGCCGCCGTATTGCTCGGCGAGGCCGAAATTGAGCAGGATCGACTTGGCGTGGCCAAAATGCAGATAGCCGTTCGGCTCGGGCGGAAAGCGCGTGCGCAGCTTGGCGGGGTCGAGTGGCGCGGCGGCGTGCTCAATTGCCAGTCCGGGGCGGCCGGCCCAGTGGCGCTGTGCATGCTTGCCGGCAGCAAGATCGGCTTCGACAATATTCTTGATAAAGTTGGCTGCGGGTGCAATGTCTGGCTTGTTGGGGCTGCTCACGTTAAAACCTCAATTTTCAATGATGCCATTTTAACGGTTGGGGCCCAAAAACCGCTAAAATTCCCGGCATGTTTGCCCTGCATCATCTATCTGCGCTGAATTTCCTGGCTATTGGCTTCGGGGCCGCTTTGGGTGCTTGGTCGCGCTGGCTGCTCGGGTTGGCGCTCAACCCGATCTTTGTCGCGTTGCCCCTCGGCACGCTGACGGCAAATGTTCTGGGCGGCTATCTGATTGGGGTCGCCGTGGGCCTCTTTCACCTCAACACACATTTTCCGCTGGCCTGGAAGCTGTTTGCAATTACCGGTTTTCTCGGCGGGCTGACGACGTTTTCCACCTTTTCGGCCGAAGTGGTCGAGCGCCTGCTGGCAGGGCAGCCCGCCTGGGCCATCGGTTTGGCGTCGGTGCATCTGGCCGGCTCGTTGACGGCAACCTACCTGGGCCTGCTGACGGTCGGCGCGACGCGCATCTGGTCCTGATTTGCGCCGGGCTGGCGTTGCCAGTCCGATTGAGAAACCATAAAAGCAAAAAAGCCACACAGGGTGGCTTTCGCTTGCTGATTTATTTTGGTTTGGTGCCGCTTGCCGGAATCGAACTGGCGACCTTTTCATTACGAATGAACTGCTCTACCAACTGAGCTAAAGCGGCACACGTCTGTCAAATCAAACAGAGCACTAAATTATAACCGGTTAGTTTGGGCCTGTGAATAGTTGTCGTGTGCTTCCCGCGTTGGCTCGGTGGCAGATTTACGGCTTTTTGTTGGGATGGATGGCAAAAATCGTGCATGTCTGCGGTGAACCGGGAAAAATGCCCGAAAAACGAATGCTCAGAATGCTTGTTCCGGCGTCAGGGAGACGCGATTGCGGCCGGCGTTTTTGGCAGCATAAAGACCGAGGTCGGCCGTTTTGAGTAGCTGCTGCGGCATTTTGTCGGTTGTCGGGTGTGTGCTTGCGACGCCGAAACTGCAGGAGACCCGCCCATCTATGCCGCGTTCGTGCGGAATGCCGAGATCGCGCGCCGATTGACGCATGCGTTCGGCGACCGCGTAGGCGCCACTGGCGTCGGTGCCCGGCAGTATGGCGACGAATTCTTCACCACCATAACGCGCAACGGTATCTTCAACGCGGAACAGGGATTCGCTGAGCGAGCAGGCCACCGCCTTGAGGCACACGTCACCCGCCTGGTGGCCGTAGATGTCGTTGAATTGTTTGAAGTAGTCGACGTCGCTGATGACAATGCTCAGTGGCGTGTCATTTCTCAGGCAGCGCTTCCATTCAACGGTAAGCGTGTCTTCGAAATGCCGGCGATTGGGGATGCCGGTGAGGCTGTCTAGGCTGGCAATTTCCTTGAGCTGTCGATGGACGTCGCAAATTTCCTGTTGGCGCGTTGCGATGCGCAGCATGGCTTGCGCTTTGGCAAGCAGAACCACTTCGGTAACCGGCTTGCACAAAAAATCATCACCACCGGCCCGAATGCCTTGGGTCAGCGTATTTTCGTCAGTGACTGACGACAGGAAGACGATGGGTGTCCAGGGGGAAATGCCCGCTTCGTTTCTTGATTTTTCCCAAGCGCGGATTTGTTGCGTCAACGCGATACCGCCTGTGCCATGCAGCGTGGTATCAAGCAGTACCAGACTTGGTCTGGATTCCTTGAAAATTTGCAAGGCCTGCTCGCTATCGCCGGTTGCCATGGTTCGGACATCCGGCAGCTGACGCAGGCATTCGCAGATCAGCGCACGGTTGCTGGCCGAGGGATCGACGACGAGAATGCGTGGCTTGGTCTTGTCTGGCATGGGTAGGGCAACAGTTGGTGTGGCTCGTGCAGTCGATGCTGTGCGCATGATAGCACCG
>DAOLIO010000117.1:0-9308 GCA_035328505.1 Azonexus sp.
CAGCTCACGGGCGCTTTTCTGCAGGAAATGACGGGTCAGCAGCGGAATATCCTCCCGCCGTTCACGCAGCGCCGGCAGACGAATGCGAATTACATTAAGGCGGTGAAACAAGTCCTCGCGGAACAAGCCATCCTTGACGCGCACATCGAGATTCTGGTGCGTCGCCGCGATGACGCGCACGTTGGCCTTGATCGGAGAATGGCCGCCAACGCGGTAAAAATGACCATCGGACAGCACCCGCAACAATCGCGTCTGCAATTCTGACGGCATGTCTCCGATTTCATCCAGAAACAGCGTGCCGCTCTCTGCCTGCTCGAAGCGTCCGCGACGCTGGGTCTGGGCACCAGTAAAAGACCCTCTTTCATGCCCGAACAGTTCTGACTCAAGCAAATCTTTCGGAATGGCCGCCGTATTGATTGCAATGAATGGCTTGTCGGCCCGCGGACTGTGGCGATGCAGGGCGCGTGCCACCAACTCTTTGCCGGACCCCGACTCGCCGGTGATCAATACCGTCGCATGCGAGAGTGCGAGGCGCCCAATGGCCCGAAAAACTTCCTGCATGGCCGGCGCCTGACCAAGGATCTCCGGGACCAAGCCCTCCTCCTCGGCAGCACCACTTTGGTGCATTGATTCATCAATGGCCCGTCGAATCAGTTCAACCGCCTGATCGACATCGAATGGCTTTGGCAGATATTCAAAGGCGCCCCCCTGAAACGCAGCCACCGCACTTTCAAGGTCGGAATAAGCCGTCATGATGATGACGGGCACTGACGGAAATCGAGTTTTAACCTCCTGCAACAACTCCAGGCCTGACTGTCCCGGCATGCGGATGTCAGACAGCAACACCTGTGGCGGCTCGATACCCTGCTCAAGCTGCGAAATAGCCTCGCTGGCAGATGCGTAGCTTTTAAACGGGATTCCCTCGCGCGCCAGAGTCTTTTCCAGGACCCAGCGAATGGAGCGATCGTCGTCTACGATCCAGACAGGTTTCATATTTTTGTGGCTCATCGTGTCATCAGAATGAATACCACCAAAGCAAGACTCAAGCCTGCTCTACCGGCAACTTCAGCGTAAACACCGTATTGCCCGGACGACTGAAGCAATCAATCGTTCCGTGATGGTGCTGGATAAAATTCTGCGCGATGGTAAGACCTAAGCCGCTACCGCCTTCACGCCCGGAAACGAGTGGGTAGAACATCCGCTCGCGGATCGCGTCTGGAATCCCCGGGCCGTTGTCAATGACCTTGATCTCCAATGCAAGGCGATAGCATTTCTTGGCCAGCGTTACCTGGCGCAAAGAACGAGTTCGCAGCACGATCTCACCCTCACCGCCCATGGCTTGCGCCGCATTTCTGGCAATATTCAGCACAGCCTGGATCAACTGTTCCCGATCGCCAATCAACTCTGGCAGACTGGTATCGTAGTCCCGCTGAAAATGCAGCGACCCTGGAAATTCGGCCGTCAGCAGACTGCGCACCCTTTCCAGAATTTCGTGGATATTGACCGTTGTCGGCAACATGGCCCGGTGTGGCGTGAGCAACCGCTGCATCAGATCCTGGAGGCGATCGGCTTCCTTGATGATGACTTGCGTGTACTCCTTGAGCGAAGGATTGGCCAACTCATGCTCAAGCAACTGGGCAGCCCCGCGAATGCCGCCCAACGGATTCTTGATCTCATGGGCCAAATTTCGGATCAGTTCGCGACTGACCTGTTGCTGCTCAATCAGGCGCTCCTCCCGGGTCGACGACAAGTGGTGCTGAATGGGTTGCAACTCAAGCAGCAGGCGCACCCCTGGCGCAATATCCGGACGCAGCGGCGTCACTGTACAGTTGATATGAAGCACTTCACCGTCACTGCGCTTCAACTCGACATTCTGGCCGGTATAGCCCCAGTTATTGAGCAGCCCATTGTCAAGGGCGCCCTGCAGGGTCGCCGAGCACGTGCACACGGCAGACAGGGTTTTACCGATCACCGATCGGCTGCTGACCGCAAGGAGATTCTCACCAGCTGCGTTGACATATCGTATCGCCAGCTGCTCATCGATCAACAGCACGGCCGAGGCCAGCAAATCCAAGCCAGCAAAGGAAGCATGAGTGACATTCATGACTCACATTGTAGCGATTCAACGCACAAACCTGATGACAACTTGCGTTACTGACCAATCGTTCATTATCATGCAGCTCTGGCAACCGGACCCGGAACAATGTTCAAGACCACCGCATGCTTTTTACCGCTGCTGTTTGGCGCAACCGTACTCTTAACCGGCTGCCAGGCGAATGATTCATCGCCATCGACCGCTCGCGTCGTGTTGGTACAAGCGGCTACCGGGACTCACTCTGCAAGCGCAGTCTATACGGGTGAAATCCGTGCACGGCATGAAACCGACCTATCCTTCCGCGTAGGGGGCAAGCTTGCCGCACGCTTGGTTGATGCCGGCGCAGAAATCAAGGCCGGACAGCCGCTGGCGCGTCTTGACCCCAACGATCTGGAGCTTGCAGCGATCGCCGCCCGTGCGCAGCTAAGTGCCGCCGAAAGTGATTACGCTACCGCCCGCACTGATCGCGACCGATACGCCGACCTGCTGTCTCGAAAATTCGTCAGTCAAGCTGCGTTTGATGCCAAAGACAATGCACTGAACAGCGCCAGCGCACGACTCGAGCAGGCTCGTGCACAGAGCAGGATAACCGGCAACCAGACGGCTTACGGAACCTTGAGTAGTGAATTCCCGGCGATTGTCACTGCGGTCATCGCCGAAGCGGGGCAAGTGGTCGGCGCCGGGCAAACGGTACTGCGCATCGCACGCCCCGATGAAAAGGAGGTAGCCATTTCGATTCCGGAAGGCCGCATCCCTGAATTGAAGGCCGCAAAAAGCCTGACGGTCAGTCTGTGGGCCACCCCAGAAATCATGATGCGCGGCGAACTGAGGGAGCTCTCACCGGCCGCCGACCCTGCCACCCGAACCTATGCAGCGCGTATTCGCATTCCAGAAGCAGCACCGGATGTTCGTCTTGGCATGACAGCGCGGGTCGCGCTGGATAGCGGCGCCGAAGCAAGCCTGCTGGTGCCATTGAGCGCGGTCATCGACGTCGGGCAGGGACCGCTGGTGCGCATTGTCAAGGATGGCAAAGTCATCTCCCGCCCCATTCAGATTTCGCGGTTCCGCGAGGATGGCGTTGACGTCGCCAAGGGTCTGGATGTCGGTGACCTGGTCATTGTGACCGGTGCCGGCAAGCTGGTCGATGGCGACGTTGTCCAGACCAAACCGTTGACGCCGCAGGATCGGCAACGCTAAGCCGTGAGCCACCGCTTCAACCTTTCAGACTGGACCCTCCACCACCGGACGCTGGTCGGATATTTTCTGTTGGCCATTGCCGTGATGGGCGTGATCGCCTTTGGGAGACTGGGCCAGGCAGAAGACCCGCCGTTCACATTCAAGATCATGGTTATCCGCAGTATCTGGCCGGGTGCCACGGCTCGTCAGGTCGAACAACAGCTCACCGATAAAATAGAAAAAAAATTGCAGGAAACGCCTTACATCGACCGCGTCTCCAGCTTTTCCCGCCCCGGCGAATCGACCGTATTGTTCGTCGCCAAGGACAATACTCCGCCCAGTGCAGTACCCAATGTGTTCTATCAGGTGCGCAAGAAAATCGGCGATATCAGGCACACGTTACCCGCTGGCGTTCAAGGTCCTTTCTTCAATGATGAATATGGTGATGTTTTTGGCAATATTTTCGCGTTGACCGCGGAAGGCTTCGATTATCCCCAGCTCAAGGATCAGGCAGAGCGCATTCGCGACGATCTGCTGCGTATCCCGCATGTAGGCAAGGTAGAAATCTTTGGCATCCAGGATGAAAAGATCTTTATCGAGCTCTCCAATGCCAAGCTGGCGACGCTGGGCATCGACCAGACAATGATTGTTCAGGCACTGAGCCAGCAAAATGCGGTGGCCGGCAACGGCTTTTTCGAGACCGAAAGCGAGCGCATCCAGATCCGGCCCGGCGGCGCTTTCAATAGCACGCAAGCCGTTGCCGACACACAGATCCGCGTCGGCAATCGCAGTTTCAGACTCGGCGACATCGCGGATGTCCACCGCGGCACCGTCTTCCCGCCCGCCACACAGGTTCGCTTTGGCGGCAAGCCAGCGCTGGCCATTGGGGTATCAATGACACCGGGCGGCGATATCATTCAGCTCGGCAAGGACTTGAATGACCATGTCGCGAAAATGCAGGCCACCTTGCCCGTGGGCGTCAACATTGGTGTCGCTGCCAGCCAGCCGGAAGCCGTCGAGCGCTCGGTTCAGGCCTTCACGCATGCACTGGCCGAAGCGGTGCTGGTCGTCTTGCTTGTCACCTTCATCAGCCTTGGCGTCCGCACCGGGATGGTTGTCGCCATCTCCATTCCGTTGGTCCTGGCGGCCACTTTTCTTGCCATGGATCTGTTCAATGTCGGCCTGCACAAGGTCTCACTCGGCGCCCTGGTGCTGGCGCTTGGCCTGCTCGTAGATGATGCGATCATCGCGGTCGAAATGATGTGGGTAAAGATGGAGCAGGGCTGGGAACGAACCCGTGCAGCCTCCTTCGCCTACAGCAGCACGGCCGGCCCCATGCTGTCCGGCACACTGGTCACGGTTGCCGGATTCATTCCGATTGCCTTGGCCAAATCCGCCGTCGGTGAATACGCGTTCGCATTCTTTCAGATCAACGTTGTTGCCCTGCTGATCTCCTGGCTAGCCGCCGTGATCGCCATTCCATGGCTCGGTTACAAGCTATTGCCTGACCCACGTAGCATGCGCCGGACAAGCCTTTTTGAACGACGCCTCCCACGCCTTGCCAGACTGGCAGACACACTCGGCTTGAATGGCCCTGCCCACAGCGAAGACCACGATGTCTATGGAACACCGTTTTATGCCCGCTTTCGCCAATTGGTCAGTGGGTGCGTGAGTCGCCGCTGGCTGGTCATTGGCATCACGCTCGCGTTGTTTGCTCTATCCATCATCGGTATGTCCAAGGTTCAGAAACAATTCTTCCCGAATTCAACGCGTCTCGAACTCAACGTGGAGCTGCGCCTTCCCGAGGGCGCTTCAATTGCCGCGATCAATGCCGAAACCAAGCAACTCGAGGCGTGGCTGGAGAAGGACAAGGCCGAATTCGACCAATTCGAGCATTACATCGCCTACATTGGTTCCGGTTCACCGCGCTACTACCTTGGTCTTGACCAACAACTGGGCTCCAGCAACGTCAGCCAACTGGTCATCGTCACACGGGATGTCGAAGCGCGTGAAGCCTTGCGCGGTCGACTGGTAAAACTGTTCGAAAACGGAAGTTTTGCTGCTCGCGGCAATATCGCCCGCATCGAAAGCGGCCCTCCGGTAGGCTACCCGGTGCAATATCGCATCTCTGGCGAAGATTTCGCTACGCTGAGAAATGCTGCCGTCCAGATAGCCACCGTCATGCGACAGATCCCGGAGCTTTCAAACATCAATACCGACTGGAGCGAGTTGTCCAAGTCGGTAGAAATTGAGATCGACCAGGACAAGGCACGCTTACTCGGTGTATCCACCCAGGACATCGCCGCATTGCTCAACATGTCGCTCAACGGCTATACCGTTACCAGCTATCGTGAAGGCGAAAAGAGCATCGACGTGGTGCTGCGTGGCGATCGGGAAGAACGCAGCCACCTCTCGTCGCTCGCTGATCTTTCGGTACCAACGCGTGCCGGAAAAAGTGTCCCGCTGAGCCAGATCGGTCGGCTGAAGCCGACGTTCGAACCCGGTTTGATCTGGCGCCGCGACCGACTGCCAACCATCACCGTACGTGGCAATCTGTATGGCAAGACTCAGCCGGCCACAATCGTCGACCGCATCAAACCCGAGATCGCACGCATCCAGTCCGCCCTGCCGGAGGGCTATCGAATTGCCACTGGCGGCTCGGTCGAAGAGTCGTCAAAAGGCTCAGGATCGGTCATGGCCGGCATCCCGCTTTTTGTACTGGCGGTGATTACCATCCTGATGATTCAACTGCAGAATGTCTCTCGCGTCATCATGGTGTTACTCACTGCACCCCTCGGCCTCATTGGCATTGCGTTGTTCCTGCTGATTTTTCGGCAACCGTTCGGTTTCATGGCATTGCTCGGAACGATTGCGCTGTTCGGCATGATCATGCGCAATTCGGTGATTCTGGTCGATCAGATCGAGCAGGACATGGCAGCCGGCAAGCCACGCTGGGAGGCGATTGTCGAATCGACCGTGCGACGCTTCCGCCCGATCGTCCTGACTGCAGCGGCCGCGGTGCTGGCCATGATTCCACTCTCGAGAAATGATTTTTTCGGCCCCATGGCCGTCGCCATCATGGGTGGCCTGATCGTTGCCACGGCACTGACCCTGCTCTTCCTGCCAGCGCTCTATGCTGCCTGGTACAAGGTCAGGCTGCCGGTTCCGCCTAGCGCTGATTAGCGAGCTCTTTCTGGATAGCCTGAATGTTGCGCTCGTGCTGGCTGACCCGCTCCCGATAGGGCTCCACACGATCACTCGGCACGCCACGGGTCGCTTCCTGTTCGGCCAGATCTTTTTTCGCCTGCTCGAGATTCCGCTGCTCACCTGCCAACTCCTGCTCCAGGATATGCCGTCGATCCCCATCGCGAGTCCGCTGCGTGTCTTCCTGTACCCTGGGGAAGCCTGACGGAGATGGATGAGACGCTGCACTGGCCGGCTTCGCCCGCGGGGGTGCGGGCATCGAATTCTCAGCGCCAGTCGATATAACCTTGCAGTGCTTGTCGATTCTCGAACTGGCGTAGGTGGTACCGCCATTGCCATCGACACATTTATAAATAGTCTGCGCCGAAGCCGATAACGGCAATAAGAAAATCATCAGGGCAAACGGACTACGTGTCATCGTCATCGATCCTTGTAATTTTTTAGTGTACCGGACTTAACGGCTGGATCTGGAAAAAGTGAACAAAAAAAGGGCGGGAAATCCCGCCCTTTTTGTTACATCCTGTAAATTAGCAGGAGTAATACAGATCGAACTCGACCGGGTGGGTCGTCATGCGAACCTTGTTCACTTCGTCCATCTTCAGGGCGATAAATGCGTCAATCCAGTCGTTGGAGAAGACACCGCCACGGGTCAGGAACTCGCGATCCTTGTCCAGCGCAGCCAGGGCCTCTTCCAGCGATGCGCAGACGGTCGGGATCTTTGCATCTTCTTCCGGCGGCAGATCGTACAGGTTCTTGTCAGCCGGGTCGCCCGGATGAACCTTGTTCTGGATACCATCCAGGCCAGCCATCAGCAGCGCTGCGAAACACAGATAAGGATTGGCGATCGGATCCGGGAAACGGGTCTCGATACGACGAGCCTTGGTCGAAGCAACGTGCGGGATGCGAATGGAAGCGGAACGGTTCTTGGCAGAGTAAGCCAGCTTGACCGGCGCTTCGTAGTGCGGCACCAGACGCTTGTAGGAGTTGGTACCCGGATTGGTGATGGCATTCAGTGCCTTGGCGTGCTTGATGATACCGCCGATGTAGAACAACGCCAGTTCAGACAGGCCAGCATACTGGTCGCCTGCGAACAGGTTCTTGCCGTCCTTCCAGATGGACTGGTGAACGTGCATGCCGGAACCGTTGTCGCCAACGATGGGCTTCGGCATGAAGGTGGCCGTCTTGCCGTACTGGTGAGCCACATTGTGCACAACGTACTTCAGGATCTGTGTTTGGTCGGCACGCTTAACCAGGGTGTTGAACACGGTACCAATTTCGCACTGACCGGCAGTAGCGACTTCGTGGTGGTGAACTTCAACCGGGCAACCAAGGGCTTCCAGGGTCAGGACCATGGCCGAACGGATGTCGTGCAGGCTGTCGACCGGGGGAACCGGGAAGTAGCCGCCTTTGACGGTCGGACGATGGCCAGTGGAGCCGTTGCTGTCGTTCTTTTCGCCGGAACCCCAGGCTGCCTCGGCAGAATGGATCTTCAGGGCGCAACCGGACATATCCACATTCCACTCGACACCGTCGAAGATGAAGAATTCTGGTTCCGGACCAAAGTAGGCGGTATCGCCCAGGCCGGACGACTTCAGGTAGGCTTCAGCGCGCTTGGCGATGGAACGCGGGTCGCGGTCATAACCACGGCCATCAGCCGGGTCAACGACGTCACAGGTCAGGACGACGGTGGTTTCGTCGAAGAACGGATCGATGTAGGCCGTATCCGGATCCGGGTTCAACTGCATATCGGAAGCTTGAATGCCCTTCCAGCCAGCGATGGAGGAACCGTCGAACGCGTGGCCATTTTCGAACTTGTCTTCGCTGAAGGCGGAAACCGGCACGGTGACGTGCTGTTCCTTGCCGCGGGTATCGGTGAAACGAAAATCGACGAATTTAGCGTCGTTTTCCTTGATCATATTGATCACGTCTTGCGGGGTTGCCATATGCCTTAATCTCCTAAGAAAACAAGTTGCCGGGCGATCCGGCGACAATCAAAAATTTGTAACCCGGACTATTTAGCAGAAAGCATGCCAATGGCCAGCGAGTGATCTTTACATTTTGCCACAATGAGATGCGGGGTTTAAGCAAAGAATTCGCTGAATACGCGCCGCACCAATATAGTGCAACACGCAATATATTGGCACCATTACGGTGCAATGAAACAATTAAGGGATACGCGGCGAATCGCCGGGTGCTGCTTCAGGCGAGCAGACAAGGCATCTTCTGCCGCGCGTAGCGCTTCGCCATTTTCAAAAATGAGGTGGCTATAGAAAATCTCTGCCTCAACCTGACCCTTGAGATAGTGCAATATCACTTTTTGAGGCTCGGGCATGCCTGTCAGAAGAGGCTGCAACTCGGCGAGGAGCTTGTCTCGCGCCGGCAAGCGCGTCGCATACGTATCCGGATCCATGTCGTCTTCCGGATCGATATGGACCAGGACATCCAGCACTTCCGGATGTTCGCGCAGAACTCTGGCCCGGGCCGATTCGGCAATACGATGACCTTCGGAAACGCTGATGCGTGAATCAACCTGAACATGGGTATCAACCAGCGCCTGATGGGCCATTCGACGGGTTCGCAACTCGTGCAGGTCGCGGACACCGGGCGTCGCCAGCAATGTAGTCCGAATGGCCTCGACCTGGGCATCATCAAGACCGGTATCGATCAGTTCCTTGATCGCCCCCCAGGCCAACCCGGCGCCCATGTGCAAGATCATGAAACCCATGAGTGCGGCAGCCAGAAGGTCCAGAAAGGACCAGCCGAGCAACGCGCCACCAATGCCGACCACGACCACCAGCGCCGAAGCGGCATCCGCTCGCGTATGCAGGGCATT
>DAOLIO010000118.1:0-9267 GCA_035328505.1 Azonexus sp.
CGCGTTGTTAGGATCGAGTGGTCAGGGGGCGAGCGGTTTTCACTCGATCCTGGATCCTCGGTCCTGATAACTAGCATCACCGCCGATAGCCGATCTGCTCGGTATTGCCTTCCAGCTTGTCGAGCAGGTTGAGCAGCGGCTTGAGCTGGACGTAGCGGTGGGCCGTCTTGCGGGCGTAGTTCATGAAGCGGGGCAGGTCTTCGCTGTATTTTTCCTTGCCGTCGCGATATTTGAGACGGCAGAAGATGCCGAGCACCTTGAGGTGGCGCTGCAGGCCCATCAGTTCGTAGTCGCGCCAGAAGGCACCGAAGTCTTCGCGTACCGGCAGGCCGGCGGCGCGGGCTTTTTCCCAGTAGCGGACGACCCAGTCGATTTCCTGCTCTTCTTCCCAGGAAATGAAGGCGTCGCGGAACAGCGAGACGACGTCGTAGGTGATCGGGCCGTAGACCGCGTCCTGAAAGTCGATGATGCCCGGTGTCAGGCGCTCGGCGCTTTCGACGACCATCAGGTTGCGCGGCATGAAGTCGCGATGGACGAAAACTTTGGGCTGGGACAGCGCCGAGTTGATCAGGAATTTGAAGGTTCGATCAAGCATCCCCATGTCGTTGTCGTCCAGTTCAACGCCAAGGTGTCGGCGGATGAACCATTCGGGGAAGAGGTCCAGTTCGCGGCGGAGCAGGGTTGCGTCATAAGGCGGCAGGGTTGCGGCGGTGGAGGAGAGTTGCCATTTGACCAGCACGTCCAGCACCGGGCGGATCAGCATGTCGGCCAGCGAAAGATCCGCGTTCAGTGCGTCGAGGTAGCCAATGCGGCCGAGGTCGGTCAGCACCAGAAAGCCGTTGTCGAGATCCTTGTCCAGAATACGCGGTGCAGCCAGGTCTGCCTTGGCGAGCAGCCCGGCAACGTGAATGAAGGGTTTGCAGTCTTCCTTGTCCGGCGGGGCGTCCATCAGGATGCGCGTCGTGCCGTCCGGCCAGGTCAGCCGGAAATAGCGGCGGAAGCTGGCATCGGCCGAGGCTGTTGTGATCTGGACGGATTGATCGGGAAAGCGACTGGCAACCCAGTCTGAAACAAGTTGATCGCGCGGCGTGGGTTGCATAAGCGGGCTGGGGTCTGTTCGTTGTAAAATGTCAGGATTTTAACACTCGGGTTCCGGCCATTCTGGTGTCGCCCCTCAACTGATCGCACTGATGACCGGTTTTACGCGCCGTCCGCTTGCAGTTTTCATTTGTTGCCTCTTTGCCGGGCTGCAGACAAATTACGCCACCGCTGATGAGCCGTTGCGTCTGCACACCGAGCGCAAATTCAATGTGATGGGCAAGCAAAAGTCGTCCTCAGGTTCGGTCGTCGGGATCGAAACGCCGTCTGTCCTGAAAAAGGACGACACTTATCCGATTTTCGTTGTTGCTGATCGGCTTGAAGGTCAGGCTGAAGAATTGACCGTGGCTGAGGGCAACGTCGAGATGCGCAAGGTTGGGTCGGTGATTTTTGCAGACCGCCTGACCTACCATGTCCTGGATGATGAAATCGCCGCTGCCGGTGCCGTCCGGGTTCTTCAGGAGGGCGCTGAAATCGATACGCCGCATCTGCGCATGAAGCTTGATGCGCAGATTGGCTCTGCTGAGGATGTGAAATATCACATTCTCAAGGAGACACCGAGCCGGTTTTATAGTCCGACGCAAACCGTGGTGACTGTGGCAAGCAGCAACGCCGCAACCTCCGGGGCGCCGATGATGCTCAATGTGGCGAATAGCTACGGTCTGCCGACCAAGTCTCCCGCTCAGCGTCCCGTCGAGGCGAATGGACGGGCCGAACGCGTCGATTTCGAAGGCGAGAACCAGTTTACGTTTTTTGCGAACACGTTTTCCACCTGCAAGCCGGATCGTGAAGACTGGTACATGCGGGCGTCGGAAACGCATCTCGATTACGATCGCAATGAAGGTACGGCCAGTCATGCCTCCATGTGGTTTGGTGGCGTGCCGTTTTTCTATACCCCCATTGCGTCGTTTTCGCTGAATGGCCAGCGACGTTCGGGCGTCCTGCATCCACATTTTTCCACGTCGACGCGTAGTGGTATTGATTTTACGGTCCCGTACTACTGGAACATCGCGCCCAACTATGACATGACGCTGTTTCCCCGCTACATGAGCAAGCGGGGCTTCCAGCTTGGCGCCGAGGCGCGCTACGTCGATTACAACTTTCAGGGTACGACGCGGGTCGAATACCTGCCGAACGACGAAATGGTTAATCGCCAGCGCTACGGCTACCGGATCGAGCACCAGCATATTCTCGGACAGGGCGTTTCAGCTGCGATCAACTGGAATGGTGTGTCGGATGATTTCTACTGGCAGGATTTGTCGTCGCGCCTGCTGCAGACGTCACAAACGCAGCTACCCAAGCAGCTTACGCTGAACTATGTTCCATCTCCCTGGCTTCAGACCAATCTTCAGGTCTTGCGCTATCAGACATTGCAACTGGACCCGGCCAATCCAATCGCGCGTCCCTACTTTCTTGAGCCGCAACTGAATGTCCTGGCCTTCCGTCCCAATCTGATGAAGATGGACTTCAGCATGATCGGACAATATTCGCGCTTTACCCATGTCGATGCCGGCAAGGTGCAGGGCAACCGTTTCGTGCTCTACCCCCAGTTGTCGCTGCCCATCGTCAATCCTGCCTTCCAGATCACTCCCAAGGTCGGGTTGCACATGAGCCAGTATTCCCTGGAAAACCAGGCAATCGGCCAGCCCGACAGCGTCAGTCGTGTTCTGCCGACCTTCTCTCTGGATTCGACGATGACCTTCGAGCGAGAGGGGGACTGGTTTGGCAAGGGCTATATCCAGACGCTGGAACCAAGGCTTTACTACGTCAATATCCCGTACAAGGATCAGCGCCAGATTCCGCTGTTCGATACCGGTCTGGCCGATTTCAACTTTGCCCAGATCTTTGCCGAGAACCGTTACAGCGGCCTGGACCGCATCAACGATGCCAACCAGTTGACCGCGGCGGTCGCAACCCGCCTGCTGGATGGTGATACGGGGGTGGAGAATTTCAAGGCCATGGTTGGCCAACGTTATTATTTCAGCCAGCAGCGCGTGTCCATCGCGGGAGAGGTTACTCGCCAGAACAATTTCTCCAATCTGGTGGCCGCGGTCAATGGCCTGGTGGCGCCCAAGACCTATATGGATCTGGCCTGGGAATACAATTACCGGGACAGTGTTAGCGAACGATTTGCCGCCGGTGTCCGTTATCAACCGGAGCTTGGTAAGGTCATGTCAGCCAGCTATCGCTACACCCGAGACCCGCTGACCACGCTGTCGACCGTCGATCAGATTGATATTGCCGGGCAGTGGCCGCTGACGTCAAAATTGTATGCGGTTGGTCGCTATAACTACTCGATGCGTGACAAGCAAATGCTTGAATCGATTGCCGGCGTGGAGTACAACGCCGGATGCTGGGCGGTTCGACTGGTGGGGCAGCGGCTCGCCGCAATCTCCGGCAAGCCTAACGACACCCTGTTTTTCCAGCTTGAACTGAATGACTTCGGTAGTATCGGCTCCAACCCGATCGGCCTGCTGCGGCGTAGCGTCCCCGGTTACGGCAAAATCAACGAACTGCCCGACAGCAGCCTGCTTACCTCTCAATGAAGACCATGAACCCACTTATTCGTCACCTGTTTGTCCTGATCTGCTGTCTTGGCGGCCTGCTGGCGCATCCAGTGTCTGCCGCGCCAGAGCCCGTTATCGAGGCTGATCGCATCGTGGCTGTTGTCGGCGATGATGTCATCACTTATTTCGATCTGCGCACCCGCCTGGCCGCTGCCCTCAAGCAGTTGCAAAAGCAGGGCACGCCGCTGCCGCCTCAGGAAGAACTCGAGCGTCAGATGCTGGAACGCCTGATCATGGAACGGGTTCAGCTGCAATATGCCCGCGAATCCGGCCTCAAGATCGACGATACCCAACTGGATCAGGCAATCGGGCGAATTGCCGCCGGTAACAAGATGACCCCGCAGCAGTTCAGGACAGCTCTCGAAAAGGATGGCGTGCAATATGCGCAATTCCGCGAGGAAATCCGTAATGAAATGGTGACCGTTCGGTTGCGTGAGCGAGAGGTCGACAGCAAGCTGGTGGTGTCCGATGGAGAAATCGACAACTATCTGGCTGACCAGGCCGCCAAAGGCGGCGGCGAAGAGTATCAAATTGCACACATTCTCCTGCGTGCGCCGGAGTCAGCCAGCCCCGAACAGCTGCAAAAACTGCGTTTGCGCGGCGAGCAAGCCTTGAAGCGGGCGCAGGCCGGCGAAAATTTCGCCGAATTGACCGCGACTTTCTCGGATGCTCCCGATGCCCTGAAGGGCGGCGATCTTGGCTGGCGCCCTCTGGATCGCATGCCGGCACTCTATGCGGAGGTCAGTGCTCGCCTGCAGCCTGGACAGGTCAGCGAATTGCTGCGTTCGTCGGCCGGCTTCCACATCATCAAATTGCTGAACAAGCGTGGTGGCAGCATGCCGGCCTCGGTACAGCAGACCCACGCGCGCCATATCCTCATCCGCATCAACGAAGTCGTTTCCGAAGCCGAGGCGCGGCACAAACTTGAAAGCGTTCGTGAACGCATCATCAACGGTGTCGATTTTGCCGAACAGGCCCGCCTGTATTCGCAGGATGGGTCTGCCGCGAAGGGCGGGGACCTTGGCTGGCTTTCTCCGGGTGACACCGTCCCTGAGTTCGAGCGGGCCATGGACGCGCTCAAGGTCAATGAAATCAGTCAGGTCATCCAGTCGCCTTTCGGCATGCATCTGATCCAGGTCCAGGAGCGCCGCGAACAGGACGTATCGGCCGAGCGCAAGCGGGGTGCCGCCCGTCAGGCCTTGCGTGAACGCAAGCTTGACGACGCTTATCAGGACTGGTTGCGCCAACTGCGCGACCGTACCTACGTCGAAAACCGACTCGAAGAAAAGTGATGCTGCCGGTCATTGCCGTGACCAGCGGTGAGCCCGCTGGCATCGGTCCGGAGCTATGCCTGAGTCTGGCTGGCTATGAAGGCGAAGCGCAGCCGGTCATCCTGGGGGATCGCAACCTGCTTCAGGCACGCGCAGAACAGCTTGGCATGGCCGTGCAATTTCGCGATTTTTGCCCGAAAAATCCGGTTGACCGCAGCAAGCTGGATGTTTTGCACATTCCCCTCGCGGTACCCTCGCAAGCCGGTACGCTCGATGCCAGGAATGGCTGCTACGTGCTAGCCCTGCTGGATCGTGCCCTGGCCGGCTGCCAGTCCGGCGAATTTGCCGCGATGGCCACGGCGCCGGTGCATAAAGGCGTGATCAACGATGCCGGCGTGCACTTCACCGGCCACACCGAATACTTGGCCGAGAAGACTGCGACGCCACTCGTCGTCATGATGCTGGCCGGCGACACCGAGCGCGGCCCGTTGCGCGTAGCGCTGACAACGACCCATGTGCCGCTGAAGGACGTTTCACGGGCCATCACGGCCGATCTGCTGGAAAAGACCTTACGCATCCTGAATGCGGACCTGCGCCGCAAATACGGGTTAGCCGAGCCTCGCATCCTCGTTGCCGGCCTCAATCCGCATGCCGGCGAAGGCGGTTATCTCGGTATGGAAGAAATCGAGGTCATCACGCCGGTTCTCGATAAGCTGCGCGCCGAGGGCATGCATTTGACCGGCCCCTATCCGGCTGACACGATGTTTACGCCACCCATTCTCGCCCAGGGCGATGCCGTGCTCGCCATGTATCACGACCAGGGACTGACCGCGCTGAAGTACGCCACGTTCGGCAAGGGTATCAACGTGACGCTGGGCCTGCCCATCATCCGCACTTCGGTTGATCACGGCACGGCACTGGCGTTGGCCGGCACGGGCAGGGCCGATCCGGGCAGCCTGCTCGAAGCTGTTGCGGAAGCGGCCCGTATGGCCACAAGGAAAATGCCATGAAGGGCCATGTTGCCAGAAAACGCTTCGGTCAGAATTTTCTGGTCGATCCCGGCATCATCGCCGCCATCGTGTCGGCCGTGGACCCCAGGCGCGATGAAACCGTCGTCGAAATTGGCCCAGGGCTGGGGGCAATTACCGAGCCGTTGATGACGCGTGTCGATCATCTGCATGTCGTCGAAATCGACCGCGACCTGATCGTCCGGCTCAAGAAACAATACTCACCGGAACGTATGACCGTCCATGAAGGCGACGCGCTGGCCTTCGATTTCGCCAGCATTGGCAAGGGTCTGCGGTTGGTCGGCAACCTTCCCTACAACATTTCGACGCCGTTGCTCTTTCATCTCGCCGAGTACGTTGACGTCGTGCACGACATGCACTTCATGCTGCAAAAGGAGGTTGTCGAACGCATGGTGGCTGAACCGGGCACCGCCGATTTCGGCCGGATGTCGGTGATGCTGCAATACCGCTTTTATCTGGAGTGGCTGATCGATGTCCCACCCGAAAGTTTTGATCCGCCACCCAAGGTTCAGTCGGCGGTTGTTCGCCTGATTCCCAAGCCTGTTTCGGAATTGACGGCGAAAAATCAGGAAAAGCTGTCACAGGTCGTGCTCACTGCCTTTTCGCAACGCCGCAAAATGCTGCGCAATACGATGAAAGGGCTGTTGAGCGATGCCGCTTTTGCCGAACTGGGCATAGCGCCAACCCTGCGCCCGGAAGATGTTTCGGTCGAGGATTACGTGCGGATTGCCAATTACCTGTCGGCCTGATCCTGCGGTCAACCGGAAATAAAGCCCGAAATTGAAAGATGCCGGGGCGTAAAAAAACCTGCCGAGGCAGGTTTTTTTACGGACACTGTGCCGGATTACTTCTTCATCGGGCAGGTATTCATGCCGAGCAGCGTGTAGGCCGGGCACCAGCCCATCAGGCCGGTGGCCAGCGGCACGACGCCGATATAGCCCCAGACCGGCAGCAGGCCGGCAGCAGTCGCGCCGATCAGGCCAGCGCCAGCAACGATACGCACGATTTTGTCGATTCCGCCAACATTTGCAGCCATGGTGTTTTCTCCGTCAGGTTATGTGTACAACGCCAATGTAACGGTCTGACGCGATGACGTATGTAACCTCAGTCACACAGCGGCAAGTTTCTGCAAACCTTCCCGGTCAACGACCGTGAGTTGTTCGCGGCCCAGCGTGACCAGGCCTTGGGCCGCAAAGCCTTTCAGCAGCCGGCTGACAATTTCGCGGACGCTGCCCAGTTCATCGGCCAGTTGCTGGTGGGTCACGTTGAGCGTGGACTCGTGGCGGGCCAGCAGCAGCTTGGCCAGTCGCTGGTCGAGACGGGCAAAGGCGACTTCTTCGACCAGTTGCATCAGTTCGCCGATACGGTCGGCAAACAGGTGAAAGACGAAGTCTCGAAAAGGCGCGTGTTCGACCATCAAGGTGGTGAAGCTGCTGACCGGCAAGGCAAGCAGGGTGAGCGGGGTTTCGGCGATGCCGCGGGCGTTGTAGTCGGAATGCCCCAGCAGGCAGCTTGAGGAAATGATGCAGGAGCCACCCGGCATGACCCGGTAAAGCATCAGCTCGCGGCCGTTGGCGGCCAGCTTGATGACCTTGATGCTGCCTTCGAGCACGAGCGGAAAGCCTTGGCACGGCTGATGTTCGGCGAACACCTGGGTGCCGGCCGGCAGCTGCATGATGGCACCCGGTGGCAGCAGCGCGGCGAGTTGTCCGGCCGGCAGGCTGGCGAGCGCCGGATACAGGTTTGCCAGCTTTTGGGGGTCGATGGCAGCGGTCATGGCTGGCGGCCTGATAACAACAGCATCAGCCCACGGTCGCCCAGACCGGGGCGTGGTCGGACGGCCGTTCCAGCTTGCGCGGGGCGCGGTCGATGCCGGCGGCGGTACATTGCTCGGCCAGCGGCGATGACAGCAATACATGGTCAATACGCAGCCCCTGGTTTTTCTGGAAGCCGAGCATCCGGTAGTCCCACCACGAAAACGTCTTTTCCGGTTGCTCAAATAGGCGAAAGCTGTCGCTCAGACCCAGTCCGATGAAGCGCTGGAAGGCGGCGCGCTCGGGTTCGGAGCAAAGAATGCCGCCGGCCCAGGCCTTGGGGTCATGCACGTCACGATCGTCCGGCGCGATGTTGTAATCGCCGCACAGCGCGAGTTTCGGGTACTTCTGCATTTCCTCGTCGAGCCAGACGGCCAGACCATCAAGCCAGCGCAGCTTGTAATCGTATTTTTCGCTGCCGACGGCCTGGCCATTCGGCATGTAGGCGCAGATCACGCGAACATCGCCGATCGAGCCGCTGATCAAGCGTTTTTGTTCATCGGGGAAATGCGGGTTGCCGCAGACGATGTCATGAATCGGTTCGCGTGCGAGCAGTGCGACACCGTTGTAGGTCTTCTGGCCGGAAAACGCGACCTGATATCCGGCAGCTTCGATCTCGGCACGCGGGAAATTCTGGTCTTCGAGCTTCAATTCCTGCAGGCACAGGGCATCCGGTTTTGCCGCCGCAAGCCAGTCAAGCAGGTGCGGCAGGCGAACCTTCAGGGAATTGACGTTCCAGGAGGCAATCTTCACTTGTTGGCGACGCCCGAGGGTTTGCTGGCCGGCGCACTCTTCGGGTAGCCGGCGAGGTCGAGCAGATTGTTGTAGGCACCCGCTTCGAACCCGCGGAAGCGCTGGTTGCCGACCTTCACGGACGGGACGAAGACATCACCGATCAGTTGCTTCAGTTCTTCGATCTCTTCCGGCTTTTGCAGCATCTTTTCGCTAAAAGGTACGCCTCGGCCATGCAGCAGTTCGCGCGCCTGCTTACACTCGTTGACGCAGTCTGCGCTGGTGAACAGAACGACCGGAAACGCTTCGGCGGCCTTTTTGGTCGCGAACGACAAACCATCGCCGGCGTCATTGTTGCCACCCATCTTGACCACGCTTCGGGCTTTGCCCGGCGGTGGCATATCAGTAATGACCGTCTGGCCGTTGGTGTCGGTCCACCGATAGGTATCTGCCGATGCACCGACGCTGGTCAGCGCCAGGCAGATCGCGAACAAATAGCGCATGATTTTCTCCCTGAACCCTTATTAGGCAGCAATCATACCGCTATGACGGAGAAGCGCATCAACACTTGGCTCGCGACCACGGAAAGCCTTGAAGGATTCAATGGCCGGACGTGAGCCGCCGACCGACAGGATTTCATCCAGGAAGCGCTTGCCCACCGCCGCATCGAACGGATTGCCGGCCTCCTCGAAGGCGGCATAGGCGTCGGCCGACAACACTTCGGCCCACTTGTAGCTGAAATAGCCGGCGCCGTAGC
>DAOLIO010000119.1:0-3519 GCA_035328505.1 Azonexus sp.
TTTTTTGCACTGGAGATAAAATGATTCGCTGCCACCTATCCCGAATGATGGGCGAAAGAAAAATGAAAATCGTCGACGTTGCCCGAGAAACAGGCCTGCATAGAAATACGATTACGCTTCTCTATAATGAAACAGCCACACGCATTGACCTCGAAACTATCGACGGTTTGTGCGAGCTATTTAACTGCAAAGTTGGCGATCTTTTCGAATACAGCCCATCCAGCAACTCATCTGATAAAGGGCACGGAGAGCAGTAGTCATTTTCCCGTTCCTCTCGCAACAGCCTTAAGAAACGAGGCACGGAACGGGCACGTTTTGGGCACGGAATGGGCACAAAACAAAAACGGGTTAGGTGACAATCACCTAACCCGTTGATATTTTGGTGCGCCCGACTGAATTCGAATCAGTGACCCCTGCCTTCGGAGGGCAGTACTCTATCCAGCTGAGCTACGGGCGCACGGGAGGGAGGCATTCTAACCTCTGGGCAGTGCTTGCGTCCATTCTGAAAACCGGATTAAGCTCCGAAGAATTCACAATTTTGCCTTACTTGGTAAAATCAACATGTCCAATGAGATCACACAAGAACTATCGCATGAGCTTGTAGAGAAGGTGATGCGCAGCATCGACATCCCGACTTGCCCGGGCATGGTTACCGACGCAATGCGTGAGGCACAAAAGGACGAGCCGGATTTGAATCGTTTGGCAGACATCATTGGCAGCGATGCCGGCATGTCGGCTGCCGCGCTAAAACTAGCCAACTCGCCGCTATTTGGTGCCAGCAATCGGGTGCCTAGCGTACGCAAGGCGGTTGAACGCCTGGGTATCCAGAACGTCGTTTGCGTGGTTGTCGCTTCGGCACTCCGCGCCAGTATTACCGGTTTGCCTGCCGCCTGGATAGAACAATTCTGGAAACGCACCATGCAACTCGCCCTGGCATCCAGTGTGGTCGCTCGCCGCCAATATGGCATTTCGGCGGATGCGGCATACACCTATGCCCTTTTTCACAATGCGGCCATACCGCTGATGATGCGTCGCTTCCCAAATTACGCCGATATTCTCGAAAGTTGCCGCAGCGAAGGCAAGGCGTTGAATGATGCCGAAGAGCAATACTTCCCCTGCACTCATCCCATCATCGGTTCCCTGCTGGTGCGTAATTGGGGACTGCCGCCCTTGCTCGGCCAAGCCATACGTTTTCACCACGAAAAAGATGTCTACGATTTACCGGATCGCAGTTTGCCCGGCGGCGCCTTGTCGCTGATCGCTGTGACCCAGGTGGCTGAATACCTCCTCGACGAAATCATGGGTGACAATAGCGAAGTTGACACCAACCTGCTTGAGCGAGCAGTCGCCTTTTTGGGCATTTCGAACGACGACCTGGATGAATTACGCCATCGGGTCGCCTCTACCGTGGAAACTTCAGCCAACTAGGGCTTAATCAAACAGGGTGCGCGCCTCTTCGAAGCGCTGTGCGTAATATCGATCACTCAGCTTGTCGATGCGAACCTTGCCGTTGGTGGAGGGCGCATGAATGAATCGTGTCTCGCCGATGTAAATCCCGACATGTGAGTAGGATCGATTCAACGTATTGAAGAATACCAGATCGCCTGGCCGCAGTTCATCTTGCGGGATTGGCCGCCCATTGCGGGCAATGTCAGCCGCACTGCCCAGCACTTTGAGCCCGGCCGCCCGACCATAGATATAACTGACCATCCCGCTGCAATCCAGGCCGGCCTCAGGGTTCTTGCCGCCAAATCGGTAACCGGTATCGATCAAGCCCAAGGCGTAGAGCACCACTTCGTTGCCCACTTGACTGCCCGGACGTATAGTTTCCGTCGAACTGGAAACATGTCGCGCCGAAGTACTGCAAGCGGCCAACAGAAAGATCGACAGGAAAATGGAAAACAGCAGCGGAAGTCGCATGTAGCTGGGGTGCTTTCTAGGAATAACTCGTAACTTACCGTTTTTACAGGAATTTTCAAGACCATGAATCTACAGAATACAGAACTTCTGCGGTCACGCAACCTGATTGGCGGGCAATGGGTCGATGCCGACAGCGGCGCCCGATTGTCCGTGATCAACCCAGCCACGGGAAACGCGTTGGGTCATGTGCCGTTGTGCGGCGCGGCTGAAACCCGTCGCGCCATCGAGGCGGCGGATGCTGCCTGGCCAGCCTGGCGTGGGCTGACTGCTCGCCGCCGCGCCCAGTTGCTCCAGGGATGGTTCAAGCTTATCGGCGACCATGCAGAAGATCTGGCGCAACTGGTGACGGCCGAATGTGGCAAGCCGTTGTCCGAGGCCAGAGGCGAAGTGATCTACGGCGCATCGTTTATCGAGTGGTTCGCGGAAGAAGGCAAACGAACTTACGGCGAGAGCATTCCCAGCACGGCTGCCAACACGCGCCTGATTGTCATCAAACAACCGATCGGCGTCTGTGCAGCGATCACGCCCTGGAACTTTCCGCTTGCCATGATCACGCGCAAGGTCGCACCAGCCCTGGCAGCGGGTTGCCCGGTGGTGGTCAAACCGGCTGAGGCCACGCCGCTCACAGCGCTGGCACTGGCCGTTCTGGCCGAGCAGGCGGGTTTCCCGCCCGGCGTCTTCAATGTCGTGACGGGCAAACCGGCAGACATTGGTGGCGAGCTCTGCGCGAACCCGATCGTCCGCAAGCTCTCCTTCACCGGCTCGACTGGCGTTGGCCGGCTGCTGATGGCGCAATGCGCCCCGACCATCAAGAAACTATCGCTCGAACTCGGCGGCAACGCGCCATTTATTGTCTTTGACGACGCCGATGTGAATGCTGCGGTCGACGGCGCTTTGGCGGCAAAATACAGAAACACTGGCCAGACCTGCGTCTGCGCCAACCGCTTTCTGATACAGGCGGGAATTTACGAGGAATTCGCAGCCAAGTTTGCCGAGAAAGCCCGCGACCTCAAGGTCGGTGATGGCACCGAGGCAGGCGTCGTACAAGGCCCGTTGATCAATGCGGCCGGCCTGAGCAAGGTCGAAGCGCATGTTGCCGATGCCGTCGGCAAGGGAGCTCGCGTGCTATGTGGCGGCGCCCGCCACGAGCGCGGCGGCAATTTCTTCCAGCCAACGGTGCTGGCCGACGTCACGACCGAGATGAAGTTTGCTCGCGAAGAAACCTTCGGGCCGGTGGCGCCTCTTTTTCGTTTCGAGACCGAGGCGGAGGCCATTACTATGGCCAATGACACCGAATTCGGCCTGGCGGCCTATTTCTTTACGCGCAATGTCGGGCGCTGCTGGCGTGTTGGCGAGGCGCTTGAATACGGCATGGTCGGCATCAATACGGGGATGATTTCGAACGAGGTCGCGCCCTTTGGCGGCATCAAACAATCCGGCCTAGGCCGCGAGGGGTCCAAGTACGGCATCGAGGATTATCTGGAAATCAAGTATCTCTGCTTCGACATCAATACCTGAGGAGCAAGCTGATCCTTGTCCTGCTGCTGACCCTGGCCGCCGTTCTATTGTGGCGCAACTGGCGTCGGGTGCGGTGGCGGC
>DAOLIO010000119.1:3619-9227 GCA_035328505.1 Azonexus sp.
AAGATCATCACCAGCACAAAATTTGACCAGCCTGCACCGGCTGTATGCACTTCGAGAGTATCGCGCACGGCTACCGGCTTGTCCTGCGCCATATCGGGATCCAGCGTCAGGTAGTAGGTACCGGCCGGAATGTTCAGGAAGACGATTTCATCGTCCCGACTGCCTTCGGTCCATCGTCCATCATCGTAGCCGCTATAAAACGACAATTCCCGTCCTGCCTGCCAGGCTGCGCCCGTGCCCTTGTTGACCAGCACCATGTCGAGACCGATCCAGTTGTTATCAAGCGAGGTCTGGTTCTTCACGGCAATTTTTTTGGGCTTGCCGGAAATCTCGAATTCGCGGGTCAGTACTTCCGCCCCTTGTTGCGGCTCGAACGTAAAATCCTGACGCAGCAGCAATTTGCCACTGGAAAACAACACAAAAAAGACCTGCAATAGCATGGCGGCCAACAACAGCTTCCAGGATAGGCCCCAAATCCGTCGGTTCGTCTCAACCCAGGGATTCGGTTGATTGGCAAAAACCCCGATCGGCGTCGGAAGATTGCCGTTCAGTTTGAAAGTTTCGGCGATCACCTCCGGCGCGATATAGCTGCCCTGTGACCAAGTCAGATCGTTGCCGGTCGATTCGCTCGACAGCATCAACGGCGGCGCCACGTAATCAATCACGCGGTTGGTTTCGCCACGCCTCACCCGCCAAGTAAACTCACCGGTGACCTGAATGACTTCGACGACTGGCGATGTCGAGAAATGCTTGAACGATTGCCCGCCAAAGCGAACATTATCCAGTTCCACAACCCCGCCAGCCGGCGGTTTGGGTAGCACATCGACGACATTCCAGTGACCGTTGTATTCGGTCAGCCAGCGATAGGTGCCATTTTCGCCGGCCAGCAGGTACTCGCTCCAGTCGTAAGCCACGCCATCGACCCGACATTGCTTGACGAGAAACCCGATCACTTCAACTGGAGCGCCCTGGAGAACGCCCTTGCTACCAAGGGGCACACGCGGCGCATACCGCTCGTCGCGCATCCCCAGTGCCTTCGACAGGACCTTGTAATTCAGGTCCGTCGCATCGATTACTGCCCCACAAGAAGCACAGCCTACCGCCAGAATTTCCTGTGAACGGGCCGCCATCGGGGAGCCGCAGCCAGGGCAGCGAAAAACACGCGCCTCGACCGTCTTTGTCGGGATAGCCATGCCATCACGCAGATGGCTCATCCGTAACGACTGGAGGTCGACGGCCTCGCCGACAAACAATAACGGTGGCTTTTCTGAATAATCCAGTGTGGCGAAATTTGCCTGATTTCTCAGGTCGACCGCCGCAACGGGGTAACCGGCACCAACCTGGAATGGCAACTCACCCTGACCTGCGATGCATTCGGCGTGCTCAATATTGCTGACTGTCCATGCCTGGCTGACGAGGGAAATCCGCTGCCCGACTTTTAATTGTTCAAAATCCGGCAAGGGCTCCCGAACCTGTTGCATGAAGGAAAGCACATATTCCCCGGACGCTTCCGACAGCCAACCATTGCGCATGTCGTCAAACAGCAGGTGCCATTCGTTCCATGTTCCCTGGCTGTACTTGATCTGGATTCGACCGATCAGCGCGAAATGAACGCCGTCGTAGCTGCCTTCCGCCCCCAACTGAAGCGGCGAGCGGTCGTCGACCAGCGCCGCCATCTTGCCGATCTCTTCCAGACTCTGGTCGTGCCGCACCAGCATGCTCTGACAGTATTCGCAGACAGCAAAGACCGACGACGCCGATTTGAACAGAACCGGCGCCCCGCAGGATGGACATTGGGCGCTTAAAGCCACGTTGCTGCGGTCAACTCAATTTTTTGAGCAATTCCGATTTTTTGGCATCGAACTCGGCCTGGCTCAGAATGCCCTTTTCGACCAATCCATGCAGCTTTTCCAGGGTAGCTACGACTTCGTCTGCTGACACCGAAGCCACCACCGCATTGGCGGGCTGTGTGGCCGAAGCCATCGCCTGCCCCATGACCTGACCAAAACCGATCCCCGCTCCCATGCCAACGCCCATGCCGGCCATGCCATTTTCGTTCTTTGCCGCCTCGGGAATGGCATTGGCAACCTGGTACTGCGTGAAGCGCTGCAGGTCTCCGATCATGTTCATGCCAATCCGCTGGTCGAGGACCTTTTGCAACTCGTCCGGCAGCGAAACGTTCTGGACGACCAACGAATCAAGTACCAGGCCGTACTCGGCGAACATCGGTGCCGCCTTGGCCAGCATGGCCTTGCCGAACTCATCCTGATTGGCGGCCATGTCAATGAAGGGCACACCGGATTCACCGAACAGATCGGTCAGGCCGGCCACCATCGTGTTACGCAACTGACCTTCGAGCTCTTCCCGGGTGTAAATATCCCGAGTGCCGGAAATCTTCTGATAGAAGGTTTTCGGATCAGTCAGGTGATACGAATAAATGCCGAAAGCACGCAAACGAACAATGCCGAATTCCTTGTCGCGGATCGTGATCGGATTTGGCGTACCCCACTTTTGATCGAGCTGCGTGCGGGTCGAGAAGAAATAGACATCCGACTTGAACGGAGACTCGAACAGCTTGTCCCAATTTTTCAGGTAGGTCAGAACCGGTAGCGTCTGGGTTGTCAGCTTGTACATGCCGGGGAGGAAGACATCGGCCACCGTGCCTTCATTGACGAACATCGCCACCTGCGAATCGCGTACCGTCAGGCTCGCGCCATTCTGGATTTCCATGTCGGCCATCGGGTAACGCCACGCCAGCGTACCGTCCCCCGCTTCAGTCCATTGTAGGACATCGATAAACTGCTTTTTGATGAAGTCCATCAAAGCCATGAAGTTCTCCTTGAATGATCAGGCAATACAACCGGCATTAAGAATGCCGACACCGAGGGAAAGCGAGGCGAGAAACACCCCGGAAGCAAGCTTGCCTTGCGGGATATTCAAATTAATCTGTGGCAGTGCAAATCTCGCCACAATATAGGCCATGAGTTGTACGGCGCATGCCACGACACCCCAGCCGATCATCACGTAGATATTGTGGCTGGTCGCTACTGACACGGCAATCGGCAAGGCATAGCCGACAATCGCGCCGGCCAGGCTAACAGCCGCCGCGGTATTGCCCTCGCGGATCAGGCGAAGTTCGTTGTAGGGGGTAACAAGAACATAGAGTGCCAAAAAAATGGCAAGCAGGGCGATAGCCGTCACGAAATAGACCGCAAAGGCTGGCAGACTGCTGATAACCGGATCGAACATGGAATCTCCCGGAGGTGGCGCAAGGACAGCGGATTGTCACCGCTGACCTGCATTTGTTCAAGCTTGACCGGCGCGAAACCAGGTGATGAATTCGTCCCGTGGCATCGGCTTGCCGTAGAGATAGCCCTGCGCATCCTGGCAGCCAAGCGCCAGTAACTGATCGCGTTGCTCGAGGCTTTCGACACCTTCAGCCAGCGAACGCATGCCCAAGTCATGCGTAAGATCAACGATCGCGCGGACGATCCTCAGACCTTCGGCTGATGCCGACATGCTGATCACAAACGAACGATCCACCTTGATTTCATTGAGCGGCAGACTAGCCAGATAACTCAATGACGAAAAGCCCGTGCCAAAATCATCCAGAGCGATGCGTATCCCGAGTTCGCGCAGCTTTTTCATGACCAACAGTCCACGCTCGCGATCCCCCATCATGGCCGATTCGGTCAGTTCGAAAGTAAAGCGACTGCCTGGAATTCGCCATGTCTCGAGGCATTGAGCAACGAGTTCCGGCAGATCGACATCGATCAGATCACCCGCCGTCAGGTTAAGTGACAGCGAGACATTAACCCCGGCTGCATCAAGCGCTGCACTCTGACGGAGGGCGGCACGAATCAACCAGTCTGTAAACAGGACGCGCCAGCCATTTTCCTCAATGAGCTCAACAATGACCGGCGGCGCTACCCATTCCCCATTTGCCCGCCGCCAACGCAACAGCAATTCGGCGCCGAAGCACCGACCGTTCGCGATATTGACCTGGGGCTGAAAATAAAGCATCAGCGACTCTTCGCGCAACGCCTGTCGCAATTCTTCGGAAAGATCGTTACGCTCTTGCCAGCTTTCCCGCATGCTGCGGTCAAAAATGCTAAATGGCCCGTTTGCTCCTTTCTGAGCGGCTCGGGCCAAACGCGCAGAAAGAATGACTTCTTCTGCGTCAATCCCGTCTTTTGGCATCATTGCGACACCAATTTCGACATCCAGCAAAACCCTGCGGCCACTCAGCAAGACGACGGGCTCAGCAAATGCTCGCCGAATTTGCGATGCAGCCAAGGCAGGCTGGGCCATCGACTGCACCTCTGGCAAGAGCAGCAGCCACTCCCCCTCGTGACCGACGAACGCCCGATCCTGTGCGCGTAAAAGCCCGGAGAGTTGCTCTGTCAATAAGCTGGGTATGGTTTGCAGCTCTATCGCGGAAAAATGTGAAAAAGCTCTCAGATTAACCATTGATACCGACAGAACGGCTATCTCACCACCCTCTTTCGCCATTTCGTGCAACTGACGCATGGCGGCAAACTCACCGGGCAATCCGGCTGCGGAGACACGGACCTCCTCGCCAAGCTCTATGGCGCAGCTAATGGCAGCCACTACACTTCGACGGAGAATGGCAAACAAATCCAGCTGAACGCGACCTACCTGAGGCGAATCACCGAACAAATCGGCTTCACAGCAGGCGACAGCATGATTGAACATGCCAAACATTTCGGCGAGCGAAAAGCCGCTGCCGCTTAGTTTGTACCAGGCCTGCATCCATTCCCGTTGCCATGCAACATCGGTAATCAGCAAGGGAAGTTCCGCCGTACGCTCGACAAACTGATCGAGTACCCCGCCGCCACCAAATCGTTCCACCACCCGCGTCAATGCATTTTTCCACACGGGTGCCAGCGCCCGAAGCGAACGAAGACTCTCTGGAGTTAAACCAAAGGCCACGTAATCGATAAATCCGACGCTAGCCGAGGTAGTAGTCATTGGCAGCCAGTCCGTAGGCGTTGTGGGGCAACGCCTTGGCAATTCGCAGCGCAGAATTTGCGTCTTCTCGCAGGTCAACCACACGATAAGCCCGCACTTGCTTCTTTCCGGCATCCAACATGACAACCACGCGCGGTTTTGAACGCTGAACGCGATTTTGCTGGATCACCACGCCCACCTCGCCAGTATTCAGTTCCACCAGCGTACCGATCGGATAGAGGCCGACACATTGAACGAATTGTTCCATCAGGGCAGGATTAAACATCTTGCCGCGCAAATTATGTAATTCTTCCAGCGCCTCCTGATGACCGAGTGCCGTTCGATACGGTTTGTCCTTCAGCATGGCACAGAATGAATCAGCAAGACCTGCAATTTCGGCAGCCAAGCCGATCTGCTCGAATTTCAGCCTGCGCGGGTAGCCACTTCCATCCCAGCGCTCGTGGTGGCGAGAGACGTTCAGCATCACCTCCTGAGGCAAATTAACTTGGGAATAAAGCATTTCCAGTGAACTGGCCACATGGGAGCGAACCACTTTCATCTCGGCCGCCGAAAATGGCGTCGTCTTCGCCAGCAATTCGTGTGGCAACTGTATTTTGCCTATGTCCTGCATCATGCC
>DAOLIO010000120.1:0-7975 GCA_035328505.1 Azonexus sp.
GTTGCCAAGTATGTCGCCACTTCGATTCGCGAGGCAGGTTATGACGTGGCCTCCATGGCGCGCACGTCGACCAAGATATTTGTGCTTGAAGTGATGGGGCGACACGCTGGATGGATTACGGCCGCCTGTGGTCTGGCTTCTGAAACTGTCGGCGAGCCGCCGCATATCCTGCTGTTTCCTGAAGTGCCGTTCGATCCGGAGCGTTTTCTGAGCCGCGTTGACGAATGCGTCAAGCAGTTTGGCTACTGCACGGTGGCAGTTTCCGAAGGGCTCTCAGACGCGGCCGGCAATCTGATTGCCGAGTCCGGAACCAAGGATGCATTCGGACACTCGCAGTTGGGTGGTGTTGGTCAGATGGTTGCGCAGTTGATCAAGGACCGGCTGGGTTATAAATATCACTGGGCGTTGGCCGATTACCTGCAGCGCTCAGCTCGACATCTGGCGTCGCGGACAGATCTGGAACAGGCTCACGCTTTGGGTGTTGCTGCAGTCGACCTCGCTTTGCGAGGGAAAAATGCAGTCATGGCCACCATTGAGCGCTTGGCCGAAGAGCCTTATCGTTGGGCAATCGGTGATGCGCCACTGGCTGAAATCGCCAATGTGGAGCGGAAAATGCCTCCCGAGTTTATTGCACCGGACGGCTTTCACATTACCGATGCTTGCCGGGCTTATCTGCAACCGTTGATCGAGGGAGAGGAGCCACCGCCATATCGCAACGGTCTGCCTGACTATGTACGCTTGAAGAATATTTCGGTGCCCAAAAAGCTGGAGGCATTCGCCGTCTGATTTTTTTGTTGGTCAGTTAGTTTGTCACGAAGGGGAGAATAATGAGTACAGCGTTGTTACTGGCACTTGGCTGTGCCGTGTTGGCTGTCCTGTATGGCTGGGTTTCCAGTCGACAGATCCTCGCGTTGCCCGCCGGCAACGAGCGAATGCAAGAAATTGCAAAGGCCATCCAGGAGGGGGCGGAAGCCTACCTTAGCCGGCAATACAAGACGATTGCGATGGTTGGCGTTGTTCTTTTTCTGGCGATTGGGCTGGTGCCAAAACTCGGCTGGCTGACCGCGTTCGGATTTCTGATTGGTGCAGTGCTTTCCGGCGCAGCGGGTTTTATCGGTATGAATGTGTCGGTGCGGGCCAATGTCCGCACCGCCGAAGCTGCGCGCAAGGGAATAGCACCGGCGCTCGATGTCGCGTTCAAGGGGGGCGCGATTACCGGAATGCTGGTTGTGGGACTCGGTCTGATTGGCGTGGCCGGCTACTACACGTTTCTCAAGTCGACGAATAGCGCGGGTGCCGATCTGCATCATGTGATTGAACCGCTGGTCGGTCTGGCCTTTGGTTCATCGCTGATCTCGATCTTTGCCCGTCTTGGCGGCGGAATCTTTACCAAGGGCGCCGACGTCGGCGCCGATCTGGTTGGCAAGGTGGAAGCAGGTATTCCCGAAGATGATCCGCGTAACCCGGCTGTTATTGCAGATAACGTTGGCGATAATGTTGGCGACTGCGCAGGGATGGCAGCTGACTTGTTTGAAACTTACGCGGTGACCGTTGTTGCGACAATGGTGCTGGCGGCGCTGATTATCAAGACCACGGCCGGGTTGGGTGAAAATCTGGTGCTATATCCGTTGGCGCTGGGCGGTGTTTCGATTATAGCCTCCATTGTTGGTTGCCATTTCGTCAAGGCTACGGAAGGCGGCAAGATTATGGCGGCGTTGTATCGCGGCCTGATCGTCGCTGGTGCCCTTGCGCTGATTTTCTACTATCCGGTGACATCATGGCTGATTGGTGCCGGTGCAACCCTGCCTGACGGTACGGTAATCAATACCATGACAATGTTCGGATGCTCTGTCGTCGGCCTTGTCCTGACCGCGGCACTGGTCTGGATTACCGAGTATTACACCGGTACCGATTATGCGCCGGTGAAGCACGTCGCAGCAGCTTGTCAGACAGGGCATGCAACCAACATCATCGCCGGCATTGGCGTTTCAATGAAAGCGACTGCACTGCCCGTTTTGTCGGTGTGTGCCGCCATCTATGCTGCGTTTGCCATGGGCGGCTTGTTCGGTATTGCGATTGCAGCAACATCGATGCTGTCTATGGCGGGTATTGTCGTTGCCCTGGATGCTTATGGTCCGATTACCGACAATGCGGGCGGGATTGCCGAAATGGCAGAATTGCCGAAGGAGGTGCGTAATGTCACCGATCCGCTCGATGCGGTTGGGAATACGACCAAGGCTGTAACCAAGGGCTATGCTATCGGTTCGGCTGGTCTGGCCGCCCTGGTTTTGTTTGCTGACTACACCCATGGTCTGGAAGCGGTATCAGGCAAGGTGTTTACCTTCGATTTGTCCAATCATCTCGTGATCATTGGTCTTTTTATTGGTGGCTTGATTCCGTTCCTGTTCGGAGCCATGGCCATGGAGGCGGTAGGGCGCTCTGCGGGTGCTGTTGTGGTTGAAGTTCGGCGCCAGTTCAAGGAAATTCCTGGCATCATGGAAGGAACGGCCAAGCCGGACTATTCCCGTGCTGTGGATATGCTGACCGTGGCGGCAATCAAGGAAATGATGCTTCCTTCAATCCTGCCGGTTGCTGTGCCGATCGTGGTCGGATTGATTCTTGGTCCGGTTGCCCTTGGCGGCTTGCTGGTCGGTACTATCGTGACCGGTTTGTTTGTTGCTATATCAATGACCACCGGTGGGGGGGCTTGGGACAATGCCAAGAAATACATCGAGGATGGTCATTTCGGTGGTAAAGGTTCCGATGCCCACAAGGCGGCTGTTACCGGCGATACTGTAGGCGATCCCTATAAAGATACGGCTGGTCCTGCCGTTAATCCTCTTATCAAGATCATCAATCTGGTTGCCTTGTTGATTGTTCCGCTGATTGCGTGATTAATCGGGTCTTGTTCGAAAAAGGCGGCCCAGGCCGCCTTTTTGCATTTCTTTGATATGTGCCTTTTGAGCCAAGTTAAAATCTTGAAAAGAAATTTGGGAGTGGCATGAGCGAAGTTTCAAGCGGTTCCGCAGGAATGGGTGTGCCGGGAATGCGGGAGGATCTCCTGCATCATGACCCTTTGTTGGACTGCCTGGTAGAACTGACACGAATTCATGGTCGTCCAAGCACGCGCGCCGCGCTTGTCGCCGGCTTGCCACTTGAAAAAGGTTCATTGACGCCGTCACTCTTCAGTCGTGCTGCGAGTCGTGCTGGACTTTCGGCCAAGGTTGTCAAACGTTCTCTGGCGCGTATTGACGATGCGCTGTTGCCGGTTGTGCTCTTGCTCGATGGTGAGGAGGCGTGCATCCTGCTTGGTTGGGATGATTCTGGCGAAATGGCTCGCCTGCTTTTTCCGGAAACCGGCCAAGGCTCCGTTCTGCTTTCCCGGGAAAAGTTGGCCGGGAAGTATACCGGCATCGCGCTATTTGCCCGGCCACATTTTCGTTTTGACAGTCGTACGCCACAGGTTGGCGATATCAGACTCAGGCACTGGTTCTGGGGGGCGTTGGCCGACCAGTGGCCTGTTTATCGGGATGTGCTCGGCGCCGCATTACTGATCAACGTGGTTGCGCTGGTTATGCCGCTGTTTACGATGAACGTCTATGATCGAGTTGTTCCGAATCGTGCCATGGAGACGCTTTGGGTGCTCGCGCTCGGCGTGATTCTAATGATTTGTGTCGACATGGTATTGCGTTCTTTGCGAGGATATTTCATTGATCTCGCCAGCGCCCGGATCGACATGCAGCTTTCAGCGACGATCATGGAGCGTGTGCTGGGGGTGCGCATGGAGGCAAGACCTGCGGCGGTTGGCGCGTTTTCCTCAAATTTGCGTTCTTTTGAGTCCGTTCGCGATTTCATTACGTCGGCATCGGTGACGGCCTTTATAGACCTGCCGTTCGCCTTGCTATTCGTGCTGGTGATTGCACTGATTGCCTGGCAGTTGATCATTCCGGTAGTACTGGCTATCGTGCTGGTCATAATTTATGCCTATATTCTGCAGCACAAGATGCATGCATTGTCCGAGTCGACCTATAGAGCTGCGGCTCAGCGGAATGCCACTCTGATTGAAAGTCTGACGGCGCTTGAGACGATCAAGACGCAAGGGGCTGAGGGACTCATGCAGTCAAAGTGGGAAAAATCTGTCTCGTTTGTTGCCAGGGTAAATAGCCAGATGCGATTTTTGTCAGCGGCTGCAACGAATGGCGCGATGGAGATCCAGCAGATCGTCAATGTGGTTGTTGTGATCGCCGGCGTTTATCTGATTGCCGACGGAAAACTCAGCATGGGTGGATTAATTGCCTGCACAATGTTGACTTCACGGGCCGTTGCGCCGCTCGGTCAAATGGTGGGTCTGTTAATGCAGTACCACAATGCCAAGGTCGCACTCTCCTCACTAGAAAAGATCATGCAGAATCCGATTGAGCGTCCTTCGGATGCCAATTTCGTGCATCGTCCTGAGTTGAGGGGCAATATAGAATTTCGCGACGTGCAGTTTAGTTACCCGAATTGTCAAATTGCAGCCCTGAAGGGGCTGAACTGCAAGATTAATGAAGGTGACAAGGTCGTTGTGATTGGTCGCATCGGTTCTGGCAAGACGACCTTGCAGAAGCTGTTGCTGGGCTTGTACCAGCCAACCAACGGAGCAGTCAGTATTGATGGTGTTGACCTCCGGCAATTGGATCCAGCGGACCTGCGCCGAAATATTGGTTACGTGGCACAGGATGTCACGTTGTTTTATGGCACCTTGCGGGAAAATATTGCTCTTGGTGCTCCCTATGCTGATGATGCAACTATTGTGGCGGCGGCCGAAGCGGGAGGGCTGACAGAGTTTGTCAATCGCCATCCAGACGGATTCGACATGATGATTGGCGAGCGAGGAGATTCACTCTCTGGCGGACAGCGCCAAGGCGTGGCTATAGCGCGTGCCTTCCTGATGGACCCCCCAATTTTGCTGCTCGATGAACCGACCAGTGCGATGGACTTTTCGTCCGAACAGCAGTTCAAGGAGCGTCTCAGGCTGATGACGGCTCAAAAGACCGTCGTGATCGTTACCCATCGCAATAGCTTGCTTGATCTGGCAACGCGGGTGATGGTTGTTGACGATGGTCGTATCGTTGCGGATGGTCCGCGTGACCAGGTTATTCAGGCATTGCAGAGCGGTCGTATCGGGAGAGCGTCATGAGTCGCCTCAAAGCGATTTTTGGCTCGTTGCATGCCGGCTTGGAAAGGATGGCCCAGAAGGGGGTTCCTCTTGTTGAAAAAGTACTTGGGCGGTTGCCGAGCAAGGAAGATATCGAGGTTGTTGATTTCGCAACCGATGCAGATCTGGCTATCTTGCGTCAGGAGCCATTGAGGGCGAGGGTTCTCCTGCGTGCGATCGGGATTGTTTTTTTTCTTTTCGTCGTATGGGCAGCTTTGGCGCAATTGGATGAGGTGACGCGGGGTGAAGGAAAAGTCATTCCGTCGCGACAGGTTCAGGTTCTTCAAAGTATTGATGGTGGTTTGGTTTCGGAAATCCTGGTGCATGAAGGTGATATTGTCCAGGCCAACCAGTTACTGATTAAAATTGACGAAACTCGTTTTGTGTCCTCCGTTAAGGAAAATCAGGCTCAGTATCTTGGTTTGGTTGCCAAAGCTTCACGATTGAGGGCGATTGCGGAGGGGAAACCATTTGTCCCGCCGCCGGAGATTGCCAGTGCTGATCCATCTATCATCGCTCAGGAGAAAAAACTCTATGAGGCGAGAAACGACGAGCTGGCAGCTGCGATTTCAATTGCTCGCCAGCAACTCAATCAGCGGCAGCAAGAGTTGAATGAAGCTCAGGCTAAAAGAGCTCAAGCGTCACAAGGCTACGATCTGACAGCCAGGGAGTTGACTGTAACGCGGCCACTGATCAACTCCGGGGCTGTGTCCGAGGTTGAATTGCTTCGCCTCGAGCGCGATGTTTCTCGCTATCGTGGAGAGCGAGACATGGCTACGGCGCAGATTTCCAGGGTGCAATCGGCAATCAGTGAAGCACAACGCAAAATTGAAGAGGTGGAACTGGCATTTCGGAACGACGCAGGCAAAGAACTTTCAGAAACGATGGCAAAACTGAATAGCTTGGCCGAAGGCAGCATTGCGTTGTCTGATCGAGTCAAGCAGTCCTCGATTCGCTCTCCTGTAAAGGGAACGGTAAAACGTTTGTTGGTAAATACGGTAGGTGGGGTCGTTCAGCCAGGCAAGGATATGATCGAAATTGTTCCGCTTGAAGATACCCTGTTGCTGGAAGCCAGGGTTTTGCCTCGGGATATTGCTTTTTTGAGGCCCGGGCAGTCAGTCATTGTTAAATTTACCGCGTACGATTTTTCCATTTATGGTGGCTTGGATGGCACGCTTGAACACATTGGGGCGGATACCGTCATGGATGACAAAGGTAACGCTTTTTACACCGTTCGTGTTCGAACCAGTAAGCCAGGGTTTGGTGATTCGAATTTGCCAATCATCCCGGGTATGGTTGCTGAAGTGGATATTTTGACTGGCAAAAAAAGTGTATTGGCATACATCCTGAAACCGGTGCTGCGCGCCAAGAGCGTTGCGTTGACGGAGCGTTAATGCAACATTGGATAGTGGATCAGGAGGCTGTGGCTTTGCCTTCGTGGCAAGAGGCTATGCCGCGAGCAGTAATGCTGGGTCGTGATCAGTTGGCGACAAGTTTTTCTGATACACCGGGAGTCTACTGGTGCCGCCTCAAGGCAGGAGAGGCTTTGAATAATGTTATGCCACCAAAAGCGCTTCGCACCGGACATTTGGTGGTCGTACTTGCGGATGAGCCAGATGAGTCGGTTGTCAGTGAAGCTTTGGCTGCCGGTGCTTCTGGGTGCTGTAATACCTATGCGGCACCCCAAGTTCTGCGCCAGGTTGCCTTGGTTGTCGAAAATGGCGGTTTGTGGGTCGGGCAGTCATTGCTTCAGACGCTGGTTGGCACCACATCGCGTTTGATCGGCCAGCGCATGTCGGGGCAGAATGGGCAAGATTGCTTGTCGCAACTTTCCGAGAGGGAGGCTCAAGTGGCCAAGTTGGTGGCAGGTGGTGCCAGCAATAAGGAAATAGCCGGGCAGCTTTCTATTACAGAGAGAACCGTCAAGGCGCATCTCTCGGCGGTGTTCGAAAAGCTTGGTCTGCGAGACAGGCTTCAGCTCTCCTTGAAAATCAACGGATTGAGCATCTGAAGGTATTTGTTAAAAATATCACGATTTTCCCTTTGGGTTGTACTTTGGTTCAATAGCTTGTTGGTATTGATACATTTATACTTTTAGTATTGCTAAAAGTGTCTGGAGTATCACCATGGCTCAAGCCCAAGTTATCGCCCACGTTTCAACTCTTTCCGGCCAGGCGTTTGCGCGTGACGGTGCTGGAAATACCCGTCGTCTGAAACTTGGAGATGCGATACGCGAGGGTGAAAGCGTAGTTGCGGCTGAGGGGGCAAAGGTGGTTTTGGCCCTGGCTGATGGTCGTGAAATGACGCTTCGTCCGGGTGAGACAGTCAGGATTGATTCGGAGGTGGCTGCAGAGATCAAACCAGATGCGTCGGATAGCGCTGTAGCAAATAATCCTCAGGGCTTTCAGAAAATTGTCGCGGCATTGAAGTCAGGCAATGATCTGGATAGCTTGCTGGACGAAGATGCCCCGGCGGCAGGGCAGGTTGGGCAGGGAGGTAACGAGGGGCATACCTTTGTGGAATTGCTTCGCATCGTTGAAACCGTAAATCCGTTGGCGTTTCAGTTTGGAACGTATCGCGAACGCCCGATCGAAACCATCGAAGGTGCCTCCCTGCAACAGAACATTGCTCCTGACGCAATTAGCGATAGCAATAGTTTCCAGATTAATGCGACGGCCACCGGTAGTGTGCTTGCAAATGACATCAATCGACTAAATGGTGTGCTGACGGTCACTGCGTTCAGCGTCGATATCAATGGCGATGGTGTGCCAGAAGTTT
>DAOLIO010000120.1:8075-9198 GCA_035328505.1 Azonexus sp.
CTGACGGTCACTGCGTTCAGCGTCGATATCAATGGCGATGGTGTGCCAGAAGTTTTCGTACCAGGGCAGATAGCGACAATTGCCGGCGTTGGGTCTTTGTCGATTGCAGCCAATGGGGCTTACACGTTCGTGCCTTTGCACAATTATGCAGGCACGATCCCGGTTGCGAATTACACGATCAGTGATGGTCAGGGGGGTAGCGATACTGCAAACTTGGTGCTATCCATTATTCCCAATGCTGCCCCGGATGCAGTGAATGATGGTCCTGTAACGGTGCAGGAAGATACACCAGTCTCCGGGAATGTTCTGGCGAACGATACTGATCCAAACGGCAATCCCTTGACGGTTGCTGGATTTAGCATCGATACCAATGGTGATGGCGTCCAAGAATTCTTTGTGCCGGGGCAGGTTGCAACGATTATTGGTGTGGGCACTTTGGTAATTGGTACAGACGGTGCCTATACGTTTTCGCCTGCGCCGAACTACCATGGTCCTGTTCCGGTAGCGACATATGACGTCAGCGATGGTCTGGGGGGTACTGATACGGCGATGCTGGTTCTGGGGCCCGTGGCTCCGGTCAACGACGCTCCGGTTCCGGTCGTTACACCGGCGTTCGGTGATGAAGACACGCTGATTGTCGTCAACCTGTCTGGTACTGATCCGGACGGCACGATTCAGAGTGTGACTGTGGCGACCTTGCCGCCGGTCTCCGAGGGGGTGCTTTACCTGCCGGATGGTGTTACACCTGTCATCGCTGGTATGCCGCTGAGTCCGTCCGATGCGGCACATCTGGTTTTTGCCCCTGCACCAGACTATAACGGCACAGTCAACATTCCCTTTACGGTTACCGATAATCAGGGTCTTGAGTCGGTCGCTGCCGTTGCGCCGATTGTCGTCAATCCAGTGGTGGATCCATCGCTATCCATTAATGACGTCACCGTCAATGAAGCGGCCGGTACGATGACCTTTACGGTTACTCTTGATCAGCCAACCACAGCGACAGTCAGCGTTAATTTCGCGACCACACCAGGTTCAGCTGTTTCCCCGGAGGACTTTACTTCAGTTGTTGGCAGCCTGACGTTTGCGCCGGGTGTGACGACGCAGGTGGTGACGGTCAACATCA
>DAOLIO010000121.1:0-9171 GCA_035328505.1 Azonexus sp.
TTGTCGGCATTGGTGATGTCCAGCGCGTTGTGGCTCTTGTGCAGCGGATTCGGGCCTTGGCAGGCGGTATCCCCTTGATTTTTACCCGTCGCTCCATCCGCGAGGGCGGGGCGCCAATTGCGTTGGACGAAGATCAGGTATTCGCGGTCTATGCTGCGGTGTGCCGCTCTGGATGCGTTGATCTGTTCGACTATGAACTGAGTAGCGAGCCGCACCTTTTTGCGCAGGCCGTTGCACTGGCGGAGCAAACTGGCGTGCCCATGATCGCCTCGTTCCACAATTTCCAGGAAACGCCATCGGCTGAGGATATCGTGGCGAAATTGGTGGCGATGGAAAGGGCCGGTGCCGATATCGCGAAGGTGGCCGTCATGCCAAAGAGTCTGCGCGATGTACTGACTTTGCTGGAGGCAACTCAGGATGGAATGCAGGCGATTTCCCTGCCGATCATCAGCATGTCCATGGGGGGGTACGGTTCTTTGAGTCGCTTGTTTGGGTGGGCTTTCGGTTCGTCGGTGACCTTCGTGGTTGGCGAAAATAGCTCGGCTCCCGGCCAAGTGCCGATTGAGGATCTGAAGGTTGTTGTCGATATTTTGCACCGCTCATTGCGTGACAAATGATCGCTTAAGGTGGACGATTCCGGCGCATGCCAAGGCGATTCAGGTATTTGGGCGGGTGGGCCAGCAAGGGAAGCATGGTAGATTCGAAGAGCCTGACCAGCCCAGACCGGCGCATGGTGAGGTTTCGAATGACCTGGTTTAATGCTTGCTGGCGCCGATGGGCCAAAACGTGTTCAGAGCGAACTGTCAGCATTCTGTGAATGCCGTGGTTTCGTTCGAATCGGACAGAAGTCAGCCGGGCTTTGGTGAGCACTTATTGTGTCTGGAGTGGGGATGAAATATCTGCTGATGTTTGCGTTGCTAGGGATCATCTGGTGGCTTTGGCGAAAGCCCAACCAACCACAGGATCGCGCTGAAGCAAATCGGGCTGAGCCCGCCCCGGAAAAAATGGTCACCTGCGCGTACTGTGCTGTTCATTTGCCTGAGAGTGAAGGGCTCCTCGACGGTGACCACGTTTATTGCTGCGAAGCCCATCGGGTGGCCGCACAGACGAGAAAGAGTTGATGGTGAGTTGGCTATCGTCAACCTGGGAGGCCAACTGGCGCTCGTTCCAGTATTTCAACCTCTATCGACTGGTGCTCGCGGCACTTTTTTTTCTGGCCATCATCTTTCCCCATGAATGGACATCGCGCCTCAATTTGCTGCCGTCGCCCATGTTGTTTGGGTTGTCCGGCGCTTATATAGCAGTAACCGTGGTTGGCTTGGTTCTGGCGACGCACTGGCGACAGCACTTCAATCAGCAATTGTCGGTGCAGATGGCTGCCGATATTGCTGTGGTCTGTTCTCTCATGTTTCTGGCTGGCGGTGTAAGCAGCGGATTGAGTGTCTTTCTGTTGGTTTCTCTTGCAGCGGCAAGCCTGGTTGGACGCGGAAGACTGGTGCTGCTGTATGCGGCCTTGGCTACGGTTGCGGTGCTGCTTTTCCAGACTTACGGCATTTTTATCAGAGATTTCGATCCTGCCTCAATTGTTCAGGCTGGCTTCATCTCAGCCGGATTTTTTGCGACTGCCATTCTTGCCCGTATGCTCGGACAGCGGGTGATGGTCAATGAGGATTTGGCGCGGCGTCGCGGCATTGCGCTGGATAATCAGATTCGTATCAGCCAGCGTGTTGTGGAGCGCATGCAGGATGGCGTGTTGATCGTCACAGTGGACGGCCTGGTGAGTCGATGCAATCCGGTGGCAAGCGCGATGCTTGGCTTGTCGGCTGATGCGGGCGTCCAGTTATCGTCGGATGCGCCGGCCTTGGCCGAGGCATTGCGGCGATGGGTGGACGCTGGCGGTGAGGGGGGGCTTCATTTTTGCGGTGCGGATGGCAGGGATTTGCAGGCGCGCTTTGAGCGAACAACAAGTTCAGATGGCGAAGTGCTGGTTTTTCTGGAAGATGTCGGGCGCATCAAGGAACGTGCTCAGCAGCTGAAATTAGCCTCTCTGGGGCGGTTGACCGCGAGTATTGCTCACGAAATTCGCAATCCATTGTCGGCAATTGGCCATGCGGGTGAGTTGCTGCGCGAAGAGCGTCGCGTCGAGATGAAGGAACGCTTGTTGCGTATCCTGAATGACAATGTGATTCGTCTGGATCGCATTGTGAGCGATATTCTGGAGCTTGGGCGACAGAGTCGGGCGCAGCCTGAGTTGCTGCGGGTGGACGAGTTTTGCGCAGGCTTTGTTGAGCATTTCATGGCGAATGAAGATCTGCAGGCCGGGGTGATCGTGCTTGAGGTGCAAGCGCTCAGTTTATGTTTTGATCGCTCGCACCTGCATCAGGTGTTATGGAACCTGGTCAGCAATGCCTTTCGCCATTCAAGCCGTGGTCCCGGTGCCGTTCGTATTCAGATGGAGGGCGGCTCCAACGATGGGCGGGTAGAATTGCACATCATCGACGATGGTCCGGGGATACCCGATACGGTACGTGAGCAGATTTTCGAGCCATTTTTTACTACCCATACTCAGGGAACCGGTCTTGGATTGTTTATTGCCCGGGAGTTGTGTGCAACCAACGGTGCCAGCCTTGAACTGGCGGCTTCGTCGTCAGGGGCGCATTTCATTGTTGCAGGGAGAAACGACACGTGTCTGTTGCCAGAACTGAACGGCGCCCACGCGGCGAGATGAGCCGGGTCCTCGTCATTGATGACGAGGCCGATATTCGTGAACTGATTGATCTGACTCTGGTTCGCATGGGCTTGGCTACGGAATGCGTTGGTTCTGTAGCAGAAGCACTTGCGGCGCTTGAGGGGGATGCATTTCAGCTGTGCCTGACCGATATGCGGTTGCCGGATGGAGAAGGACTGGCCATTGTTCGCTACATCACCGAGCATCATCCGCAGACGCCGGTGGCTGTCATCACTGCCTATGGCAGTGCCGAAAATGCCGTAGCTGCGCTCAAGGCTGGGGCGTTCGATTATTTGTCAAAGCCGGTTGGCCTTGAGCAACTTCGTACCCTGATCAAATCTGCCTTGCGTTTGCCTGGCGGTCTCGAGGGGAGTGACGATCCTCTGCAATCGTTGATTGGTGATTCGCCCAGTATGCAGCAGGTGCGGGCGATGATCGAGAAGCTGGCGCGCAGCCAGGCACCGATTTACATTTCCGGTGAATCAGGTAGCGGCAAGGAGCTGGCTGCCCGTCTGATCCATACCCGGAGCGCTCGAGCCGCCGGTACTTTTGTGCCGGTCAACTGCGGCGCTATTCCGGAAAATCTGATGGAGAGTGAATTTTTCGGTTATCGAAAAGGCGCATTTACCGGCGCGGATAGCGAGCGAGACGGCTTTTTTCATGCGGCCCACGGCGGAACGCTCTTTCTCGATGAGGTGGCCGATCTGCCGTTGGCCATGCAGGTCAAGTTGCTGCGCGCGATTCAGGAAAAGCGCGTGCGCAAGGTGGGTAGCGTGACGGAAGAGCCCGTTGATGTCCGCATCATCTGCGCCACGCACCGGAATCTGCGCGAACTGGTTGATAAGGGGGCTTTCCGGCAGGACTTGTATTACCGGCTGAATGTGATTGAACTGCGCATGCCGCCCTTGCGCGAGCGGATGGAGGACATCGTCCCGCTGGTGGAGAGCGTCCTGCGTCGCGTTTTCGGAGACTCGCCACCCAAGCTGTCCAGTGGTGCTGTGAAGGCATTGTCGCTTTATTCGTTTCCGGGCAATGTCCGTGAGCTGGAGAATATTCTGGAACGGGCGACAGCGCTGTGCGCCGGCGATACCATTGAAGTCGAGGATCTGCATCTTGGCCCCGAGGAGATGGCGGGAAGTGAAGACCAAGGGCGCGGTAGCGAAACGCTGGATGACTATCTCAACCGCCTTGAGCGTCAGGCCATCCTTGAAGCGTTGCAGAAAGCGGAGGGCAACCGGACAGCCGCGGCCCGACTGTTGGGCGTGACCTTTCGGTCGATGCGCTATCGGCTAGAGCGTCTGGGCATCGAGTGATGGCATGGCAGGCCGATGGCTGGCTGGAGGGGGTGCGCTGGCTGCCTTCTCCTAATTTTGGCGAGCGCCCGGCTGGAGAACCGGTGTCGCTGGTCGTCATCCATAACATCAGTTTGCCGCCCGATGAGTTCGGCGGGGACTGGGTCGAGGATTTTTTCCTCAATCGACTGGATCCCACGGTCAACCCTTATTTTTCGACAATTGTCGACATGCAGGTGTCGGCACATTTCTATATCCGACGGGATGGTCGTGTTGTTCAGTTCGTGGGTTGCGATCGACGTGCCTGGCATGCCGGGCAATCGTGTTGGTGCGAGCGCGAAAATTGCAATGACTATTCGGTGGGTATCGAGCTGGAAGGTTCCGACTTGAAGCCCTTCACGGAGGAGCAGTACGGCGCCCTGTGGCATTTGCTGGAGGCCGTTTGCGCGCGCTACCCGATTGCTGCCGTAGCCGGCCATTGCCACATCGCGCCTGGCCGCAAGTCTGATCCAGGCCCTTATTTTGATTGGACAGCGTTGCGCGAGCGCTATCCGGGGCTCCGCTTACCGGCGGAAATAAGCACTTAGGCGGCTTACCGCTTCAGCCAGTCGTTCGACGCTGGTGGTGTAGGCAAACCGAATATGTTTTTCCGGTTCGTTGCTGCCGAAATCCAGCCCCGGTGTTGCTGCAACACCGGTCTTTTCCAGTAAATCCCTGGCCAGTTTGAAGCTGTCATCCGCTAACGTCGAACTGTCGCAATAGAGATAGAAGGCGCCTTCGGGGCGCGCAGTAATCCGGAAGCCGATGTGCTCCAGCGCCGGTGCAAGATAATCCCGGCGTCGACGGAACTCGGCACGGCGCGTTTCAAGGAGGGCGATGGTCTCCGGCTCGAAAGCGGCCAAGGCACCATACTGAGCCGGCGTCGATGGGCAGAGCGTGAGATTTTGTGCCAGTTTTTCAACATCACGGACGTAAGCGTCTGGAATGACCATCCAGCCCAAGCGCCAGCCGGTCATCTGAAAATATTTTGAAAAGCTGTTGATGACCCAAATGTCCTCGCCGGCCGCGCAGGCAGTTGGTGCATCTGTTTCGTATGTAAGCCCGTGGTAAATCTCGTCCACCAGAAAATGGCCGTTGTTCTCTCGGCAAACGTCAGCCAAGGCCTTGATCTCGTCCAGCGTCAGCAGCGTGCCGGTCGGGTTGGCTGGGGAGGCTACCAACAGGCCGGCGGTGCTTGGTGCCCAGTGGTCGCGAAGCTGAGCGGGTGTCGGCTGAAAATTGGTGGCGGGGCCGACCGGGAGGTTCCGGGGGTGGCCATCAAAAGCACGCAAGATGTGGCGGTTGCAGGGGTAGCCGGGGTCGGTCAGCAGCCATTCACTGCCGGGGTCGGCCAGGCAGGCGAAAGCCAGGTTCAGGGCGCCGGAGGCGCCATTGGTGATGGCGATTCGGCTGGCTGGCACGCTGACTCCATAGCGCTGGTTGTAGAAGCCGCTGATCGCCTCACGTAACTCGGGTAAGCCGAGTGCCTGGGTATATTTCGTTTTTCCGCAATTAATCGCGTTGACCGCGGCATTTGATATCAGCGCCGGTGTCGGGAAATCCGGCTCACCGACTTCCATGTGAATGATGTCTCGACCTTCTGCCTCGAGTTGACGAGCGCGGGTCAGCAGTTCCACGACGTGAAAGGGCTCGATGTCAGCGAGGCGTTGGGCAGGATGGTACATGCGGTTCTCCAAAACAAAACGGCCACCGGGTTGGTTACCTCGGTGGCCGTTCGATTACAGCTTGGCGACTAAATCAGGCCGCATCCTTGAAAATGCCCATTTCGAACAGCTCGCGTTTGAGAACCAGTTCGCGCGGCATCTTTTCGCCCATCTTGTCGAACCACTCCTTGTGGCCGGCCAGTTCGGACTTCCAGGCTTCCGGATCGATGGTGCTCAGCGCTTCGAAGTCATCCTTGTTGATGTTCAGGCCGGTCCAGTCGATATCTTCGAATTTTGGCATCCAGCCCAGCGTGGTTTCCTTGGCGCCGACGGTACCCTTGCAGCGCTGAACGATCCACTTCAGGACGCGCATGTTGTCGCCGAAGCCCGGCCACATGAAGTTGCCATCGGCATCCATGCGGAACCAGTTGACGCAGAAGATCTTCGGCGTGGCATCAACCGTCTTGCCCATCTTCAACCAGTGATTGAAGTAGTCGCCCATGTGGTAGCCGCAGAACGGCAGCATGGCGAACGGGTCGCGACGGACAACGCCTTGCTGGCCGAAGGCAGCAGCGGTGGTTTCGGAGCCCAGCGTAGCGGCCATGTAGACACCGTAGTTCCAGTTGAAGGCCTGGTAAACCAGCGGTACGGTGGTAGCACGGCGGCCGCCGAATATGAAGGCGGAAATTGGCACGCCAGCCGGGTCTTCCCAGGCTTCGTCAACGGACGGGCACTGGCTGGCCGGGGCGGTAAAGCGGGAGTTGGCGTGGGCGGCCTTCTTGCCGGCCTTGCCGTCTTCCGGTGTCCAGTCGTTGCCTTGCCAGTCGATCAGGTGATCCGGTGCCTGTTTGGTCAGGCCTTCCCACCACACGTCGCCATCGTCGGTCAGTGCGACGTTGGTGAAAATGATGTTTTCCTTCAACGTGGCCAGTGCATTGAAGTTGGTCTTTTCCGACGTGCCCGGGGCAACGCCGAAGAAACCTGCTTCCGGATTGATGGCGTAGAAGCGGGTGACACCATCCTTGTCGACGCGCGGCTTGATCCAGGCGATGTCGTCACCGATGGTGGTGATCTTCCAGCCGTCCAGCGTCTTGGGCGGAATCAGCATGGCAAAGTTGGTCTTGCCGCAGGCGGACGGGAAAGCCGCGGCTACATAGCTCTTGTCGCCTTCCGGTGACTCAACGCCGAGAATCAGCATGTGTTCAGCCAGCCAGCCTTGATCGCGCGCCATGTTGGAGGCGATGCGCAGAGCAAAGCACTTCTTGCCGAGCAGGGCATTGCCGCCGTAGCCTGAGCCGTAGGACCAGATTTCACGGGTTTCGGGGTAGTGGACGATGTACTTGACGGTCGGGTTGCACGGCCACTTGGCATCCTGCTGACCCGGCTCAAGCGGGGCGCCGACGGTATGGACACAGGGCACGAATTCGCCATCGGTGCCGAGTACGTCGAATACCTTTTTGCCCATGCGGGTCATGGTGCGCATGTTGACAACAACATAGGCAGAGTCGGTGATTTCAAAACCGATGTGGGCAATTGGCGAACCAAGCGGGCCCATGGAGAAGGGGATCACGTACATCGTGCGACCCTTCATGCAGCCCTTGAAGATGCTGTTCATGGTTTCGCGCATCTTGGCGGGCGCTTCCCAGTTATTGGTCGGGCCGGCATCTTCCTTTTTCTCGGAACAGATATAGGTGCGATCTTCGACGCGCGCCACATCGGAAGGGTCCGAGAAGGCCAGGAATGAGTTCGGGCGCTTGGCTTCGTTCAGCTTGATCAGCGTCCCGGCCTCTACCATTTCAGCGCACAGGCGGTCATACTCTTCCTGCGAACCGTCGGCCCAGTGGATACGGTCGGGCTGGGTCAGGGCGGCGATCTCGGCGACCCATTTTTTCAGGCCTTCATGTTTGACGTAGTCAGGTGCATTCAGCGGTGCGGTCATGGCAGTGTCTCTCTCCAAGTTACTGAAATAGCTAGTTTTCATGCCAGTCGCCGGGAGCTGCGGTCAATACTTCGAGCAACGCTGGAGCCGTCGGCTGGGAAGCCGATAATTATGCATGAAAATAGGGTAAACATCTACTTGACTTCGATCGGCTACGTGTTTTCCACGGGTGAAATGGCCTGTGATGCATGATATTATGTTCCGCGATTTGAAATTGCATTTCACCATACAAAATGGAGGCAGACATGGATTCTCGGCAATTACGTGAAGCAGCGCTCTACTATCATCGCGAGCCCAAGCCGGGCAAGATCGCGGTTACACCGATCAAGCAACTTACCAATCAGTACGATCTGTCGATGGCCTACTCGCCGGGCGTTGCATTTGCCTGCGAAGAAATTGTGGCTGATCCGCGCGAAGCCAGCACACTGACGTCACGTGCCAATCTGGTGGGGGTCATCACCAACGGTACGGCTGTCCTTGGCCTGGGTGCCATCGGACCACTGGCCGCCAAGCCCGTGATGGAAGGCAAGGGCGTACTGTTCAAGAAGTTTGCCAATATTGACGTCTTCGATATCGAAATCGAGGAGCGCGACCCAGATAAGCTGATTGATACCATCGCCTCGCTGGAGCCCACTTTCGGTGGCATCAATCTCGAAGATATCAAGGCACCAGAGTGCTTCTATATTGAGAAGAAGCTGCGTGAGCGCATGAAGATCCCCGTCTTTCATGATGACCAGCACGGCACTGCCATTGTTGTGGGCGCCGCCATCCTGAATGGCCTGCACTTGATCGGCAAGGATCTGTCCAAGGTCAAGATCGTTACCTCCGGTGCGGGGGCGGCAGCCTTGGCATGTCTTGACTTGCTGGTCATGCTCGGGGCGCCACCGAGCAATATTTGGGTGACTGACATCAAGGGCCTGGTCTACGAGGGCCGCATCGAAGATATGGATGAAATCAAGGCGCGATACGCCAAGGTGACAGATGCGCGTACCTTGGGGGAAGTGATCGCCGACGCGGATGTATTCCTTGGTTTGTCGGCCGGAGGCGTTCTGAAGCCGGAAATGGTCGCCAAGATGGCGGCCAGTCCGCTAATCATGGCGCTGGCCAATCCCACGCCTGAAATCACGCCAGAGCTGGTCAAGAGCGTACGCAACGATGCCATTATCTGTACGGGGCGTTCGGATTACCCGAATCAGGTCAATAACGTGCTGTGCTTCCCGTTCATTTTCCGGGGCGCGCTGGATGTTGGTGCAACGACGATTACCGAGGAAATGAAGATGGCCGCCGTCAAGGCGATCGCCGAACTGGCGCGCGCCGAGCAATCGGAAGTTGCGGCCCGGGCGTACGGCGAGAAGGTTGCCAGTTTTGGTCCGGAATACCTGATTCCGAATCCGTTTGACCCTCGTCTGATTGTCAAGATTGCCCCTGCGGTTGCCAAGGCTGGCATGGATTCCGGCGTGGCTACCCGCCCGATCAAGGATTGGGACGCTTACATCCAGGGCTTGAACG
>DAOLIO010000122.1:0-9049 GCA_035328505.1 Azonexus sp.
GCAATTGCCGTCTTGCCTGTTTGCCGATCACCGAGGATCAATTCGCGCTGGCCTCGACCGACCGGAATCACCGCATCGATGACCTTGATGCCGGTCTGCAAGGGCACGGTGACGGGTGCCCGGTCCATGATGTGGGCAGCCGGCCGCTCCACCGGCAAACGTTCGCCGGCCGCAAGCGGTCCGAGGCTGTCAAGAGGCCGACCGGTCGGATCGATAACCCGACCGAGCAGGCGTTCACCCACCGGTACGTCAACGACATGTCCACCGCGTTCGACCGGGTCGCCGGCCTGCAACTTCCAGTAATTGCCGAGCAGCACCACGCCGATTTCGTCTGCGTCGACATTGAAGGCGATGCCCTCGATGCCACCAGGAAACTTCAACACTTCTTCGAAGCCAATCCCGGGCAGACCGGACACCTTGGCAATGCCGGCGGCGATGCTGGCGATGTGGCCAACCTCGCGCGGCTGCAACTGCGGCACAAATGCCTGCCGTGCCTGGCCGATGCCGACGAAGGTTTTTTCGAGAACGTCCTGAAGCCGGTCAACGGGCATCGGTCGTGGCCGTTTCGGGGGCTTCGTGTGCAGGTGCCTTGGCTTTGAGCAGTTCGCCGATAGAGTTTTCAAGATCCGTCAGGTAGCCGTCGATTGTCCATGCCACTTTGTGCCCGTCGCTGCTCAGTTCAATGCCGCTGACCTCATCGGCGGCTGTCGTGAATCGAATTTCAGTTTCATGCCCGAGCAAGGCCTGTATCGCCTCGGTGACCGATGCGTGTTCAGCCGGTGCCAGATCGAGACCAGTGCGCACGACGACAGAGCGACCTTCGGTTTGAAGCGCCATCACCAGGGTCTGTTTTTCATCGGGGCTCAAGCCTTGCAGGCGGTCGATGAATACCGCGACCATGCGCTCTTCCAGCGTCGCCCCGGCCAGATCGCCCAATGCCTTGCGGGCGATGGCGAAAACTTCCTGTTGTGTTCGGCGGCTGATTTCCTGATGCAGCATTTTCGCTTCCTGCTGCAGGTTCTCCTGACGCTTGGCTGCGAGTTCAGCGGCCTCCAGTCGGGCCGCATCGAGCAGGCGCTGACGTTCGGCATTGGCTGCTGCCGCCGCCTCGGCGAGCAGGCCCGCTTTTTCCTTGTCGAAGGTTGCGTTCTTCTGCACAAAATCGGCGCGCTCTTTTGCAGCTTCCGCCTTTTTTGCATCGGCATCCGCCAGTTCCCTGGCAACACGGGCTTCTCGGGCATCAATGGCATCGAGAATCGGGCGATAGAGAAAGCGCTTCAACAACCAGACCAGAATCAGGAAATTAAGCACCTGCGCGCCGACGGTGAACCAGTCGATGAGCATGATCTACTTTCCGGCCACCTGAGCGATGGCATGGTTCCAGAACGGGTTGGCGAAGAGCAGGATCATCGAGACGACGAAGCAGTAAATCGCCACAGATTCAACCATGGCCAGGCCCACGAACAGCGTGCGGGTGATGGTTGCCGACGCATCGGGTTGTTGCGCCAGCGAAGTCAGTGCCGTTGCCACTGCCTTGCCTTCGCCGAGGGCCGGGCCGATGCTGCCAATGGCGATGGTCAAGCCTGCCGTAATGATCGACACCACCGCAATGATGGTCATGCTATCCATGGTTATTCCTTTCGTGATTCATCTGGTTCGGGCGCATTCGATGCACCGGGCGGTTTGCGCGAGCGTGTGGCGGCCGCGATGTAGACCGCCGCCAGGACGCTAAAAATATAGGCCTGCACCATGCCGGTCAGCAGCCCCAGCGCACTCAGGGCAATGGGGAAAAGGAAGGGCGTGATGGTCAGCAGGATGGCGAGGATCATTGTGCCGCTCATCATGTTGCCGAACAGTCGCGCTGCCAGCGCCAGGGTGCGCGACAATTCGCTGACGATGTTGAAGGGCAGCATGATGACCGTCGGCTTCAGATACGCTTTGAGGTATTCACCCACGCCGCATTCACTGATGCCGAACAGGGGTACGGCGATGAAGACGCAGATTGCCAGTGCGGTTGTGGTCGATAGCGAACCGGTCGGCGGCTCGTATCCAGGAAGAATGGTGAACAGACTGGCCGTCCCGACGAACAAAAACAGCGTTCCGAGAAAGCCAAGATATTCGCGCGGCCTGGTCAAGCCGACTTCGCCAATCTGGGTGACGATGCCGGTCACGACAATTTCCAGAAGATTCTGCCAGCGGCTACGCTCCAAGTCTTTCGAAAGACCCCGCGTGACGAGATACGACCCGATTGCCAGCACGGCCATCAAGCCCCAGGTGTAGGTGATGGTGGCGTTGATCTTGAACCAGCCGATTTGCCAGAAGACGATGTGGTCAGGGCTGAGATGCATGATTGCCCTCCAAAATATCGCCTGAAGGGCGAATCAAACGCGTGACGACGAGTCGCGCCACGACAAAGCCGAGCAAGCCAGCCAGCCAGCGCTGCCAGTCGTCGCCGCAGGCCACATAAAAACCACCCAGCGTGATGCCGGACCGCAGCACCAGGCTGGTGAAGAACCACAGCGCTACGCGCCGGGAATTCATCGCCCGTTGCACCGTCCACCACAAGCCACCAAAGAACATGGCGCCGAGTACCATGCCGACCAATAGCGCTAATAGAAGCCGGGGGTCAGGCATCATCAGACTCCTGTTCGCGAATTTCGCGTCCCTCCTTGGCTACCCAGTGCCAGGCATTGAAACAGCCGAGCGCCAGCCCGGCGGCCAGTAGGGCCAGCGTCCACGAATGGCCGCCTGGATATCGGCCATCCAGCCACAGGCCGAGCGCCGCGCCAAGCAAGGTGGGCATTGCCACCGACCAGCCGACCAAGCCCATCATGCCGAGGCCGGACCATACCGTTTGCGTCACATGGCGCTGCGCCTTCAGTTTGCGCGCCGCCTTGGTGCCTATCTGCTGGCTGAAATCGCTTTTACCCGTGGGAGGTTTGTCGTTCGGCTCATTCATGGCTGAATTCCGCAAATCGACGGATGAAGCCGCTTTCCAGCTTGGCCAGGACCGAACGCACGCTTTTTTCCTGCTCGTCCAGATTCAGAAATTCCCGCTCAATGGCTTGATGCAGTTCACCCAGGTCCATGCCACCAATGGCATTGCGTACGGACACCAGTACTTCGTTGCCGGTTTTGACCAGGACACCCTCATCAACGGCAAGACTGACCTCGCCCTCGTTCCTGGTTTCATAGGTCAGGATGCCCGGCACGAGCGCTGCGGCGCAGTCCAGCCGATTCGGCAGCAGCCCGAAGGCGCCGCTGCGCGATTCGGCCACGATGCGCAGGACATCCTGGTTTTCAGCAAAAACCTTGAAGGGCAGCAATATCTTAAGCTGCATGCTCGCTGACGGCATTTTTGTCCTCCTCGGCTTTGGACGACGCCTTCGCCAAGGCCTCACCAATGGCGCCTATCATGTACAGCGCGTTTTCTGGCACATCCTTGAACTCGTCGCGCAGGATGCGCTCGCAGCCCTCAAGTGCATCATCCAGGCTGACCAGCTTGCCCTTGAGACCAGTGAATTGCTCGGTGGTGAAAAACGGCTGTGTCAGGAAACGTTCCAGCCGCCGCGCCCGCGCTACCACCTTGCGGTCGTCGCTGGATAGTTGCTCCAAACCGAGCATGGCGATGATGTCCTTGAGGTTGGCGTATTGCGCCAATGTCCGGCGGATTTCCTGAGCAAGCGCGTAATGCCGTTCGCCAATCACCCCCGGAGTCGCCATTTTGGAATTCGACTGTAGCGGGTCGATGGCCGGGTACAGACCCTCGCTGGCCCGCTTGCGTGACAGTACCAAGGAGGCCGACAGGTGCGAGAAGGTATGTACCGCGGCCGGATCGGTGAAATCGTCAGCCGGTACATAGACCGCTTGAATCGAGGTGATGGCGCCGGTATCGGTATTGGCGATGCGCTCTTCGAGTTGTGCCAACTCGGTGCCCATGGTCGGCTGATAGCCCAGCCGTGCTGGCATTTGGCCCATCAGTCCGGAAACCTCCATACCAGCCTGGATGAAGCGGAATATGTTGTCGACCAGCAGCAGTACGTCGCGATGTTCGTCGTCGCGGAAATATTCGGCCATGGTCAGCGCCGCGTGACCGACACGGAAACGGGCGCCCGGCGGCTCGTTCATCTGGCCAAAGACCATTACCATGTTGTCGAGTACACCGGCCGCCTTCATGTCGCGATACAACTCTTCACCCTCCCGGCAGCGCTCACCGATGCCGCAGAAAATGCTGACGCCTTCGTGCTGGCCGACCATGTTATGGATCATCTCGGTCAGCAGCACTGTCTTGCCGACGCCGGCACCCCCAAACAAGCCTGCCTTGCCACCGCGCTCCAGCGGCATCAGCACATCGATGACCTTGATGCCGGTCGCAAAGACTTCGGATCGGGTTGAGCGGTGAGTCAGTGCGGGTGGCGCCCGATGGACGCTTCGCCAATGAACGTCAGGGGCTGGCAGGCGGTCGATGGCATTGCCGAATACGTCAAACATTCTGGACAGAATTCCCTGGCCTACCGGGGCCATCAACGGGCCCCCGCTATCCTGAACCGTCATGCCACGGGCAATGCCCTGGGTGGGTGTCAGCGCGATGCAGCGCACATGCTGTGCGTCAAGCTGGGAAAGGACTTCAACAGAAACCTCGCTGTTGTTCCCGGTATGCAGCAAGGAATGTATCGGAGGCAACAGGGACTGAAAGCGAATATCAACGATGCTGCCACGCACTGAAACGATCACGCCAGTGTTTGGCAAAGTGGTGCTGCCGGTCATGCGTCTCCCTTCTGTCATTACCCAGTCTAGTACACTAAGGGAGGTTTTGTGCCATTGAATGGATCTGATGTCGATATCAGCTGACGCCGGTGGTCGTTCAAGGCCTTTCAAGGCATGCTCCGCCTAGAGAACTGCCCAGACATTCAGCGGGCGTACCTTCGCTTTTGCATTCCACGGGATTCGACCGTGCCATTAGTGGCCAATGTTTCTCAAGCGCGCTGTCAGGAAGGATAGCGGTCGTATTGACTCATGAAGCGCCGATCAATCCAATCCTTCCATATCCAGGCCCAATGGCCTTTTGCGGAAAAACCGCCCCAGGACATGATGGCCTCCCTCGGGCCGGTGGCGAGCAGGTACAGGCTACGTTTTTGCGGGTGATAACGCATGGGCGCGTGCCCCATCAGTACGCGATTCAGATTGCTTGCCAGGACTGGTCCGGCACGAACGGCATAAACACCGGATTTGGCATGTGGGGCGTCGATGCGCGACGCTATGTCACCTGCCGCGAAGACTTCCGGGTGAGAGACGCTCTGCTGGCCGTCCCTGACGGCAACGAACCCATCCTCTGCCAATGCCAGATTCGATGCAGCGAGCCAGGGAGATGGGCTGACGCCGGTGGCGGCGATGATGCAATCCGCCGTAATCACGTTTCCATCGCGCAATCGAAGCCCCTGTGCACATCCGGATGCATAATCCCTAATCACGTCAATCCTGCGTTGCGCCAGCGTACCGGTTACCTGAGACACGATACTGGGGCCGTGGCCGGGCAGCAGTCCCGAGCCGGCGATCAAGGTGACTTGGACATTCGCGTTGCCCAGTTCAAGTGCCAGGCGATAATCGGCTGCCAGGGCCAGTTCAACGCCCGCAGCGCCGCCGCCAACGACTGCCAGACTGGCTTTTCCCTGTTTTTTGAAAACGTCGACCTGCCGTACCCAGTCGACGACGAAACTTTCCAGAGGACGGATCGCCAATAATGGGGCGCCGGCTGCTGTCAGGCCGGAGGCGTCGACCTGGGCACCGGTATCCAAAGACAAGGCGTCATAGGTGACATCGCCGGACAGCATCGTATGAACGATTCGTCGATTGGCGTTCAGACCAGTGACACTGTCTTGAATGAAGCGAACCCTGCCGGCTTTGAGCAGCGGGTCAAGTGCCGCTGCGCATTGCTCCAGGCAGTAGTGTCCCGCCATCCATCCCGGAACCATGCCGGAATAGATTTGGCGGGGGTAGGGCGATATCAGTGTGACCTCAATACCCGGCCATTGCGCCGCAGCCAATGATTTCAGAACGTGCAGATGCGCATGGCCGCCGCCGGCCAGAACCAGGTGTTTCATGCGCCAGCCACCTTCTGCGGGGCAAGGATCAGGGCATCCGGGAAAATCTCTGTCAATCGTTCGAAATCTTCCTGGCGGTCGATATCCCATAGCGGGGGGAATTCGCGCCACCGCCAATTCATTGCCATCAGGCGCGCGCGGGTCTGCACGATGACTTGGTCAGTACTCCAGTTAACGGCCTGAAACAGCTGTCCCTCTGCTTGCCGCGTGCCAATCAGTACATAGCCACCGTCTTCAGCCGGAATGACAACGGCGTCATGGTACTGGAGGGTCTCAGCGGCTTGCCGCAACAAGTCGGAGGTCAGTGCTGGGCAATCGGTGCCGATCACCAGCGTGCCGTTGCAGCTTGGTGATTCGGCGATCGCAACATGCATTCGTTCACCAAGATCACCCTCGGGTTGGCAGCGGAGTTCAATGGCGCCGAATGCCTTGCATGCGGCAAACTCGGGGTGATGAACATCCGGGGTGCACCACAGGGTAACCGGCCCAAGCCCGGCGCCGACCGCCGTGGCGATCGTGCGTTGCAGTAGCCAGCGTTGCAGGGCAGCTGCCCCGTCAGCGCCCAGATGCGGAATCAGTCGTGTCTTGGCCAGACCGGCAACGGGTGCCTTGGCCAGGATTGCCACCCTCACATCGGACGGATGTTCAGTTTTTCTGGGGAACATATCCATAGGCCTTGGCCAGATCGTTCGGGTTCGCCCCACAATAAAATCGAAGGCGCAGCCACCACATCGTCAGGATGGTGCGCAGAAGGCCGTGCTTTTCCCAGCGGCGGCCCGAGGTCGTGACCGTTTCCTTGAGACAGGCTGGCGGCGATTCCTTGCGCAGGCCATCTGAAAAAACGATGTCTTCCATCAGGGGAATAACCGGAAAGCCGCTGCGGGCCTCGAATGCCTCGCGCGTGACGAAGATTGCTTGATCCCCGGTGGCGATGCCGGTCAGGCGAGAGCGCCAATTCATCATGAACGCTACCATGCCAAGTCCGTGGATCGAGCCTTCAATTTGAATGTTGAAGCGTCCCCAGCGAGCGCCGTTGCTGATGGCGTTCCTGATCGAACTCAGTGCGGAGGGCGGCAGACGCGTGTCGGCGTGAAGAAACAGGAATATGTCGCCGGAGGCCCGTGCTGCCCCGATGTTCATCTGCCGCCCCCTGCCGGGTAGGGACATGGCCAGCCCGTCCGTCAGGGCACTGGCGCGCTCGGCGCTGCCGTCGCTGCTCCCACCATCAACCACGATGATTTCAGCGCCTTGGGCCCGAAAATCTTGCAGACGGGCGAGCTGTTGAACGATGCCGGCAGCTTCGTTCAGCACTGGGATGATGATGGAGACAATGGGGAAATTCATGGCCTTTATTGTTGTTGAACTTCAATGGATTCCTACTGTACTGCCAGCAAAGCCAGATGCGGTGGCGCCTCGAAACAATCCGCGCTGAGTGGATGTCGATTTGATCATCGGATATGGGGCGGTATCGCAGGCCGAGGCAGTGTCAATCAATCTTTGGATAGCTGACACGCGTCTTCCGTTTCAACAAAGCGAAAGTCGGCAAACCCGGCATGCGCGTCCCCGCCCGTATTGTCGGTATCCGATGCAATTGCCAGGCCTTTCAGTTCTCCCTCGATTTCGCCGAAGGCACGCCTGAAATCGGTCAGCACATTGCGTCGTTCGTGAATCCACATGCCAGCCTGGCTGGCACCCGAGCGCAACACCAGCATGCGGGCTCGATCCGTGTAAGCGTTGTCCTGCAAGGTGCCAACCGCATGGCGGTTATCCCAGACATAGTTCAATGCAGCATCCGGCACCTGATTGCCGTAAATCGACCGCGCCAGGCGGAGCTTGGTTCGGGTGCCGAAATCTAATTGACTCGGCGGCACCGCAAATGTCAGATAGACCCGGGCTGCGTAATCATCACCGGATTTTCGAGTCATGTCAGCCGAAGCGACAGGCGCGTCAATCCGCCATTGCCAGCACAAAATCGGCGTTTTTTTCAGGTTGACCGCAACACTGCGCGCCAGCAGCGCCATACTTTTGTGAGCACTGGCCTCAATGGCCATGACGCCATCCCATTTGCGCAGCGTATATTGCGTCGGTGGCACACGCTGGTCGACGTATTCGATTTTCCAAGGCGCAGGAATTCCAGTATCGGTTTCGCTGAATTGCCCCACCCAGCGTGGGTCAGCCAAGGCTGAGCACGAAATGGTCGTGGCTACAAGCAGGCCGAGGTAACGACAGCGCGTTTGCTTGAACAATTGCGATGGGAAAAGCGAAGCGGCAGGTGGATCATGCGGCTGGCCAACGCATTGTCCAAGCCAACTGCCATCACGTCGAGCCAGCGAAACCATGGATGTCTCCTAGCGATGGCCGGACACAGCGCTATCGTTCAAGCGCCAGTCATAGTCAAGGAACTCCAGTGTGTAGTCGCCCTGGCGAATTCGTTCCTGCGCCTCCGGCGCCTTGGCGAGCTGCGCCGCATAGCGACCAAAGCTTGCCTTGAGCGATCCGAATCCCTGGTGTCCTTTTTCAAAGTCCTTGCCGTACCAATCAAAAATCTTTGAAACCAGAAGTTTTCCGCTCATGGCATCGAAACGATTTCTGCTGGTATCAGACAGAAAGCGGCGCATGCCGTCTTCCAGCTGGCTATCCAGCTTGTCGGCAGTGAATGCCTCTGCGCGCAGCATCGGGCAACCGATGGAGGCGCAGACCACGGCGGCATGGATGCGTGGATCGTCGAAGACGCCAGAGGCGCGTATCAGCCCGTGCTCGATGTCATCAAGCGCCATGTCCTGGCCGAAGAGCGGTATGAATTTCTTCTTCCACGGTGACTGGAAAACGTTGCCGATATCCTTGATCGATTTCAGGTCGGGATACTTGCTCAAGACCAGTTCGATCGTCCAGGCGTTGTACGCGTTGATCAGGAAGGCCAGTCGTTGCGCTTTGGGCCACCGCTGGTA
>DAOLIO010000123.1:0-9042 GCA_035328505.1 Azonexus sp.
GCTTGGCGACCTCGTGACCAACCTCGTCGGACGGCACGACGTACGGGTGCCCCCAGGGGAAGATCGAACGGTGCAGGAAGGCGGCGATGAAGCGCACCGGGAAGTTGGCGATGACGCCGTCGAACGCCTGCTGCGCCTTGTACATCGCATCCCAGATCGCCCAGTGAGCGAGCGGTGCGTCTTCAATTTTCCGGCCCTCTGCCTCGTAACGCTTGAGCGTGCAGGAAATCAGGTACATCTGGGCAAGGATGTCGCCGAGGCGGGCCGACAGCTTTTCGCGGCGTTTGACGCTGCCGCCGAGGACGAGCAGTGAAATGTCGGCCATGAAGGCGAATGCAGCCGAAAAGCGCGTCAGTTGCTGGTAGTAGCGCCGCATTTCCGGTGCCGTGTCGACGTTGACCGCTGCGAAGTGCGAACCGGTCATGCCTAGCCACAGGGCCCGGAAACCGTTCTTGATGGTGAAGCCGATGTGGCCGAACAGTGCCTTGTCGAAATCGACCAGACCTTGCTTTTGGTCCGGGTTCTGCGCCGCCTGCATTTCCGGCAGCAAATAGGGATGGCAGCGGATGGCGCCCTGACCGAAGATGATCAGCGAACGCGTCAGAATGTTGGCGCCTTCTACCGTGATGCCGATCGGCACCTGCTGGTAGGCACGGCCGAGGAAATTCGACGGGCCAAGGCAGATGCCCTTGCCGCCGATGACGTCCATGCCGTCATTGACCACCTGGCGGGCGCGCTCGGTGACGTGGTACTTGGCGATGGCCGAAACGACCGAGGGCTTCTCGCCGAGATCGACGGCACCGGCCGTCATCTTGCGCACGGCATCCATCATGTAGGTGTAGGCGCCGATGCGGGTCAGTGCCTCTTCGACGCCTTCGAACTTGCCGACGGCCATCTTGAACTGGCTGCGCACGCGGGCATAGCCACCGACGGCGCGCGCCGTCATCTGCGCCATGCCGGTGTTCGACGAGGGCAGCGAAATGGAACGCCCGGCGGCCAGACACTCCATCAGCATGCGCCAGCCATGACCGGCCTTTTCCGGGCCGCCGATGATGAAATCAAGCGGCATGAAAACGTCCTTGCCACGCGTCGGGCCGTTCATGAACATGGCGTTCAACGGGAAGTGGCGGCGGCCGGTATCGACGCCGGGATGATCGTAAGGCACCAGCGCGCAAGTAATACCGACGTGTTTCTTGTCGCCGAGCAGGCCATCCGGGTCATAGAGGTGAAAAGCCAGCCCGAACACCGTGCATACCGGGGCCAGCGTGATGTAACGCTTGTCCCAGCTGACCCGCATGCCGAGCACTTCCTTGCCCTGATAGATGCCCTTGCAGACGACGCCGGCATCGGGAATCGACGCCGCATCGGAACCGGCCCACGGGCTGGTCAGCGCGAAGGCCGGCACCTCGATGCCCTTGGCCAGGCGCGGCAGGTAGTGGTTTTTCTGCGCCTCGGTGCCGTAATGCAGCAGCAGTTCGGCCGGGCCGAGCGAGTTGGGCACCATGACCGAGACCGACAGCGCACTGGAGCGCGTCGACAGCTTGGTCACCACCTGCGAATGCGCGTAGGCCGAGAACTCCAGCCCGCCGTACTTTTTCGGGATGATCATGCCGAGGAATCCCTTGTCCTTGATGTAGCGCCAGGCTTCGGTCGGCAAGTCGTAGAGTTCGTGTGTCACCTGCCAGTCATTGACCAGCCGGCAGGCTTCGTCGCATTCGTTGTCGAGAAAGGATTGCTCTTCCGGCGTCAGCTTGGGCTGCGGATAGCCGTGCAGCTTCTGCCAGTCCGGTTGGCCGCGGAACAACTCGCCTTCCCACCAGACACTGCCGGCTTCCAGCGCATCGCGCTCGGTGTCGGACATCTGGGGCAGCACCTTGCGGTAGGTAGAGAAAATCGGCCGGGTGATCACGCTTCGGCGCACAGGCCGAATCAGGACCAGCCCGACCACGCTCATCAGGGCGATGAACCCAAGTAGCGGAATGATGCCGTTGAACATGCTGTTGTCTCCTTTTATTTTTCTGTTTTTGCCGATTATTTGCCGTCGACCGCGGCATCGGCTGGTACTGCGAGTGTTGCCGGATCATCCGAAAACTGTGGCAACGGTGCGCGCAGGCCACCGAGCAGAAAGGACATCAGGCGCGGCACCAGGCGATCCAGCCGGTCTGTCGAATCCTCGTCTTCAATCTGCCAGTCTGTCACCAGCCTTAGCGCATCCGTACCGGCAATGGCATAGGATGTGGCGCCCAGCATGAAGTGGAAGCGCCAGACAATCTCGGCCTTGGGCACCTCGGGCAATGCCTTGAACAACGCCTCCTTGTAGCGATCCATCACGCCCTGGTATTCATGGGCCAGAAAGGCGCGAATGAATTCGGAGGGCTCCGTCAGCGTTCTCCCCAGTAAGTGCAGGAAGGTCATGCCGCCACGTTTCTCATCTCCCCCCATGCGCAGCAGCGTCCCGAAAAAGGCGTCGACGATGGCCGACGGCTTCAGCGGCTGATGGTCGACTTCCGCCTCCAACTGGTCGAGCGCGCGCATTCGCTCTTCATTCAACCAATCCAGACGACGCCGAAACACCTCTTGAATCAGGCATTCTTTGGACCCAAAGTGATAATTCACTGCAGCGAGATTGACACTTGCCTCGCTGGTGATCTGGCGCATCGAGGTCCCCTCGTAGCCATGCGTCATGAACAGGTGTTCGGCGGTGTCAAGAATGCGTTCACGAGTATCGAGTGTTCTGACTTCCATAAACATCCCTTCCTTATTTTTATGATTCATACGTTCGTTTTAATCATAGGAAAAAGAACGTGCTATTGCAACTTATTTTTTTGGCCGTGGCGGGAACCCTACAGATGTCGATGCATGTCAGGCATACAAACAGATACCACCTGTTGCAATCCGTTACTTGAGCTCCCACCCGCCTGCCAGTATCTTTGACCCATGCGCTGTCCCCCAACAGCCTAAGTGGCACTACCCCCTAAGTGGCCACTTTGAAAGCCCCGCCTCCCCCAGCGGGGCTTTCACCTTTCTGGCCCCGGTTTTTGCCCTTGTGTCACCGCCCAACGCGTCGTGCCGAGATCACCCGGCACCACGCGCATTTGCCAGCTAGCCATTACACTTCAAGCATTGCAACCCAACCTGACCGACCTATGCGTATCCAGATCGCGTCCGATCTTCATCTCGAGCACGTGCAATGGCGATTTCCGGAATACCGCGCTATCGAACCGAATGGCGCAGACGTGCTTGTACTGGCTGGCGACATCAATCAGGGAACCCGGGCGCTGGATCAATTTGCCGATTGGCCTTGTCCGGTGGTCTATGTTCCGGGAAATCACGAATATTACGATTCATCGCTGGCCGAGATTGAAGACCGGTTTCGGCAGCAAGCCGGGAAATATCCCAACATCAGCGTACTGGCGCCGGGGTGCTGCGAGCTGTTTGGTGTCCGATTTATTGGTTGCACGCTGTGGACCGATTACGAACTCTTTGGTGCGGCACATCGAGATCTGGCCATGGCCATTTGCGGAAAAAGCATTCCCGACCATATGGCGATCACAGTCGACGGTGACTCACCCTTCACGCCCGCCGTCGCGCTAACACTTCATCAAGCACAGCGCCAATGGTTGCAGTCGATGCTGGCTGAACCGTTCGATGGAAAAACCGTGGTGATCACCCACCATGCGCCCTCGCCCCTCAGTCTCCATCCACGCTTTGCAAAAGACATCACCAGCGCCGGTTTTATTTCGAATTTATCGGACCTGCTTGGCCAGGCCGACTTGCACATTCATGGCCACACGCATCACTCATTTGACTATAGGGTCCAAAAAACACGTGTGGTCGCCAACCCCAAGGGCTATAGCAAAGGTACCAAATGGGCGTCCAGCCCCGAGGATCTGGAACACGAAAACTCGAGCTTCGACCAGCGATTTACCGTCGAGATCTGACGTGGGCTGACGCATTCCATCGATGAAAATGATCGGATGCCCACGGTCACCCACAAGCCCACCAGGTTTCAGGAAGCGTCCGGACGCAACAAGGCCATCGACTCGCACTTCTCACACACATCCCACGGCAGACACTCGCATACGCGAGCGGCCTCGACATAGGCGCTGCCCACGATCACCTTGCCGGTTGCCTGCTGCCTGTGCGCCACTGTTCCGCATGCCGCCGGCCCATCGCCACCCGTCTGTTGAGGGGTGGGCGACCATCTCGAGAAGGGTGCCATATCCAGCTTGTCCTCGACGTACCAGATTTTCCGGGCAGCATCCCACCGGGCGCCCAGCTTTTTGGCCTCATCCTTTTCAGCAAAAGGAACCTTCAGATTCGTTCTCATGTATTTCCGGAAAATGCAGCAGCGGAACGCATTATAGATATTTCAATAATCCGGCACGCCCAAACTTGCTTGGAGTGTTCGGCTAATCGACATACACCCGGCACATCTATTCGGACGCCGGGCCATGGCAATAAGGCAACAAAGCCCTCGCGGCCTCAATGCGGTCGCGCGAACTTGCCGACGCATCGTTCATGACTGCCAGCAAGAAGGCTTTAGGGTCGGTGAAGTTGTTACCGACCTCAAGTGTTGACTGGTCTCGCCTGGCCGTGCCCGAGCGCGGATGACTTGGGTTTTGCTGAATCGCACATTCATTCTGAATCGCGAGATTGGCGTCAGCCTCTGTGCGAAGCGATTCCCTTGCTCGCAGAAAATCCCGGGCCTTCATGCTCTCCAGTCGGGACAGCATCTCTGCCTGCCGATCCATATTGGGCGCCATGCCCAGACCAGACTCTTCAACAAACATGGCGCCCATGCTGGGATCAATGAACGCAGACCAGCGCCCGGTCAAATTGTTGTAGGCAGGAACCAGCGCTACCCGCGACTGAGCCGTATCCGGAATGCAGTGGAGGCCTGAGAGAGAAACATCAGGCAGATATTTCAACCGCAATGCCTCGAGAAAAAATCGCGCCTCTGCGAGCGGAACGCTTTCAGCCAGCGATAACCAGAGCTGATATCCAGCACTACCCAACACCGAGATCGCAGGGGCAGGCAGTTCAAGATCATCCTGTATTCCCTGATAGAGCCCCGCAACTGCATCCCAGTCACTTGCCCTGTCAAAACCAATAACCATGGCGTTGACCAATCCATCCGAACCCAGCAAATTGAAACTGGCTTGCGCTTCGCCCCCCAACCATCCGGCAATAAACTCGGGCGTCAATGACGCTGATTCACCAGAGGTAATGCCAGCCATGCCTTCAACCCCCACCAGTTGCTCGAGGTGATACAGCCGCTGAAGTTCTTCTATCAATTTGTTCATTTTTTACCTGACATTCGAAAACCTACATCTGACCGGCAGTACCGACTGCTAAATTGGTCAGCGGGCAAAATACGTCGCTGTGTTGAATAGCGCGGTGAATCGCATGCGAAGAACGTTCGCCAGCGCGGATCGGACCAAATTCAATCAGAATGATCCGCCAGCCTGGGTAGCGGGGTCGGGTTTGGCTGACGATATTGCAGAAAGCGACAGACAACAGCTTTGTCTGTCTTGTTGTCGTGAAGCGCCCGCAACGATTCCTCATGAACGGGCCAATCATTCAGCGGAATCTCTGCAGGAAACAGCGTATCGCCGTCGAATGCCTGCTCGATTCTGGTCAAGTAAAAACGATGACAATACGGCCAAGCTGCAGCGTAAACAGACGCCCCCCCGATCACAAACACCGGTTTGCCCGTCGCCAATGCTCCCCGCAAAGCCTCCTCCACGCTCGCGACCCGGGTACAACCTGGCCGCAACGTCAAATTAGCGTCACTGCTAACAATAAAGGAGTCCACCGGAACCTCGTCCATTGACTCATAGGTGAGGCGACCGATAACCAATGCGGCGCCAGAAACCATGCGTTCGAAATACGCCAACTCTTCGGGAATATCCCAAGGCAGCCAGCCAGCCAGCCCCAGCATGCCATTACTGGCCACCGCGCCGATGCCAAAGATCAACCCTTCGTCGTTACCCATTGCTCGCGCGTCAACGACAGTGAAATGGCCGGGGTTGCCTGACCGTTATACACATGCGGCTTATGCATCGACACATGCGCCGATGTAACGATTGAAATGCCGAATATTGCATCCATCAACTCCAGAATGCTGGACTCCAGACACTCACAATGCGGGTTGGCCTCCAGTTTCCGAATCGCCAGAAAAATAACTTCGTAATCCAGCACATGACGAATATCGTGGGGATTGGCAACTGAGTTCACGGGCGCCCAGGCATCCACATGGACCAGCACTGCCTGCGGACCATGTTTTTCAAGCGGATTGCAGCCTGTGCGCAACTGTATGGTGGCATCTACTGAAGCGCACCAATGATTAGCTAACACCAGAAGTTCCTTTCTAAACTCGTCTATTCGGACGCGATATTACGATAACAAATGCCATTGACTGGCAATAAAAAAGGCGCCAACGCGCCCATTCAAAACCTGCAAAACTCAAACCACGTATCAAGCAGTTACATTGACCACGCTCCCCGTAGACTGACCCAATGCGTTGATAACCGCAATGGATGACCCAATATCCTGAGAAGCCACAGGGTGAACCAACTGAACGATCTGATCATGCAGGGCGCTCAATTGTGACTGCGCATTGCCAAGTGCTCTGCTGGCAACTAAGCCCTGCCGAGCCTGACTGGCTTCACCCTGCGCCTGATTCGCCTCGACCTTCAAAGACCGAGCATTCTCCCGGGCACGCTCCGCAATCGCTTGAGCATCTTGTGCCTTGCCCTGAAGTGCGCTCGCCTGCCGTTCCGCCTGCTCTACATTACGCTGCGCAAGCTGCTGCTGAATCTGCATCCAGAGTCCGCCGGTCCCTGACTGCGCGGTTGATATGGATGAAACCATAATCCTGACCCTTCGTGGCGAGCAATACGCCTCGCGATTCAGGCTATCACATTGATCAGCCTGCCCGTATCCTGCCCTTGAGCATTTTTCACCGGACGGGGAGCCTCTTCCTTGAACTCTACCCGTTCCGCCGCCCGCGGCTCACGCTTCTCAGCCGCTTGCACTTGCTGCGCCTGATTCGGCTGCGATGCAGTATTGGCGTATGCACTCACATTTGAAGTCACTGATTGAATATCCACGACATCACTCCAACAAATAATCTACATAAACAGCTTAGATCACCTTCAGAAATATTTCAAAAGTATCTCCTACGGTCAACCTGAAAATAACGCGAAAAATGAAACCCGGTCTACCGAAATCATGACGGAAAAACCTGCTCCAATTCATTCTTCATTGAATCTGTAGATCACGACAAAACTACTGCTCACGCCCCATTCAGCTATTCCGACACCAGAAAGCCATACCCTGACTCAAGGCTGCTAGGAAACGATTCGACAACAGGGATCAAATGCATGACAGACAAAATTCAAGGGCGTCTGCAGGCACCGACGCGTGGTCAAAATTGTTGCATCAATCGAGCAGATTCGAACACTCAGAATTGATTGCCAGGTAAATTGACGTCGCAAGACATTTGAGAACCGACAGACTAGCCATGAGGGCGAACGCAAAGCGCTTCGCAAACAGCCACCCTCCGGCCAAGCCCCAATTTGGTGCCTCACTGACGAAACCGGTGCAACGATTTATCCGTAGACCGTGCTGTTTGCAGCCCCACCGGACAAACAGGCATACCGGGAAGGCAGACTGGTCGGCAGGCTCAAACCCAATAAGAAATCTTCGGCATCATCTGCTGATGCCCCCGTCGATAATACATACTCGGAAAGGCTCGCAAATGCAGCCAGTCGCATCCAGAACAACGTCTCTTCAGTTAGCCGGGGTGACATCGCAGTTCTCCTGACAGGAACAAGGAATCCGCCAGTCCGCCAATTTCGGCGCCCTGTTCGCGGCTACCCATTGCAACCACAGAAAAATGCTGTCGATAATTGTTCATGATTCACCTCCGACTTTACTGGTTACCAGATAAAGAAGAACTTGCCATGTAGACAATACATAGCAAGATTTGATCCAGAATCAAGCAATAGAATACCGCGTTGCGGGGGGTGACCGTCAAAGGACATACATGGCTGGATTAACTCCAACATAGAACCCTCGACACAGAAAGCAAAAAAGCCAACCCGAAGGTTGGCTTAACTGCTTGTTTCTTGGTCGGGGCGGCGGGATTCGAACTCGCGACCCCTTGCACCCCATGCAAGTGCGCTACCAGGCTGCGCTACGCCCCGACAAGCCGGCCATTATAGACAATAAAATGCCAGATTCAAAGCTGTAACATCTCAATGATCGATTGCAGCTCACCACGCAAGCCACCCGGCATATGCGCACCCTCCGGAGCACTGACCGCAGCCACGTCAGCAGCGCCGCCTTCATCGAGACGATTTCTTGCGCCACTGATAGTAAAACCTTGATTATAAAGCAACTCACGAATACGTCTCACCAGCAGCACTTCGTGGTGCTGGTAATAGCGCCTATTCCCGCGTCGCTTGACAGGCTTTAGCTGATTGAATTCCTGCTCCCAATAGCGCAACACATGGGGCTTGACGCCACATAACTCGCTGACCTCACCGATGGTGAAGTAGCGTTTGGCAGGAATGGGCGGTAATTCGTCACCGCCAGGCGTTGTTTTATGCCGCGGTTCCATCGAAGGCGAGCTCTACGTCAGACTTCAGCTTTTGGCTGGCATGAAAGGTAACGACGCGTCGCGCCGTGATTGGGATTTCCTGACCGGTTTTCGGATTGCGGCCAGGGCGTTGCGGCTTGTCTCGCAATTGAAAGTTACCGAAACCCGAGAGCTTGACGCCATCGCCGGTTTCCAGCGAGTTTCGGATTTCTTCAAAAAAAGCTTCGACCATATCTTTGGCTTCGCGCTTGTTGAGGCCGACTTTTTCAAAAAGCAGGTCAGCGAGCTCGGCTTTGGTTAGCGTCATCTTTATTATTTCCGTCAGGCACGCAGTTGAGCACCGAATGTCTGTTCGAAACAGGCCACCAGTTGCTGCATTGCAGCATCAACTTCCGAATCTTGCAAAGTGCGTTGAGTATCTTGCATAACTATAC
>DAOLIO010000124.1:0-8950 GCA_035328505.1 Azonexus sp.
GCGTGGCGATGTTCTCGGCCTTGTCGCGGCAGGCAGCGATGTAGGCGGTCTTGGTTGCTTCCCAGTTGGCAGGCAGCTCGCCCTTGATGACACGGCGCTCGAATTCGGCGGCTTCGGCGGGGAAGGCGGCTTGGTATGCCTTGAAGCGGTTGCGCCAGTTCTCTTCAAAGGTGGCACCACGCGGCTTGCCATCCCAGGCGGCGTAGATCTCGGCCGGAATTTCGAATGGTGGGTGTGTCCAGCCAATATATTCACGGGCGGCGGCGATCTCGTCCTTGCCCAGCGGCGCGCCGTGGCAGTCGTGCGATCCCTGCTTGTTGGGCGCGCCAGCGCCGATGGTCGTCTTGCAGCAGATGAGGCTCGGCTTGTCGGTCACCGACTTGGCTTCGAGCAGCGCGCGTTCGATGGCGTCGCTGTTGTGGCCGTTGACGTCGGCAATGACGTGCCAGCCGTAGGCTTCGAACCGCTTGGGCGTGTTGTCGGTGAACCAGCCTTCGACGTGACCATCGATGGAAATGCCGTTGTCGTCCCAGAAGGCGATCAGCTTGCCAAGCCCCAGCGTGCCTGCCAGCGAACAGGCTTCGTGCGAAATGCCTTCCATCAGGCAACCGTCACCAAGGAAGGTGTAGGTGTGGTGATTGACGATTTCGTGGCCAGGACGGTTGAATTCTGCAGCCAGCACCTTCTCGGCCAGCGCGAAGCCGACCGCATTGGTGATGCCCTGACCAAGTGGGCCGGTGGTGGTTTCCACGCCGGGGGTGTAGCCGTATTCCGGATGGCCCGGTGTTTTTGAATGGAGTTGGCGGAAATTCTTCAGGTCATCGATTGATAGATCGTAGCCGCTCAGATGGAGCAGGGCGTAGACCAGCATCGAGCCATGACCGTTCGACATGATAAAGCGGTCGCGGTCCGGCCAGTGCGGGTTGGCCGGATTGTGGCGCAGGTGACGACGCCAGAGGACTTCGGCAATTTCAGCCATACCCATCGGGGCGCCCGGGTGACCAGAGTTGGCCTGCTGGACTGCGTCCATGGCCAGTGCGCGAATTGCGCCAGTCAGGGGAGAAAACTTGGGGAGATTGCTGACGCTCATGATCCGGGAATCCAGCCTGCTAAAAAGGTGAAATTATCCGGTAAATGGCCCTTTTTGGGTAGGGCGATGTGACAGCAATGACAGGTTTTCAGTCCTGTCATTGCTGTCACGAACGATGCCTATTCGATTTTAGGGTCGTAATTGATCATCATTAACACACCCTGGCCGCCGCCAATGCCGCCGCCGGTATAGGCAACGCTGCCCTGGCCGGCATAAACCGCTTCGTAACGATGGCTGTCAGAGCCAAAGTAGAAGGGAATGAAGGCCTTGCCCGTGACATAGCCGCGAATGTTGGAGGTGGTGCCAAGAATGCGCTCGACTTCACTCTGATGCATGCCGATTTGCAGACGTGCCCATTTGCTGCCGGCCGGAATGTTGCCGTGAACTTCACCGTCGAAGGTGCCGTCACGTGACTTGACGACGCAGGGCTTGCATTCGGTGCCGGTCTTGACACTGCCGGCGCCTGCGGGTGCAGCCGCGGCGCCCGGCTTGGTTTCGATGGTCTTGGCGGAGGGTTCGTTAGTGCCGGATTCAGACTTTGGCTTGGCCGGTTCGCAATCAGCCGGTGTGGTATCAGTCTTTGCGGCCGTTTTCTTGCTGCCTTTTTTGCTCTTTTTGGTGACCGGCGCCGGTTTGCATGCCGGCTTTGCCGGTGCGGAGGCCGCCTTGGTCGACGTGGTGGCGGTCGTGGCTGTGGCCGGGGCCGTAGTATCTTCAGGTTTGGCTTCGTTGCTCTTGCAGCTTGCCAGCACAGCGCAGGTGGCAAAAAGGATGGCGGCGGATAGTTTTTGCATCTTGGGGCTCTCGAAAATTTGGTTGAACACTGCTGATTGTCAGGCTGCGTGGTAGGAAACGATGCGGTCTACCTCTGCTTTTGAACCCAAAATTACGGCAACCCGCTGGTGCAGCTTTTCCGGGGCAATGTCGAGAATGCGCTGGCGGCCCGTGGATGCCTCGCCCCCGGCCTGCTCGACGAGCATGGCCATCGGGTTCGCTTCGTACATCAGGCGCAGCTTGCCACCCTGAGCCTTGAGTTTGCTGTCGATGGGGTACATGAAAATGCCGCCGCGGGTCATGATGCGATGTACGTCGGCCACCATCGAGCCGACCCACCGCATGTTGTAGTCCTTGCCAAGCGGGCCTTCCTTGCCTTGCTGCATCTCGCTGATGTAGCGCTGGACCGGTGCTTCCCAGAAGCGCTGGTTGGCCATGTTGATCGAAAATTCCTTGGTCTCGGCGGGGATCTGCATGTTTTCCTGGGTCAGCAGGAATTCGCCTTGTTCCCGGTCAAGAGTGAAGGAAACCACGCCGTCTCCAACCGTCAGCACCAGCAGCGTCGTCGGGCCGTAGACTGCGTAACCTGCGGCGACCTGTGTCGTGCCGGCTTGCAGAAAGGCTTTTTCAGCAGCTTCAGGTGTCGTCAGATCGGCGCCCTCGGGGTATTTGAGCACCGAGAATATGGTGCCTATCGAGACATTGACGTCGATGTTGGATGAGCCATCGAGTGGATCGAAAGTGAGCAGGTATTCGCCCTTGGGAAAGCGATGTGGCACCAGATGCGGAAGGTCCATTTCCTCGGAGGCCATGGCGGCCAAGTGGCCTCCCCATTCGTTGGCATCAAGCAGGATGTCGTTGGACAGTACGTCAAGCTTCTTTTGCGCCTCACCCTGCACATTGTCGCTGCCGGCTTCTCCCAGCACGCCGCCGAGGCCGCCTTTGCCAATGGCGATTGAAATGGCTTGGCAGGCTCGCGAAACAACTTCAATCAGCAGCTTGAGATCGCCAGTGATAATGCCCTTGTTGCGCTGCTCTTCGGTGAGGTAACGTGCCAGCGTGCGCTGTGCCATGAGAACTCCTGCTTCAATGACAAAAGCGCAGATTTTACTCTGCCGGGGATCTTGCGTGCAGGAAGGTGAAGGCTTCAGCGTTGTTGAGCGGCTTGCTCAGCAGATAGCCCTGAACTTCGTCGCAGCCATTCGTGCGTAACAGTTCGAGTTGGTCTTCGGTTTCGACACCCTCGGCGATAACTTTCAAACCTAGGGAGTGAGCCAGCGCAATGGTGCCTAAGGCAATCGCTCGGTCGTTCAGATCGGTCTCGATGTCAGCCACAAACGAGCGGTCGATTTTCAAGTGGTCGATAGGGAAAAGTTTGAGATAGCCGAGGGATGAATAGCCAGTACCAAAGTCGTCGATGGCCAGCGTAACGCCCATGCGGCCAAGGCGCTCAAGAATCAGGATGGCTTCCTGCGGATTTTCCATCACCGAGCTCTCGGTGATTTCAAGTTCCAGCAGTTCGGCGGGCAGTCCTGATGTCGTCAAGGCATTTGCCACCGTCTCAGCAAAGTCTCGGCGCCTCAACTGACGGGGGGAGACGTTGACGGCGATGCGCATGGGTTTCAGGCCGGCGTCAATCCAGTGTTTCATCTCAAGGCAGGCGTTGTTCAGAACCCATTCGCCAATCTCGACGATGATCCCGGTTTCTTCCGCGATGGGGATAAACCGGGCCGGTGAAATGGTGCCCTCGGTGGGATGGTGCCAGCGGAGCAGCGCTTCAACACCAATCGGCATCGAGTCGCCCGCGCGGAACTGGGGCTGGAAGCAGAGCGCCAGTTCATTGCGAGCGATGGCATGGCGCAATTTGTGCTCGATGTTCAGGCGATCAGCGCTGATCCGGTTCATCTCGCTGGCGAAAAACTGAAAATTGTTTCGCCCCGCCGCCTTGGCATGGTACATCGCGGTGTCGGCGTTTTTCAGGATAGTGTCGCCATCAGGTCCGTCATCCGGAAAGAGGCTGATGCCAATCGATGGACTGGTATGAAGTTCATGGCCATTCGCTTCAATCGACGTGGATAGCGCCACGATGGCCTTGCTGGCAACGTTGGCGGCATCGGCCGGATTGGTGATTCCAGGCAGGATGATGACAAATTCGTCGCCACCCAGCCGGGCAACAAAATCAGTTTCGCGAATCACGCTGGAGAGTCTGCAGGCAACTTCCCGTAACAGTTCATCACCCACCTGGTGGCCCAGGGTGTCATTGATGATCTTGAACCGATCCAGATCAAGGAACATCATGGCCACTTTCCAGCCGTGGCGACGTGCTTCCGGCAACAGTTGCCCCAGGCGCATCAGTAGCGCCATGCGGTTGGGCAGCCCGGTTAGTGCATCATGCTGGGCAATGTGCCGCATGCGCTCTTCGGACTGCTTGCGTTCAGTGATATCGGCAAGAATCCACACGTAGTGCGCAGGCATGCCGCTCTGCGGATCATCCACGCGGTTAACCCGCGTTTCTGCCGGGAAATTGTCACCATTTTTGCGAGTGACTTCGAGTTCGCCATGCCAGGACCCGCGTAGCGCAACGTGCTCTCGAAATGAATCAGGGGCGTGACTTTCGTCGAGATCGAGCAGACCAAAGACAGTCTGTCCGTTCAGTTCGAAAGCTTCGTAGCCGGTCATGTGGGTGGTGGCCGGATTGATCGACAGGATGCGATGTGCTTCGTCGGTGAATATGATGCCGGCCGGGGTATGGCTATAAACCTTTTGCGCCAGTTGTTCTCGCTCGGCGCTGGTGCGGCGTTCGGTAATGTCGGTATAGACCGTTACAAAGCCGCCGTCGGCAAGTGGAACGCCGCGGATCTCCAGCGTCTTTCCATTTGGGCGCGTACGCTCGAAGCAATGCGGGGTGGGATTCCTTGCTCGCTGCAGCAGTGCGAGCACAATTTGCTCCGGGTCGCCCGGGCCGTATTCTCCCCGCTGTGCGTTAAATCTGAATAGCGATTCCAGCGAGCATCCGGGGGCGACAAGGTCTTCCGGAATATTCATCAAACGCAGGAATTCGGCGTTGTATAGCACGAGGTGCTCATCCTTGCTGAAGAGACTGACGGCGCTGGGAATGCTTTCGACGAGCGTTATGAGCTGGTTATGTTGCATCTGCAGCGCGACTTCGACTGCCTTGCGTTCGGTAATGTCGGTGTAGGTTGTGATGAAGCCTGCCAGTTGCCCTTCAATGAACAGCGGTTCGCCTTGCACAAGATGGGTGTGGCCATTGGGGCGAGTACGCTCGAAACAATGGGGTTCGAATTTCTGTGCAAGCGCCGTGATCCTGGCGACGTGATTCTCGACGTCTCCAGGGCCATATTCCCCGCGATTGGCTGGTATGCGAATCAGGTCGGAGAAGTGAACGCCTTCACGCACTGACTCGATCGGCAGGCTTAGTACGTTGATGAATCCCTGATTCCAAACGCGCAGGCACAGCTTTTCGTCGAAGACGCTAATGCCTTGAGGCATGCTGGAGACAACGGACTGCAGATAAGCCAGTTGACGGCGTAAATCGACGGAGGGCGACGAAGCTGAGTCCAGAAAATTCAAGTGTATGACTGTTCGTTGTCGTGATCGCTAATCATAGCCCAGACAGCTTATGTTTCTTCATTTTGTGTAAGATTTGGCATCTGGTGGCAATTTGTCATATGCGCCATTTAATGGAACAGCCGATCGATGCGAATTGCTCCAGCGGTCCATGCCCTTCCGTGGCTATTTTCAACATCGCTTCGTAAAGTTCACGCTTGGCATCGGCTGGCCCTGGATGTCGGCCGGAGGCGTCCAGACGACCGCGGTACTGCAATTCGAGCCGGGCGTTGTAACCGAAGAAGTCCGGCGTGCAGACTGCACCGTAGCCCTTTGCCACGGCCTGAGATTCGTCATAAAGGTAAGGGAAGGGAAAAGCCAGTTCGGTAGCCCAGCGCTGCATCGATGCAGGAGCATCTTCGGGGTAGGCGTCGACATCATTGCTCATGATGGCAACGCAGCCGATGCCCTGACGATTCAGGTCACTGCAATCACGCTTGAGTCTCTGAATGATGGCCTGGACATAGGGGCAGTGATTGCAGATGAACATGACCAGTAGTCCGTTCGGGCCACGGCAGCTTGCCAGCCTATGGCGCTGCCCGTCGGTGCCGGGTAAGTCGAAATCAATGGCTGGTTTGCCAAAATCACAGACGGGTGGCTGTAGAGCGACCATGATTCTCCCCTCAAAAACGCATTTAACCGATAATAGCACCGATGAATTCGCCCCGTTTTTACTGCCGAGAAGCCCTGTCACCGGGGGCTCACGTTGAACTGCCGGAGCCAGTGGCTCGACATGCGGTGCGCGTATTGCGCCTGCCACCCGGCGCGCCGATGGTGCTCTTCGATGGTCGGGGCGGGGAGTATCCGGCGCATATCGAACGCATCGAGCGTGACCGCGTCTATGCGGAACTGGCGGAATGGCGGGATATCGAGCGCGAATCGCAGCTGAATATCACGCTGGTGCAGGCATTGCAGGCCGGCGACAAGATGGATTTCACCATTCAGAAAGCGGTCGAGTTGGGGGTACGCGACATCGTGCCGGTCGAGAGTCGGCGTAGCGTATTGCGTCTGGCAGGTGAGCGCGCCGGCAAGCGCGTGGCGCACTGGCAGGGTGTGGTGGCATCGGCGTGCGAGCAGTGCGGGCGCAATCAGGTGCCACTGGTGGCGCCGCTTGAAAAGCTGGAAAACTGGCTGGCCCGGCCGTCCAATGGCTGTTTGCGTTTGATGTTGGCACCTGATGCAGACCAGACACTGGCGTCGATCCCGCCTGCGGAAGCCATTCAACTGCTGATTGGGGCGGAAGGAGGCCTTGATCCGCAGGAGGTGATTGCTGCAACGCAAGCGGGTTTCCGGGCCGTTCGCATGGGGCCGCGCATCTTGCGCACAGAAACGGCCGGTCTGGCTGCTTTGGCGGCACTGCAGGCCTTATGGGGTGATTTCAGAGAGGGGTAGGCGATGTTCGAGTCAGCGGAGTTGGGCCACAAGATCGACAAAAAAACCTTCAAGGCAGAAGTGCCGAAGTTGCGCGCCGAACTGCTTGACGTCCAGTACGACATGCTGGAAAAGAAGGAGTTTCCCGTAATCATCCTGATTAGCGGGGTGGATGGCAGCGGCAAGGGCGAAACCATCAACCTGCTTTATTCATGGATGGATCCACGCCATATTTCGACACTGGCTTTTTCGACACCGAGTGACGAGGAACTGTCGCGCCCGTTCATGTGGCGCTACTGGCGAGCACTGCCGCCCAAAGGCAAGGTCGGAATTTTTGCCGGGTCTTGGTATTCACAGCCGATCACTGACCGCATCAACGGAGAGATGCGTCGCTCCCATCTGGACGAGTATCTTGACGACATCAATCGCTTTGAAGCGATGCTTGTCAATGAGGGGGCGCTGGTCCTGAAATTCTGGTTCCACCTGTCGAAGGATGGCCAGAAGCAGCGGATCAAGGCGCTGGAAAAGGATCCCCGTACCGCCTGGCGGGTAACCAAGGAAAGCTATGCCCGCCTGAAGACCTATGATCGCCTTCAGCATGTGGCCGGTCATGTGCTCCGAGTCACCAATACGGCCCACGCGCCGTGGATCATTGTCGAAGGGACCGACGACGAATATCGTTCGCTAACGGTTGGCCGCATCGTGCTCGAGGCCATGAAGCGCCGCCTGAGTCAGGATGGGCTGCAGCGCGTGCCGGTGGCACCGCCGATCGTGCATCCGATCGACAACAAGAATGTGCTCAGCGAACTGGATTTGAAGCAGAAGCTGACCAAAAAGGACTACGAAACGCAATTGGCCAAGTATCAGGCCCGGCTTTCCGAACTGGTGCGCGATCCGCTTTTTGTGGGAAAGCGGTCGCTGGTACTGGTCTTCGAGGGGTCCGATGCGGCGGGCAAAGGTGGCAGTATCCGGCGTGTTGCAGCGGCGATGGATGCGCGGCAGTACCAGATCATCCCGATTGCCGCCCCGACCGAGGAAGAGCGTGCCCAACCCTACCTCTGGCGTTTCTGGCGTAATCTGCCGCGCACTGGGCGCGCCGCGATTTTTGATCGCTCCTGGTATGGTCGCGTACTTGTCGAGCGGGTCGAGGGGTTTTGCGCCGAAGCAGACTGGTTGCGTGCCTATGCCGAAATCAATGATTTCGAGCATCAACTGGTCGACGCCGGTGCGATTGTTGTCAAGTTCTGGTTGCAGATCAGCGCCGACGAGCAGCTGAGGCGATTCAAGGAACGTCAGGCCACCGAGTTCAAGCGCTTCAAGATTACCGACGAAGACTGGCGTAATCGCGAAAAGTGGGATGACTACGTTGCCGCTGTCTGCGACATGGTTGACCGCACGTCAACCGGTCTGGCGCCGTGGACGCTGGTGGAGGCCAATGATAAGAACTTTGCCCGGGTGAAAGTCTTGAAAACCCTGTGCGAGCGCCTTGAGAGCGCGCTGAAAGACGATGACGGGAAATATACCGAAAAATGAGCGATACCCCTTACGACGTGAACTTCGTCTCCTGGTTTCGGGCGGTTACGCCCTATATCAATGCATTTCGCGGCAAGACGTTTGTCATCGCCTTTGGTGGAAAGGCGGTCGCCAGCGAGTTTGCCAAGACCTTGGCCTACGACGTCAATCTGTTGGCCAGCCTGGGCATCCGGTTGGTGCTGGTACATGGTGCGCGGCCACAGATTGAAGAGGAGTTGCGCGAGAAAAATCTCGAATCGATTTACCACCGTGGCTATCGGGTCACCGATGCGGCGGCGCTGGATTGCGTGCTCGACGCGGTTGGCAGTGTCTATCTCGAAATTCAGGCCATGTTGTCGCAGGGCTTGCCGAATACGCCGATGGCCAACAGCCGGATTCGCGTGATTGGAGGCAACTTCATTACCGGCCAGCCGATTGGCGTGCTTGATGGTATCGACATGCATTATGCCGGCAAGGTGCGCAAGGTCGACGCTGAGGGCATCAATGCCCAATTGGGCCTGGGCAACATCGTGTTGCTGAATTGCGAAGGTCCGTCGCCGACCGGCGAGATCTTCA
>DAOLIO010000125.1:0-8886 GCA_035328505.1 Azonexus sp.
AATCCATTCAACCCGGCCATGGTCGCCTTCGCCGTCTGCATCGTTGCCTTTCCATCACTGATGTCACAGTGGCCAAGCGTTGGCTTGCACATGCCGCTGATTGACCAGATCAATGTCATTCTTGGTTTGGCACCACGCATTGATGCACTCTCGGGGGCGACGCCACTGGATGCCATGAAGACTGCGCTAAAGCTCAGCGAGGGCGATCTGAATGTCAACAGCCTTCTGACCAATGGCGACATCTATGGCAACATCGCTGGCCGCGGTTGGGAATGGGTCGCCGCGGGCTATTTGATCGGCGGCCTCTGGCTCTGGCAACGCCAACTGATCAGCTGGCACATTCCGACCGCATTTATTGGTGCGATGACACTGATTTCCGGCGCCTTGTGGATCTACCAGCCATCACATTTCGCCAACCCGCTGTTCCACCTGTTTTCCGGCGGCACCATGCTGGGTGCCTTCTTCATCGCGACCGATCCGGTTTCCGGCTGCACGACACCCCGTGGCAAACTGATTTTTGGTGGATGTGTCGGCTTGCTCGCTTACATCATCCGGGTTTTTGGCGGCTATCCTGACGGCGTAGCTTTCGCCGTTTTGCTCATGAACCTGAGCGCACCACTGATCGACCTGCTGACACAGCCACCGGTTTTCGGCATGAAGGACAAAGCATGAGCCCGGTTAAGGAGATTTCCGCGCCCGGCATGGCAGTGCGTACGGCCGCCATTCTCTTCGTCTTTGTCATCGTCTTCACAGCGCTGCTTTCAGGTGCCTATCTGTGGACCAAGCCGGCCATTGAAGCCTCGGCTGCCGACGAAAAAATGAAGCTGGTCGACGAGGTTTTACCCCGCAGCGAATACAACAATGCGCTGCTGGACGATACCCTGCGCCTGCCTGCAGCGCCTGAGCTGGGCCTCACCAACCCGAGTCTGCTGTATCGCGCGCGCAAGGACGGCCAGCCGGTTGGGGTCATTTTTGAAGCTGTGGCACCGGATGGTTATGCCGGAAAGATTCGACTGCTCGTGGCCATCCGAGCCAACGGCGAAGTCGCCGGCGTACGCGTCACCCATCACAAGGAGACGCCAGGGCTTGGCGACTACATCGAACTGAAAAAGGACAAAAACAAGGCACGGCCGTGGATCACCCAATTCAACGGCATGGCGCTTGCCCAAATTCCTGAAAAGGAATGGAAAGTCAAAAAAGACGGCGGCCGCCTCGATGCCTACGCTGGCGCAACCGTCTCCCCACGCGCCGTCGCTAAAGCCGTGCTGAAGGCCGTCAAATGGGCCGAAGCCAATCGTGACCGACTGTTTTCCGAAGGAGTCACCCAATGATCACGCGTGACGAACTTAAAAGCATTGCCACCAACGGTATCTGGAAGCAGAACACCTCCATCGTCCAGATTCTTGGCTTGTGCCCGCTATTGGCCGTCACAACCAATGCAGTCAATGGGATCATGCTGTCGCTGGCCACCATCATTGTCATGGCCATCTCCGGATTTGCCGTAGCCTCGCTACGCCACCTGATCCCGCATGAAATCCGCATCCCGGTTTTCATCCTGATTGTCGCTGCATTGGTTACCGTGGTTGACCTGCTGTTCAACGCCAATCTGCATGAACTCTATCTGGTGCTCGGCATCTTTATTCCGCTTATCGTTACCAACTGCATCGTGCTGGCCCGGGTCGAAGCCTTCGCCGCCAAGAATTCACCCCTCCAGGCCACTTTCGATGGCGTCTTCATGGGCATTGGCATGCTATGGACGCTGGCGCTGCTTGGCGCCATGCGGGAATTCCTCGGTAACGGCACCATCCTCGGTGGCATTGACATGGTTTTCCCCAGCCTGCATCCGATCCAGTTGCTACCGGAAAGCTATCCCGGCTTCCTGCTAGCCATGCTCCCGCCGGGGGCCTTCATTCTGCTCGGCTGCATGATTGCCTGGAAAAACTGGATGGAAGCACGAGCAGCCCAACGTTCCAAAATGAAACCGCCAGCACCAATCGCCACGGCGGGCTGCCACTAAAAAAGCTGCATCAGCCCGTTGTGCGGGCCTTAGGACAACGCCTGCATGCGCATTGAAGCCATCCGTCATTCCATGTTCGCCACTGGCGCCAAGGATTGCCATGTCGATCGCGTGCTGCGCGCCTGGACCCAAGCCAAACCACTTGATGCCGGAGCACGACGACACCAGCCCGAGAATTATCTGCCGCTTGCCTTGCGCGCGGCTCTGCCTGCGCTGCAGGATGCATTGTCTGGCCTGGCTCGCGTACGCTCGGAACATCCGGGCGAAGACGGCTCGGCCCGACTTCTGGTTGAACTGGCTGACGGCCAGACGGTTGAAAGCGTACTGTTGCCGCGAGATGGGTTGTGCATTTCGACCCAGGTCGGTTGCGCCGTGGGCTGCACCTTCTGTATGACTGGTCGTGACGGCTTGATCCGTCAAGTCAGCAGCGCCGAAATGGTCGCGCAGGTTGTGCTCGGTCGTGCCCGGCGCAAGGTGTCACGGGTTGTATTCATGGGTATGGGAGAACCATCGCACAACCTCGATAATGTGCTTGAAGCTATCGACACGCTTGGCACTTTTGCCGGCATTGGCCACAAGAATCTCGTCTTTTCCACCGTGGGCGACCGCCGTGTTTTTGAACGTTTGCCCCAGGAGCGCGTCATCCCTGCCCTTGCTCTGTCACTGCACTCGACCCGCGCCGAGCTACGCGCCGAACTGCTGCCCAAGGCGCCACACATCGACCCGGCCGAACTTGTTGACTTGGCAGAACGCTATGCACGAACGACCGGATACCCGATTCAGTATCAATGGACATTGATTGACGGTGTCAATGACAGTAAAGACGAAATGGACGGCATCGTTCGCTTGTTGTCAGGCAAGTACGCAATCATGAATCTGATTCCATACAACACAACGGCTGCCCTCAGTTATCGGCGCCCTAGCCACGAGCACATCACAACCCTGACCAAATATTTGCATGCCAGCGGAATCCGGACAACGGTCCGCAACTCGGCAGGGCAAGACGTTGATGGGGGGTGCGGTCAGTTGCGAGCTCGCCTCAGCGACACATTGACATCCGCTGCCACCATAAGGCGGCACCCAAAAATTGCATCAATAATCCAGCGTGGCGATCCGGCCTGAAGCAGCTGCATATGGCAAAAAAATTCAATACCTCTATGTCGTGACATTGAAGTTAAGTCCGGTCAGCTCGCGACAGGCAGCCATGCCCGGCACCACGAAAATATGCACCAAATGGTATGCGTCTTAGCCAACGGCGAATATCAGTCGCTGGGCTTGGCCACAACAACGCAGTTCTTGCCACGCTCCTTGGCTCGATAGCACGCGGCATCCGCGCGCTGGATAATCGATTTTTCAGAGTCCCCCGCCATCCACTCGGCAACACCGATGCTGACCGTGCAGCGAATTTCTTCACCAGCGGCAGTTTGAATCACCTGAGAACCAAAGACACTACGCAGACGTTCAGCCAGCGAAAGCGCTGAGCTCCATGCCGTTTCGGGCATGAGAATGACAAACTCCTCACCGCCGTAGCGAAACCCGCTGTCAGAACGGCGCAGGCAATGCCGGATCACATCGGCCAGCGCCTTGAGCACCCGATCCCCTTCCAGGTGGCCAAAACTGTCGTTGATGCGCTTGAAATTGTCACAGTCAAGGACGAGTAGCGATAATGGTCTGCCATAGCGCTGCGTACGCTGGGCCTCCGCGACGATGCAATCGTGCAGGTGTCGCGAGTTGAAAAGCCCGGTCAATGAATCGGTCAGGCTCAACGTACGGTAACGCTCCTCGCTCTCACGCAACGCCTCCTCCGCCCGGCGTCGTTCGGTGACATCCTGCAAGGTTTCGATGGCGCCCACGATATCCCCGGCCGCATTACGCAGCGGTGCGGCCGTAAAGAACAGCCAACGACCACCATCGCCAAAGTGAGGGAAGAAATCTTCGGCCTCGTACCCCCCCTGAACCAGTGCCGACGGTCGATACCGGCCATGATAGAGACGACCGACGTCAACGTCGCCAGCGCCATCAAGAACGAGATCCGCCATAATCGAACGCTGCCTGGCGTAAAAGGCTTTCCAGTGATTGTCCGTACCGATCACGTTGCTGGCAACCATGCCGGTTAACACTTCGCAAGCATGGTTCCAGTGCGTGACTCGGTGATCGGCATTGATGACCAGCGTTGCCACCGATGAACCATCGATGATCTGTGTCAGAAAAGCGGTGGAATCGTGCAAGGCTGCCTCAGCCTGTTTTCTGGCCGTGACATCCTGCAGGGTTTCGATGGCCCCGATAATTTCGTGGTTGGCATTGCGAATGGCAGCCGCCGTAAAATAAAGCCAGCGCCCGTTGTCACCAAAGGCAGGGAAAAAATCTTCTGCCTCCCAACCCCCTTCAATCAATTCGGAGCGCTTGAACTTGCTGTCATAAAAGGTCGCAATGGCAACGTCCACCGCCTGATCGACAATCAAGTCGGCCAGGACCGGGCGCGGCTCGGCATAAAAAGCCCGCCACTGCTCCTTGCAGCCAATCATTTCACCGGCGCTAACGCCGGTCAGTACCTCGCAAGCGCGATTCCAGTGTGTAACGCGATGCTCGGCATCGATGACGAAGGTCGCTACCGGATTACCTTCGAGCAACTGCGTCAGGGCAATGAGATTGCCTTCTGTTGTACGCGGCATGGGAACCCGCCCTCTCTGTCAGGTAGAATTTGTTTTCAGCAATATGGCGTATCCCGAAGCGCCTGACAATCCAATCTCGCCATTCGCCTTGAAAAAATTACAAATCGAGCAGTTCTATACCCGCCTGCGTGATGCCAATCCGGCACCAACCACTGAACTGCACTACGCAACGCCATTTCAGTTGCTGATCGCGGTCATTCTGTCGGCTCAGGCAACCGATGTCGGTGTCAACAAGGCAACCGCCAGACTCTACCCGGTCGCTCCGACGCCGGCCGCCATGCTGGCGCTCGGCGAAGCAGGTCTGACCGAATACATCAAGACCATCGGCCTGTTCCGCACCAAGGCGAAAAATGTCATCGCAACTTGCCGCATGCTGCTCGACCTGCACGATGGCGACGTTCCCGATGATCGCGCCGCACTCGAAGCGTTGCCCGGCGTCGGACGAAAAACCGCTAATGTCGTACTCAACACGGCGTTTGGCCACCCGACCATCGCCGTCGACACCCATATTTTCCGACTCGGCAATCGTACCGGGCTGGCAACGGGCAAAACTGTTGAAGAGGTCGAAAAAAAGCTGCTGCGCGTCACGCCGGACGAATTCAAAAAAGATGCTCACCACTGGCTGATCCTGCACGGGCGGTATATCTGCAAGGCACGAAAACCGGAATGTGGGCGCTGCGTGGTCGTCGATTTATGCAATTACCGGGGCAAGACGGTATGACAGCCGCCAGCGCGCTAGTAACCGGTCATCGCGCAGAGCCCGAACTAGCCCACACCGCGGTGCAGGAGGCCTTGGCCAGAGCCGGACTGGAACGGGCGGACAATGTCATCCTTTTTCTGAGTCGCGACTTCAGGCGACATCCCCAGCCCGCCGTCCTGGCCGCTGCCCGCGCTGCTGGCTCTCTTTCAGTCGCCGGTTGCACTGCCAGTGGGCTATTCACCGAACGTGGCTGGCAACTCGACCAACCGGCGGCGGCGGCCCTCGTTTTCTCATCAGCCTCGAACGAGGTCGTGGAGAATTCACCGATACTGTCCTTCACCGGACACAGTCGGTTACCGTTCGAATGGCGGGATGATGTGCCCCGCGCCGGCTTGCTCGATGCCGATGCCGTTGCCTGGTCGCATGGCCGGGCCACGGAGAACGGTTGCGCCGACGTTCGCCTGCCCGGACTCCGTAACCGGCTGATAGTCGCCCGCGGCTTGCGCCTGCTTTGTGGTCCCCAAACCGTCGAAAGTTGCCAGAACTACGAACTGAGTCAGGTTGGCGGACACCGGGCTGGCGATAGCCTGCGTCGTGCCTTGCCGCCCGATTTGCGGGACTTCCCGCCATTGCACCAGATCACCGCACTTCGTCACCCGGATGAACCAGGTATTGCCATCCTCTCGGCTAATGCCGACGGTTCCCTGACCTTGGCCGAAAACTTCAACGAAGGCGAGACAGTCACCTGGGCCATTCGCCAACCACTCGCCGCCGAGCACGAAATACGTCAGGCACTGACTTCTGCGGTCAACCGGAAAAAACCGCCAAATTTTGCACTCATGTTTTCATGCATTGGCCGCGGCCCGTTGTTCTACGGCAGCGACGACCGCGACCTAAAGGCGTTTCGCGAAACCTTCCCTGACACACCACTGCTCGGCGCCTACGGCACCGGACAGATCGCCCCGCTGGCCGGTCGTAACCGACTGTTCCACAACACTGCACTCACCTTATTGTTCGAAAGCACCCATGTTTAATCCCTCCCGAGAACAGGTTCGCCGCTTCTTTTGCGATGCCTGGAAAAAACACATCGACCGCCTGCCGCTGGTCGGCGCCGAAGTCACGGCAGCGGACATCGCCGCACGCCACCCCGAATACCAAGGCTTGTTGATCGATGCCAACGCGGCCGTGGATAAGGAATGGTCACCGGAAGGGGGCGCGATGAATCCCTTTCTGCATCTGTCACTTCACCTCGCCATCCACGAGCAGGTCAGCATCGACCAACCGCCAGGCATCCGCATGGCTTTCGAGCAACTGCGTGCACGCATGGACTCGCATGATGCCGAACACGTACTGCTCGAATGTTTGGGTGAGACGATCTGGCGCGCCCAGCGAGAAGGCAAGCCCATGGATGCACTCGCTTACGTTGATGCAGTGCGACGACAGTCGAGTCTGATCTAATCACTTGTCCGACAAACGGAATCCCGCGGTCAACCGGAAAAAACCGCCAAAATCAAAAGACTCGGCTAACTGTCGTCAGACGGCGGCGCGACCTTGATGACCTCTTCCAGCGAAGTAATACCCTGGGCCACCTTCAATGCTCCGGAAATGCGCAAGGGACGCATCCCTTCGCGGAACGCCTGCTCGCGCAGCTTGGGAATTTCCGTCATCGGCTTGATCAGTCGACGAATTTCCGGCGAGTTCATCAGGATTTCATAAACCCCTACGCGCCCCGTGTAGCCGGTCATCCGGCACTCCAGACAACCGACCGGTTGCCAGATCTGCGCGGGCTCGCCTGATTTCCAGGGGGCAACCAGCGAACGCCAGGCAGCGCGTTGGTCTTCTGTCGTTGGCATGGGCTTCTTGCAATGCGGACACAAGGTACGCACCAAACGCTGCGCCATGACGCCAAGCAATGTGGAGTTGATTAAATAGGCCGGTACGCCCAGATCCAGCAGGCGTGTAATTGCCGAAGGGGCATCGTTCGTATGCAATGTTGATAACACCAGATGCCCGGTCAATGCAGCCTGAATGGCCATCTCAGCCGTTTCCAGGTCACGGATTTCGCCAATCATGACGATGTCCGGATCTTGCCGCATCAAGGCGCGCACACCATCAGAAAACCCAAGATCAATGCTCTGCTGCACCTGCATCTGGTTGAACGCAGCTTCGACCATTTCGATGGGATCCTCGATGGTACATACGTTCACCTCCGGCGTGGCCAACTGTTTCAGGGTTGTATAGAGCGTCGTAGTCTTGCCTGAGCCGGTCGGTCCGGTGACCAGGATGATGCCATTCGGGGAACCAGTCATCTGCTTCCACCGAGATTGATCCTCATCGGAAAATCCAAGCGAGCGGAAATCGCGAACCAGCACCTCCGGGTCAAAAATCCGCATGACCAGCTTTTCGCCAAAGGCAGTCGGCAAGGTCGATAGCCGGAGTTCGACCTCTTGGCCCGCCGGAGTCCTGGTCTTGATTCGCCCATCCTGCGGTCGACGCTTTTCGATGACATCCATGCGACCCAGCAGTTTGATCCGACTGGTCATTGCATTCATGACCGCCATCGGAATCTGATAAACCTGATGCAGCACACCGTCGATACGAAACCGAACAATACCGAGATCCCGACGAGGTTCAATATGGATGTCCGACGCACGCTGATCAAATGCGTACTGCCATAGCCAATCGACAATATGGACAATATGTTGATCGTTGGCATCAAACTGCTTATTGCCCTTGCCCAACTCGACCAGCTGTTCAAAACTCGACAGCCCTGACGTGACTTCACCTTTAGCCGCTGCCTTCTTGACAGACTTGGCCAGATTGAAAAACTCAATCAGATATCGGCTGATGTCATCCGGGTTCGCCATGACCCGGCGAATTTGTTTGCGCAAGATTTGCTGCAGTTCATCAACCCATTCGCGCACAAACGGCTCTGCGGTCGCAATCACGATTTCACGCGTCGTTACCTGAACCGGGAGAATGCCAAACCGTGCCGCATAGGCGCTGGACATCACTTCAGCCACCCCGGTGAAATCAATTTTGAGCGGATCAATATGCTGGTAGTCAAGCCCCGTACGCGCGGCCAGCCATTCCGTCAAGACTTCCAGGCTGAGCAGGCGGACAGGTGGTTGTGGACTTCGCCATTTTTGATCCGCAATCACGATCAGCGGGTGGATCTTCCCACCATGCAGACGACGTTCAGTCTTGAGTGAGTCGGCAACGTCTTTGCCGACCAGCCCATCCTCAATCATCCACTCAAGCACCTCTGCGAGTGCCAGGCGATGTTCGCCAATATTCTTGTCATTCATGCGAAGCAATATATCACGCGCTCAGTAGGCATTTCTCAGCGGGAAATAGAAAGCCAAAGGTGGCTACCGTTCCGACGATTCAAACGCCAGAAAACATAGCAACTAACAAGCGAACTATCGCTTTTTTGGAAGATTCAAGCAAAAAGCCCGTTACTGATTAGTAACGGGCTTTTTTATGGGGAGTCTGGC
>DAOLIO010000126.1:0-8702 GCA_035328505.1 Azonexus sp.
CCGGCGCCCGGAAAGGCGGATAATTCCGCCTTTCCGATTTTCTGGCGGAGTCCGACGTGAGCCGACCCAAGAACGATACTTTCCTGCGCGCCCTTCTTAAAGAGCCGACTGAATACACCCCGCTGTGGCTGATGCGTCAGGCGGGTCGTTATCTGCCCGAGTATTGCGAAACCCGCAAACGCGCAGGTAACTTCCTGAATCTCTGTAAATCGCCGACCATGGCCTGCGAAGTCACGCTGCAACCTTTGGCCCGCTATGATCTGGACGCGGCTATCCTTTTCTCTGACATTCTGACAGTACCGGATGCGATGGGTCTCGGTCTGTATTTCGCCGAAGGCGAGGGTCCGAAATTCGAGCGTCCGTTGCGAGAGGAATGGGCCATCAACAACCTGACCGTAACCGATCCTTACGAGCATCTGGGTTATGTGATGGATGCTGTTTCAGAAATCCGTCGGGCGCTTGATAATTCCGTGCCGCTGATCGGCTTTTCCGGCAGTCCTTACACGCTGGCTTGCTATATGGTTGAAGGCGAGGGCTCCAGTGACTTCCGCAATATCAAGGGGATGCTGTATAACCGCCCTGATTTGCTCCACCGTATTCTGTCGGTGACTGCGGATTCAGTCATTGCCTACCTGAACGCCCAGATCGATAGTGGCGCCCAGGCCGTGATGATCTTCGATACGTGGGGTGGTTCGCTCTCGAATGCAGCCTACGAGGAATTTTCGTTGCAATATATGCGACGCATTGTCGCCGGTCTGAAAAAAGAAAAAGACGGCCAGCGAATTCCCAGCATTGTGTTTACCAAAAACGGTGGCCTGTGGCTGGAAAAGATTGCCGATATTGGATGCGATGCCGTTGGCCTAGACTGGACAATTGACATTGGTGATGCCCGTCGTCGCGTCGGCGACAAGGTAGCGCTTCAGGGAAATCTCGATCCGAATGTCCTGTTTGCTCAACCCGACATTGTCGCGGCCGAAGCGAAAAAGGTGCTGGATAGCTTCGGTGCGGGCAACACTGGCCACGTATTCAACCTTGGCCACGGGATATCCCAATTCACTCCGCCAGAAAGTGTCACGGCCCTTGTCGAGGCAGTGCACGCTCACAGCCGCCTATTACGGAAGTGATAGCAATAAGTGAGAGGTTTGGCTTGACTTATACACAGAGCTTTACCTTTCACTGCAAATAAATCCAGAAAACCCCTTGACTCAAAGGCGTTTATTTAAGTCAATGAATTTAAATGAAATTGCCTGTTGCTCAATATTTCGGCAGAGTGACAAAACCCTTACCAAACCGTGACTCGGCGCCAAGGTCGAAAAGAAATCCACAAACTTATCCACAGATTTTGTGGACAACTCAAAAAATCCGTATTGGCCCCCTATAAATCGGATTTTTTGAAGGAACGACGGCTTCGGCCGGTAAATCCATGCCCGTATTGCGCGTTGCTCTAGATTTGCCGCTGTATCGCCTTTTTGATTATGGGGCGAATTCCGCGTCGACCGCGGACATCGGCTTTCGGGTTCGTGTGCCATTCGGCCGCAGTGAAAAGATCGGCGTGATTATCGACGTTGTCGTCGAAAGCGACTGGCCAAAAGACCAGATAAAGATGGCGGGCGAGATACTGCGTGACTTGCCCCCGCTGCCCGCTGATTTTTTCAAGCTATGCGAATTTGCGAGTACCTACTATCAGGCTGCATTTGGCGAGGTTGTCCTTCAGGCATTGCCTGTCGGACTTAAGCGTCTCGATCCGCCGATTCGGCGCAATGCCCGTGTCAGAACGGAGCAAGTTGCCATACAGCCACCGCTGTTGACTGAGGAGCAACGTGCGGCGCTGGCGGCGATCAAACCGGCTGCAGGTTTTTCGGTTCATCTGTTGCATGGGGTGACCGGTAGTGGAAAAACCGAGGTATACCTTCGCCTTGTGGCGCAGGCCTTGGCGGACGGCAAGCAGGCCCTGCTGCTGGTTCCGGAAATCAACTTGACCCCGCAGCTTGAAGGTCGGATCCGCGCCCGCTTTCCTGATGCCGGTGTGGTTTCCCTGCATAGCGAATTGGCCGAGGCTGCTCGCGAACGCCATTGGCGGTCAGCATTTGGGGGGGAGGCCAGCATTATTCTGGGTACCCGACTGTCGATCTTCACACCGCTGCCGCGATTGGGCCTGATCGTCATTGACGAAGAGCACGATTCATCCTTCAAGCAGCAGGATGGTATGCGCTACTCGGCCCGTGATGTCGCTGTCTTTCGTGCCCACCAGCTGGGCATACCGATTGTGCTCGGTTCGGCGACACCGTCACTGGAGTCGTGGGCAAACGCGCAAGGCGGGCGCTATGGCCTGTTGTCGCTCAATCAGCGCGCCAATCCCGAAGCAACGCTCCCCGTTGTACACATTCTCGATACGCGAAAGATGGCTTTGAAGGAGGGGGTCAGCGAGCCATTGATCGCCGCCATCCAGGAACGCCTGGCTCGCGGCGAACAAAGCCTCGTTTTTTTGAACCGCCGTGGATACGCCCCCGTACTGGCCTGCCCGGCCTGTGGCTGGATCTCGCGCTGCACGCGTTGTGCTGCAAACATGGTGCTGCACCTTGCAGATCGCCGTTTGCGCTGCCATCACTGCGGTTGCGAACACCGTATTCCGAGGGCCTGTCCGACCTGCGGCAATCAGGATATTCATCCGTTCGGGCGTGGCACGCAGCGCCTGGAGGTCTGGTTACAGGAGCAATTTCCGGATGCACGCATCCTCCGTGTCGATCGTGATTCGGTGAAGAGCCGCAAGCAATGGGAGGCAATGCTTGCACTCATTCATGGTGGGCAAGCGGACATTCTGGTCGGGACCCAGATGTTGGCTAAAGGACACGATTTCCCGAAATTGACGCTGGTTGGTGCACTTGGCGCTGACGCTGCACTTTATGCCGCCGACTGGCGGGCGCCGGAACGCCTGTTTGCCCAGTTGATGCAGGTTGCGGGTCGGGCCGGGCGGGCTGAGCTTAAAGGAGAGGTGCTGATCCAAACCGAGTACCCCGATCATCCCTTGTTTGCGGCATTGGTCGATCACGATTACCCGGGGTTTGCCGCGCAGCAACTCAAGGAGCGTGAGCAGGCGGGATTTCCGCCTTATGCCTTTCAGGCAATGCTGCGTGCCGAATCGCCCGATATGGCGGACGCCATCGCTTTTCTGAAGACAGCCGCTGCATTGCCAGTCATTGCGGAGCATAACAATGTCCTGATTTACGATCCGGTGCCAATGAAACTGGCCCGACTGGCCAATCTGGAGCGTGGGCAATTGTTGGCCGAATCTCATTCACGGCCAGCCTTGCAGCAGTTTCTGCCATGTTGGCGAGAGGCCATTCAGGGTATCAAGTCACCGACGAAGTTGCGCTGGCATATCGAGGTTGATCCGCTCGAGTTTTGATGCAGCGTTCTTGCCATGTGATGTGGCTCAGGCTGCGAGCGGGCCTTGCTTCGCTGGCGCTGGGCGCAGAAACCAGATGAATGCGCCCAGTTGGCCGCTGAGTAAGGCAAAGAACGTGAGTCGGAAAGCGGCGGTGCTGCTCCAGCCATTGGCCTGTAGCGTATCCACCAGCGCCCCGATCCCCCATTGAAGTCCGAATGCGCCGACAAAGACGAGCAGATTGAGCGACGTGTTTGCCCGTCCGGAGAGGGTGGTTGGGAACGACTGGGCAACCAGCGAGTAGGAGATGTTGGAGAGCGAGAAGCAGGCGCCAAGGACTGGCCACAGAAGGTTTCCAGCGAAATCCGGGCGACTGGCGATCAGGCAGAAACAGGCAATAGCAAGCATCATAGCGCCGCGATAGATCTTCTCCAGCCTGATGCCACGGTGTACCAGGGTGGTGGCGAAGAAGCCCATGAACAGGAAACCGGCGAGCATGGCCGTACTGATCCAGGTCAGGCGATTCGCAATTGCGGCGTGATCCAGTCCTTCCAGCACCGTCATCCAGCGTGATGCCCACAGTCCCTGCACAGCCATGAAACCGCCGGTCATCCAGAATCCCATCGGTGCATACCGCCAGAAATGGCGATCCGAAAATACCATCCTGACACCGGCAAGTTGCTTCATGAAGCCTGCGCCCTTGGTTTCGCTGGCTTTGTCGGGCACGGAAAGCCAGATCGTGGTCGCGACTATCAACGTAGCCAGCGCAAGCCCGAGTGCAATTTCTCGCCAGCCCGTAAAATTGAGGGCAAACGCCAGCGGTTTGGATGCGGCCAAAGCGCCCAGTCCACCGGACGCCATGATCCAGCCGGTTAATGAGGCCTGACGATTTGCTGGAAACCACTGGGCAAAGGCTTTGAATGAGGCCATCAGGCAGGCGGAAACGCCGAGGCCGATCAGTGCGCGGCCTATGGCCAGGCCGCTCAACGTGGTCGACATGGAAAAAACCGTGGCGCCCGTGGCTGCCAGTACCAGTAAGCCGGCCTCGACGCGGCGAGGCCCGAAGCGGTCCAGCAGCATGCCGAGCGGCAACTGTGCCGCGCCGAAGGCAAGAAAATAGGTGCTGGTCAGCAGACCGAGCGCGTTGTCGCCAAGACTGAGTTCCTGTGCGAGGACGGGGCCGATCACGGCGTTGGCCGTTCGGAACAGATACGACAGAAAGTAGCCCGCAGCGAAGGGCAGAAACAATCGGATCCAGAGGCGACGCGCGTCGAAGGCAATCACGCCTTATTCCGTTCCACATCAACAGATTCAGGTGACGAGCTGCGATTTTTCAGGTTTTTCCGCAACCAATCGATGCGGGTGGAGATTTTTTGTTGCCATTGGCGGGCAATTCCGGGGGTCGCTGCAAGCTTTTCAAGCACAGTCAGGTCAGGGCGGTGCGCTTGCCAGCAGGCCATCGCGTCGGCCAGTGTCAACGCATCATCGGCTTTTGTGTCCATTTCAAGCCCATCGTCCGGGGCAACCACGCCTGGGGTCACTACGGACCAGTACCAGCCAGTCAGGCGATGTTCTGCGATAAAGGCAGCCATGCCGTCACTGGCAAAACGTTCGTCAATTTTCCAGCAGGGATTGCGGGGCTGGCAAACTTGTATGCGGGCACTGCCCAGGCGCCAGATGTCACCGATCCGCACATCATTTTCATCGAGATCGATGCTCGAGATATTTTCACCAAGACTGCCGATCACCAGTTGTGCCGCAGCATCCGGAAAGCGTTCTGCGAGCCTGGCGTAATGTTTTGCCGGGTAGAGGTGAAGCGCTTTTTCCGGACCACCATGTACGCGTCGGTCGGCTTGAAAATCGCCGACAAAGCCGTCCTGTCCCAGTTCGAGGGGGGTGCTAACCCGCGTTTTGTACATGCCGGTCGGGCGGCCGGAGTCGGGCAGCGGCCGGATGCCGCCAATGAACAGGGTAACTTGGATCATGGTCGCCGGATTTTGCCATCAATCCCATAACCATGCAGCGCCTCGAACCCCGGAGGAGTCCCCGTGGGTAGGTGGCAGAAATTTTGTTTCAAAAACGTCCGAAAAAACGTGTTGACCGCAGGATATCGGCAAATTGCGGTAGAGCCGCTGCATTTTCGACAAGCCGCCCCCCAGCACGATAACGTCGGGATCCAGAATGTTGATGACACTGGCCAGCGCTCTCCCAAGGCGCGCTTCGTAGCGCTGCAGCGTCGCTTCGCAGGCGGTATCACCTGAACTGGCGCGGCCGTCGATTTCGACGGCACTGAGTAACTCTCCCGTATGGCGATGATGGTCCGCTGCCAGCGCCGGTCCTGAAAGATAGGCTTCGACGCAGCCGCGACGCCCGCAGTAGCAATCGGGCAAAGGAAACTCATCGGCCGTTGGCAGGGGCAACGGATTGTGCCCCCACTCACCGGCAATCGCATTGGCACCGACCAATACTTGGCGGCGGATCACGATGCCACCGCCAACGCCGGTTCCCAGTATGACGCCAAAGATGGTCTCGGCAATCTGTCCGCTGCCATCAATCGCTTCCGACAGCGCAAAGCAGTTCGCATCGTTGGCGAGGCGTATGTCACGTTGCAGTAATGCTTGCAGGTCTCTTTTTAACGGCTGGCCGATCAGGCAGGTTGAATTGGCATTCTTGATCAGTCCGGTGGCCAGTGACTCGGCGCCTGGAATGCCAATGCCGACTGTTCCGCGTTGTCCCAGGTGGCCTTCGGTCTCTTCGACCAGCGTGGCGACGGCCATCAGTGTGGCGGTGTAGTCCCCCTGCGGGGTGGGTATCCGCCGGCGGGTGAGTTCGAGGCCGTCGTCATTCAGCGCGATGATCTCTATCTTGGTGCCGCCAAGGTCAATGCCAATTCTTAACATCGAAGGTCTGGAATATCGATTGTCGAAAATGCCGAAGACTTCGGCACGCCTTCTGCATCAAGCCAGCAGCAAACCGAGCAGCGTGGTGCACTAGACTCGAACAGCGATGCCCTTGACGTTGCCATAGGTTGTGGTCAACGTACGCAGCACGCTGGCACCGACTTCAAGAAGCAAGGTGAACAGGTTGCGCTCGGAATACAGACAAACCGGCTGGCGAATATCGTATTTATCGGCCAGTGTCGGGGAGAGCGCCGAGAAACGCTGATCAATGGTCAGATCGCGGTCGGCATAGCCCTCACTCAGTTCGGAATGCAAGCCGAGCAGGGAAATGTAAAGCTTGCCGCCAATTTTCAGCTTGAGGAGTAATTGTCGTACGACCCGGCAGGCCTCATCGTAGGGAAGGGAGCACAAGTTGCTGCCAAGGACGATGATGTCGAATGGCGCGTTGGGTAAATTGTCTGGCAGCTGGGACAGGGCCGCAGTGGCAAATGTAATGTCGTCCCGCATACCGGCAGCGAGGATTCTTCCTTCGATCTCCTGCTTGTGTGCGAGGGTGTTTGCGACCACGACCTGCGCACCAAGGCGGGCAAATTTGATGGCCATCTCGCAACGCTTGTCGGTGAGGATCAATACCGAAACCAGCCGGTCAACCCGTTGGCGCTTGACACATTCCTCCAGTGCACTGCGCTCGAGTTCATCTGCCCCCGTATCCAGTGGATTGCCTGTACTATTGGTCATCATATTTGTTGTCTCCCTTCAGGTCATTGTGCACAAGGCTGGATAGTGTGACAACCAGGAATCAACGTCCCGAAAGGAAAATGAATGCTAGTCCGCTTTTTATCCAGTGAAACCGGTGAAATTCTGATGTTCGCCGAAGCAGCTCGCCCCTTGTTGCAGGCTATAGGTAAAGAAACAACGGCGCGGGGTACCTTTACTCAGGCAGAAATGGCAGATGCTGCGCGGCGCTTGAGCGAGGCGGTGAAGAATGCTGACACCCCCCCACCGCAAGACGATGAAGTGGATGAAAAAACCGGAAAAAAGAAAGAGCCGGTTGTCGCGATCAGTCAGCGTGCCTGGCCATTGATTGACATGCTGGAGCGCACCAGCAAGGGGGGTCCCAAAGCAAATATTGTCTGGGAAGCTTCGGCTGATTTCTAAGGTCGACGTTCAGCCTGGCTGATCGATATCAAAACCGCAGGCGATGCCTTCGATAACGATGCCCAGTTCTCGTTCAAACTGGCCAAAAATGGTTTCTGACGGCATTTCCCCTGCGTGCATCGCATCCTCAAGCGCCTTGGCAGCGGACTGCAGTCCCGCGGCGCCAATGGTACCGGCGAGTCCCTTCGTGCTGTGGGCTCGCCGCTCCGCAGTCGAAAAATCGCCGCTTGCCAGTGCCGTGCGGATGTGTGTCGGTTCGTCATTGAACCTGGCATAAAAGTCGCGCAAGACTTTCTCGTAAAGCGCTGGCTTGTTCATCATCCGTTTCAAGCCGTCGGCCGTGTTGATGCCCGGTAGGTCAGGAAATCCATCGGTTGAATTCATGGAAGTGCTCTCTTGTTTTGGGGCATGGTTGCTTGGTGCGTGTTTGGGTTGCCAGCGACTCAACATCTGCTGCAATAAATCAGGATCAATCGGCTTCGTCAGAAAATCATTCATGCCCGCTGCGAGACAACGCTGACGTTCGCTATCCAATGCATGCGCTGTCATTGCGATGATCGGCAGGTCTGGCCGGCACTTGCTGGCTCGCAAGCGCCGGGTAGCCTCCAGGCCATCCATTTCCGGCATTTGGACATCCATCAAGACGATGTCATAGATGGTAGCGTCTTCGAGAAGTTTCTTCAATGCACGCGCGCCATTGTCTGCCGTGTCTACCGTGATGCCGAGGGATTCCAGCAGCTCGCAACCGATTAATTGATTGGTTGGCATGTCATCCACCAGAAGGACCCGTAACCCGGCCAGACTGGCCGCGTGGGCTGGCGATGCGGACGTTGCTTTTTGAAAGGATTCAGCCACCAATCGGCCAATCTGGGTAGCGGTGACGGGCTTGTTAAGCATGGCATCGAAGCAACCCAGTCGACTGTCCCCTTCAAGAAGCGCCGTATCGGCGGCCGTGACCATGACCAGCTTGGGTGACTGCAAGGTCTGCGTTCGGATTGCTTCAGCCAGTTCCAGGCCATCCATGCCTGGCATGTTGAGGTCGATGGTGACCAATTTGAAAGGTGCGACGCGTGCCTCGGCAAGCAGTTGCAAGGCCTGCTCGCCAGACTCGGCCGGGACGGCGGAGTAGCCGTTTTTCTCGAACAAGCGGATGAGGATGGCGCGAGACAGCGGGCTGTCATCAACCACGAGAGCACGCGACATCGCAGCGCGCGGCTCATTCGCGCTGTCGCTGCCCAAGCCCAGTTTGACCGCAAAGG
>DAOLIO010000127.1:0-8678 GCA_035328505.1 Azonexus sp.
GCCAGTTGCTTGGCGACCTCAGTCTTGCCAACGCCGGTCGGGCCGCTGAACAGGAATGAACCGATCGGCTTGCCCGGGTTGCCCAGCCCTGAGCGGGCCATCTTGATGGCCTTGGCCAGCGCATCAATGGCCTTGTCCTGGCCAAAAACCACAGCCTTCAAGTCACGGTCTAGATTCTTCAGCGCGCCACGATCATCCAGCGACACATGCTGCGACGGAATGCGGGCGATCTTTGCAACAATCTCTTCGATGTCTGTTTTGTTGATGACTTTTTTCTGCTTCGATTTGGGCAGAATCCGCTGCGCTGCACCAGCTTCATCAATGACGTCGATCGCTTTGTCGGGTAAATGGCGGTCAGTGATGTAGCGGGCGGCAAGTTCGGCCGCCGATGAAATGGCTGTTGCGGAATATTTGATACCGTGGTGAGCCTCGAAGCGAGCTTTCAAACCCTTGAGGATTTCCACGGTTTCCGCCACTGACGGTTCGTTGACATCAATTTTCTGGAAGCGGCGTGAAAGTGCGCTGTCCTTCTCGAAAATGCCACGGAATTCAGTATAGGTCGTCGCGCCGATGCACTTCAGCTGTCCGGATGACAACGCTGGCTTTAGCAGGTTGGAGGCATCCAGCGTGCCGCCCGAGGCCGAACCGGCACCGATCAGCGTGTGGATTTCATCGATGAACAAGATAGCGTGCGGGTTGTCCTGCAAGGCTTTGAGCACGCCTTTCAGACGCTGCTCGAAATCACCACGATACTTGGTGCCGGCCAACAGCGAACCCATGTCCAGCGAGTAGACATTTGCCTTGGCCAGGATTTCAGGGACGTCACCTTCCACAACCTTGCGGGCAAGGCCTTCGGCGATCGCCGTCTTGCCGACGCCGGCTTCGCCAACCAGCAACGGGTTGTTCTTGCGGCGGCGGCATAGCGTCTGGATAACGCGCTCAAGCTCCTTGTCGCGGCCAATCAAAGGGTCGATTTTGCCCTGCAGAGCCAATGCGTTGAGGTTGATCGTGTATTGTTCCAGCGGACCAGCTTCAGTCTTCTCGCCTTCGGTTTCCACTTCGGTCTCTGCAGCTGCCTTGGGTTGCGGTATCTTGCTGATGCCGTGCGATATGAAATTGACGACATCCAGCCGGGTTACACCCTGTTTTTGCAGGAAATAGACCGCATGCGAGTCCTTTTCACCGTAAATGGCGACCAAGACGTTGGCTCCGTTAACCTCTTTCTTGCCCGATGATTGAACGTGCAGAATGGCGCGTTGGATGACACGCTGGAATCCGAGCGTTGGTTGGGTGTCAATGTCATCTTCACCGGAAACGGTGGGCGTATGCTCATCGATGAAATTGGTCAGATCCTTGCGCAACGCATCAGGCTTGGCCCCACAAGAGCGCAAGGCTTCCGCGGCAGACGGGTTGTCGATCAGTGCCAGCAAAAGGTGTTCGACAGTGATGAACTCGTGACGTTTTTGACGCGCCTCGACAAACGCCATGTGCAGGCTGACTTCGAGTTCCTGGGCAATCATCAGTTTTCCTCCATGATGCAGGCAAGCGGGTGTTGGTGCATGCGGGCGAATGCAATCACTTGATCAACCTTGGTCGCGGCGATATCCCGGGGAAAGACCCCGCACACACCTCGACCCTCGTTGTGAACTTTGAGCATGATTCGCGTCGCTTGTTCAGTATCCAGAGAAAAAAAACGCTGCAGAACGGTGATGACGAAATCCATCGGCGTGTAATCGTCGTTCAGCAACACCACTTTGTACATCTTTGGCGGGCCCAGCTTGCTGCGCTTTGCTTCAAGTTGTCCGCCTTCCTGAACCTTCGTAGCCATGCGTTCGATTTTATACAGTCCGTCTTAATCTGCAATAAGAAAGATTGAGATGAAACGCCGGATTTCAAGATCAGTCGGGCGATTGACATAGGGTAAATTTGCTGCGCCGCCGCATTTAAATGTGTTGACGGCATAATTTAACTGGCGTAGAAAGCAATCGTGTTTGGCTTCAAGCTGTATCGAGGTTGCTGTGATGCACCGGGTCACTGAGCTCAAACAGGGAGTCGGGGAGACCCGTAATTTGTTCGTCTATTGTAAGAAAGTTGCAAACATGGCAATCGGTACTGTCAAGTGGTTCAATGATTCCAAGGGTTTTGGTTTTATCACGCCTGATGATGGCAGCGAAGATCTCTTCGCGCATTTTTCCGCCATCAACATGAATGGTTTCAAGACTCTGAAGGAAGGTCAAAAAGTTTCCTTCGATGTCGTGCAAGGCCCTAAGGGTAAGCAGGCGTCCAACATCCAGAGCGCCTAAGCTCCGGATAGCTGCACGTTAAAAAGCCCGTCTGGTTTCAGGCGGGCTTTTTCGTTGGCGGACCAGATTACCGATGGCGTGATCAGGTGATGGTTATTTCGTCCTGACGGTGGTCTCCTCCATTGTCGATCCACGCAACGGAGAGCTTGTCACCGGCCTTGATGCCGCGCGCCTTGAAGGTGAACAGCGGATTCTTTGAAATCGATGTGTTGAGCAGACCTTCGATCATTGGCTTGCCATTCAGGTTGACCGTGAAATTATGGATGAAATGGATCGGAACTGTTTGTCCCATGTCATCCTTGCGCTGTCCGGTTTCCATTGGATGTTGCATCAAGATGCGAATGTCGCTGATGTCACCCTTGTTCTGGACGCGAATCTTGATCTGTTCTGCCATGTTCAGCCTCCGCATCCGCCAAGTGTGACCTTGATTTCGCGGAAAGCGACATGGGTTTTACCATCGGCCGATTTTGCGACTGCCCGGATGCGGGTGGTTTCTGCCAGTTTGATCTGCGCTTTGACATAGGGTAGTGCCGGGGGAGAAAAGTCGATTGCTGAACAGATTGGCATGGGGTTTTTGTCCGCAAAGATGGCCAGGCTTCGGGTGCTGGCGATGTTGCTGGTAATCTCAACTTCAACCTTGGCGCCGTTCTCGGCGATTTCCGGCGCGTTAATCAGAATGTCGCGTGATTCCACTGCGTTATTGCCGCCATAGGCTTTGAGCGCGTCATTGATGTTTCGCGCAGTAAAGGCATTCTTGTTCCATTCGGCAGCCAGCACTCGCGTCGGCTTCAGTAACCCGGCGGCCAGCAGCGGGAAGAGCAGGGCGGCGGATGTGCTGCCTTTCAGAAAATTTCGGCGTAATTCGAACAGGCCTGGCATGGGTTATTCGGCTATCCAGCGGCCGGATTTGCCGCCGGTTTTTTCGACGAGTCGCATATTGTCGATACGCATGCCACGGTCGACGGCCTTGGTCATGTCGTAAATGGTCAGCAGTCCGATGGAAACGGCTGTCAGCGCTTCCATTTCGACGCCGGTACGCCCAAAGCACTCGGCGGTTACTTCGCAGTGGATGGCATTGTGCGTTTCGTCGATGCTGAAGTCGGCGGCGACGCGTGTCAGCGCGATCGGATGGCAAAGGGGGATCAGGTCGCCGGTGCGTTTGGACGCCTGGATGGCAGCGATGCGGGCGATGCCCAGAACATCACCTTTGCTGGCGGCGCCGGAACGGATGAGGGCGAGGGTTTCCGGCTTCATGAAAATGCTGCCGGCAGCCCGCGCGATTCTCGCGGTTTCTGCTTTTGCGCCAACGTCGACCATATGGGCCTGTCCGGCGCTGTCGAAATGAGTCAGTGTCTGATTGTTCACGGGATTTCTGATTGGTTACGATCCGCTACAAGAGGGGCATTCAGGGCTGCGGTATCATAGCACCATGCTACTTTGCCGACGCCTGATCGCCACTTTTCTAGCTTGCGCGCTGACTGTGCAGCCTTTGCGCGCCGATGATCTGCCGGAATTGGGCGACGTTGCCAGCAATGAGCTGTCGGTGAGCGCCGAGAAAAAAATCGGCCAGCAGATCATGCACGAAATCCGTTGGCGGGAACCGTCATATCTGGACGATGCCGACGTCGAGGATTATCTGAATCAACTGGGAAATCGCCTGGTCGCAGTCAGTGCCGATCCTGGTTTTGGCTTTTATTTCTTTCCGATCAACGATCCGAGCATCAACGCCTTTGCCATGCCGGGCGGCTATATCGGCGTGCATACCGGGTTGATTGCGTCGACCCAGACGGAATCCGAACTCGCTGGCGTGCTGGGCCATGAAATTTCACACGTAACCCAGCGCCATATTGCCCGCCAGGTGTTTCAGTCGAAGAAGATCGGCATGGCCTCGATGATTGCGATGGCCTTGGCACTGTTGGCGGCGCGTTCGAGCGGTCAAATGGCAGGGGCGGCGATTGCCGGTACCCAGGCAGGGGCAATCTCGGCGCAACTCGCCTTTTCGCGGGATTTCGAGCGCGAGGCTGATCGCCAGGGCTTTGACGTATTGCGCAAGGCCGGTTTTGACGTCAGGGGTATGGCCGCTTTCTTTGAGCGCCTGCAAAAATCCGTGCGACTTTATGAGAACAACGCAACGGCTTATCTTCGCACGCATCCACTGACCGGCGAGCGCCTGACAGACATGCAGAATCGCGAGCAGGCGGTTCCTTATCGGCAAGTGGCTGACAGCATCGATTTTCAACTGGTGCGCGCCAAGGTCCGAGCCATTCAGGGAACGCCGGGTGATGCGATCAAGGATCTTGAGACCTTGCTGCGCGAACGGAAGTTTGCTTCCGAGGCCGCTATCCGTTATGGCCTGGCGTACGCTTATTACCGGAATCGCGACTGGCGTGCGGCGGAGCAGGAGATGGATACCATACGCCGCCTCAAGGTGTCGGCGCCCATGCTGGAGCATCTGCGGGCCGATATCCGGATTGCCGAAGGCGATCCGGCCGGGGGGCTGACGGCGTATCGCGATGCGATGGTGCGCTTTCCCCTCAACCATGGTCTGCTTTATGGATACGGCAACGCCTTGATTGGCGCTGGGCGCTTTGATGAGTCGCTGCGCTTTTCCGAGGCGCAGCTCGGCAATTATCCTGACGATGTTCGTTTCCATAAAATGCGCGCAGAGAGTTACGCCGGCCTGGGCAAGAAGGCCATGCAGCACCGGGCATTGGCCGAGGTTTTTGCTTTGCAGGGGCAAACACAGGGCGCTGTTGAGCAACTTGAACTGGCGCAAAAGGCCGGCGATGCGAATTTTTTCGAAATGTCTTCGATCGATGGGCGTTTGCGCGAAATGAAGCAGCGCCTGAACGAGGAACTGAAGGAAAAGCGGAGTTGGTAGCGTTAAAATAGGCGATCCAATCCTGCATACCAAATCACCATGGAATTCGATCGCGATCTCGATGTTAAAGGGCTGAACTGCCCGCTGCCTATCCTGCGCACCAAGAAGGCGCTTGCCGAGATGGAGTCAGGCAAGATTCTGCGCGTTCAGGCAACGGATCCGGGGGCCATGAAGGATTTCCCCGCCTTTGCCAAGCAGACTGGCAACGAATTGTTGGGGCAAAAAGAAGAAAATCGCGTTTTCGAGTTCTACCTCAAACGCAAATGAGCACCGATCTCATCGCATTTTTCGAGGATAGGCGGGCGCCGGCGGGTGAACCCGCCGCTTGGCTTTTCGCAGGACTGATCGATTGCCTTGAGATCTTCGACCGTGCATCGCTGGACACTGCGCTGCGCCAGCTGCAAGGCGATCCGCAGTGGACGGTCGTCGCACTGGACTACGAATTGGGCTATCTGCTGGAGCCAGCGTCGGCGCCGCCGGGTTGGCAGCCTGGTCGGTTGCCTCTGGCGCGTTTCTGGCGGTTCAGCGAACGCCTGCCCATGGGGGCAGAGGCGGCAGATAGCTGGCTGGCCGGGCAGGTAGAAGGTACTGTTGCCGGAATAGGCGATCTGCAGCAGGGACTCGATGAAAAGACCTATATTGCTGCGGTCAACCGGATAAAACAGCTGATTTTCGAAGGTGATTGCTATCAGGTCAATTTCACCTTTCCCTTGACCTTCGATTGGTTCGGGGCGCCGCTGGCGCTTTATGCCCGGCTGCGCGAGCGCCAGCCGGTGCGCTATGGCGGCTTCGTCGGTGATGCAGAACAGGGTCTGGTTTCGTTATCGCCCGAGTTGTTTCTGGAAAAGCGTGGCGAGCGTTTGCTGACCCGGCCAATGAAGGGCACCGCTGCGCGCAGCGTGCCGGCTGATCAATTGCAAAATTCGGCCAAGGATCGTGCTGAAAATTTGATGATCGTCGATCTGTTGCGCAACGACCTGGGGCGTATCGCTGACCATGGCAGCGTCACGGTCGATCGACTGTTCGAGATCGAGGCGTATCCAACCGTCTGGCAGATGGTTTCCGAAATCTCGGCCGATGTTGGCCAGCGCAGCTTTGAAGAGATATTGCGCGCCCTTTTTCCCTGTGGCTCGATTACCGGTGCGCCGAAAATTCGTGCCATGCAGATTGCTGCAGCGTTGGAGACCGCGGCGCGCGGCATTTATACCGGCGCCCTCGGGTGGCTGGCACCGGCGGGTGATTTTCAGTTGAACGTGGCCATCCGCACGTTGGCGCTGGGGCGGGATGGCCGCGGGAAATTGGGCGTTGGCAGCGGCGTGGTTGCTGATTCAGAAGCGTCCGCGGAGTGGGCAGAGTGTCTGCTCAAGGGCCATTTTCTGAGTGAGTGTGACCCCGGGTTCAAGTTGATTGAAACCTTGCGTCGTGACGGTGGAACGTATCCGATGTGGGTTGGCCATCTGGCGCGCTTGCAGCGTTCGGCAAAGTACTTCGGATTTCCGCTCGACGAGCAATCATTATTTCGGGCGTTGGGGGCGCAACCGGTCAAAGGAACGTGGCGGGTCCGCGTAACGCTGGACAAGTCCGGGTCGATTGAAGTGCAGTCGACGGCGCTCGATGGATCTCCCCCCGAGAGCCGGTTGGCGGCCATGGCCCCGGAATGCATCGATTCACGCGATATTTTTCGCCGCCACAAGACGACGGTCCGTACGCTGTACGACGCTGCCATGCACAGTCTGCCGGCCGATTCGCCGATTTTCGACCTGGTTTTTTTGAATGAGCGCGGCGAGGTCGCCGAAGGGGCGCGGAGCAATATTTTTGTCGAGCGCGATGGTGTGCTGCTGACGCCGCCGATTGAGAGCGGCGCCTTGCCCGGGGTGCTGCGCGCCGATTTGCTGGCGCGCGGTCAGGCCCGGGAAGCGGTGTTGCGGCCGGCCGATCTGGCGGGCGGCTTCTGGATGGGCAATGCGCTGCGTGGCTTGATTCGCGTCACGCTGCGCTAGCGTTTCGATTTTGGCCGATTTTTCCGGTTGACCGTGGGACCGCAATTATTTGCGCAATTGACGCAAATAAAGCCCAACCGCGCTGAACAGCGCTGCGCCGAGCGCGTACAGGAACATCTTGATACTGATTTCGCGGTAGCTGACCAGTATCGGCTCGTCGTTCTCGATGCGATAGCGAACGGAAATCTGGAAGTTCCAGGCGGCGGCCGTGGTTTCGATCAAGCCCGGCTCCTTGCCCGGCTTCCACGATACGTTGATCTGTTCGTACGCCGTTTCACCACTGTCGACCGGCGGCTTGGCTGCCTGCAGTCGTCCGTCGGCGCGGGCCTTGGCCAGTTCGCCGTAGGGCATCACGCATGGCGTGTCAGGCTTGCAGGTGGCGACGAGGGGAAAAGCCGGCAGCCATTCGCCGCCTTTTTCCCAAGGCCAGGCCGCCATCAGGGCCAGGCCCCACATCCAGACCAGAACGCAATAGATCATCAACCATTTGAAGACGCGGGCAAAGCGGTTGACGGGGAGGGCGACAGCGTCGGTCATGTCAGGCTCCCAGCTTTGCCAGCTGAGGCTTGAGCTGCTCCAGGGTGGCAGTAAAGTCGGCCACCCGCTGCTTTTCCTGATCGATGACCGCAGCCGGGGCGCGGGCAACGAAACCTTCGTTGCTGAGCTTGCCCTGGGCAATCGAAATCTGCTTTTCGAGTTTTTCGATTTCCTTGGCCAGGCGCACACGTTCGGCGGCAACATCGATTTCCACCTTGAGCATCAGCCTGGTTTCACCAACCACGGCAACCGGCGCCATGGCATCGGCCGGCATATCGTCGACGATCTGCACTTCGGACAGTTTGCCCAACGCTTGCAGGATGGCGGCGAACTCGGCGATTTCGGCACCGCCACCCGCCACCAGCAAAGGCATGCGCAGGGCGGGCGAGACGTTCATCTCGCCACGCAGATTGCGGGTCGCGTAGGCCAGGGCCTTGAGGCGCTCGACCTTGGCTTCCGACGCCGGGTCGAGCTTGTACTCCTCGGCGCGCGGGTAGGCGGCAAGCATGATCGACTCGTGCGTCTTGCGGCCGGCGATCGGGGCCACCGTCTGCCACAGCTCTTCGGTAATGAACGGAATGAGCGGATGGGCCAGGCGCAGGATCGCTTCCAGCGTGCGGACCAGCGTCCGGCGGGCGCCGCGCTGCTGGGCGTCGTTGCCGGTCTGGATCTCGACCTTGGCAATTTCCAGGTACCAGTCGCAGAACTCGTCCCAGATGAATTTGTAGATGGCCTGGGCGACGAGGTCAAAACGGTAGTCGGTGAAATGCTGCTCGACTTCCTTTTCGACACGCTGTAGCTGACTGACGATCCAGCGGTCTGCAAAGCTGAATTCGAGCGGGGCGGAACCGCCGCAGGCCGGACCGTTCTGCTGGTGTTCGAGAGCCAGATCGTGACCTTCAACGTTCATCAGCACGAAGCGCGTGGCGTTCCACAGCTTGTTGCAGAAATTGCGGT
>DAOLIO010000128.1:0-8623 GCA_035328505.1 Azonexus sp.
GACCTTTTCCATGGTCGCCAGCACCTGCTTGACGTAGATGCGGGTCGGCGCCATGACCACGTCGGCCAGCGTGCGCTCGCCGTCGAACTTGGCGTTCATGTCCGGCTTGGAACGCTCGATGATCTTGCGGACCAGCGAATAGCCGTTGGAGTGGGCGCCGGAAGAAGCCAGGCCGAGCACCACGTCACCCGGGGCGATCGACGCCTTGCCATCGATCGCCTTGGACTTTTCCACAACACCCACCGCAAAGCCAGCGAGATCATATTCACCGGCCGGGTACATGCCCGGCATTTCAGCAGTTTCACCACCGATCAGCGCGCAACCGGCCAGTTCGCAACCCTTGGCGATACCGCCAACAACCGCAGCCGCCGTATCGACATCGAGCTTGCCGCAGGCGAAGTAATCGAGAAAGAACAAGGATTCAGCGCCCAGCACCAGAATGTCATTGACGCTCATGGCAACCAGATCCTGCCCGACGGTGTCGTGACGATTCAAGTCAAAGGCCAGGCGCAGCTTGGTGCCGACGCCATCGGTCCCGGAGACCAGCACCGGCTCCTTGTAGCGCTTCGGCACTTCGAACAGCGCGCCGAAACCGCCGATGCCGCCAAGCACGCCGTCGCGCAGGGTTTTCTTGGCCAGCGGCTTGATACGTTCGACAAGGGCATCGCCGGCATCGATATCGACGCCGGCATCACGATAGGAGAGGGAAGTAGTCTGGGTCATGGTCAGGTCTGGGCCGGTGACGGCGTAGGTGGCAGCCAATACGCCGCCGGAAAAAAGTGCAATTTTACCCGAAACCGTTCACGCCCCCTAACCGCTGGTGCGCCGAGTCCGCTGCGGTCAACGGCAAAAAACGGTCAAAAACAAAAACCGGCCCACCGCCAACCATCGCCCGAATCTTTTTCCTTCCCGCAGGGTCTGACGGCGGGATGCACTTCGCCGATGGTCGTGCCACCGAGTACAGCAATGCAAGCACGGTCATTCCAGCCTATCATTGCCCGGCTACCGCCATCACACCCGACAATCCACCCCCACCAGACGAATGGAACACGCCATGCAAAAACTCAAGCTGACCTATTTTGACTTTCCCGGCGGCCGCGCCGAACCAGCCCGCCTAGCCCTGCACCTCGGCGGCATTCCATTCGAGGACTTTCGATTTGCGCCCAGTACCTTTGCTGAGGTCCGCAAGACCACACCATTGAATCAGGTACCGACGCTGCACGTTGATGGCGTTCAAGTCACGCAAAGCGATGCCATCACCCGCTTCGCCGGCAAGCTCGCCGGCCTGTATCCGGCTGACAACTTCCAGGCCCTGCTCTGTGATGAAACCCTGGGGGCGCTGGAGGACGTGAATATCAAACTCGGTGCCACCTTCGGGCTGAGCGGCGAAGCCCTCGAAACCGCTCGCCACTCATTGGTGAGCGGCGCCTTGCCCCAATACCTGGGCTGGCTGTCTGCGCAACTCGACAGCCACGGCGGCAGCTATTTTGCCGATGATCGCCTGACCATCGCCGACCTCAAAGCCTTCGTTCTGGTGCGCTGGCTCTGTTCCGGCAAGCTTGACCACATTCCGGCCGACCTGGTCGACACGGTTGCACCCAAGCTCAAGGCACACATGCAACGAATCGCCAGCACGCCGGCCATCGCGGAGTACTACAAAGCACTCGGCCTGGCTTGACCCGGAACCATCACCATGGAACGCTGCCCCTGGAGCGAAGGATTCGACCTCTACCGCGAATACCATGATCACGAATGGGGCGTGCCACTTCACGACGACCGCGCCCTGTTTGAACTGCTCATCCTGGAAGGTGCCCAAGCGGGCCTTTCATGGGCAACCGTCCTGAAAAAACGGGAACACTATCGTAACGTCTTCGACGGTTTCGACCCGCACCAGATTGCCCTGTACGATGACCGAAAGGTGGCGGCCTTATTGGCCGATCCCGGCATCATCCGCAATCGCGCCAAAGTGGCCGCCACGATACAAAATGCGCGATCCTATCTGGCGCTGGAAGCCAGCGGTCAGTCGTTCAGCCGCTTTCTCTGGGCCTTTGTCGATGGTCAGCCGATCCTGAACCATTGGCAATCCCTGTCCGAAGTCCCGGCCAAGACCGCACAGTCCGATGCCATGAGCAAGGCGCTGACGGGCGCCGGATTCAAGTTTGTCGGATCAACCATCTGCTACGCCTTCATGCAGGCGTCCGGCATGGTCAATGACCACCTGACAGACTGCCCACGTCACCGTGCTGTTCAGAAAATCAATCATTCCTGACGCTACGATCAGCCAACAAAAGCACCAATCCCCATACATCCCACCGGCCTGACAGCGCGGCTCTGCTAAAATCGCGGGTCCGATTTTTTGGCGCCGGTTTTTTGATGGGCGGGCGCCCGCCCCGTGGAGAAAGCAATGACCCAGTCCCCCCTCATCCAGGATCTGCAGGATCGCGGCCTGATCGCCCAGATCACCGACGCCGAGGCGCTCGACAAGCTGCTGACGGAGGCATCGGTAACGCTCTATTGCGGCTTCGACCCGACGGCCGACAGCCTGCACCTCGGCCATCTCGTCCCGGTATTGATTTTGAAGCGCTTCCAGCAAGCCGGCCACAAGCCGATTGCCCTGGTCGGCGGCGCCACCGGCATGATCGGCGACCCGAGCTTCAAAGCCACCGAACGCAAGCTGAATACACCGAACGTCATCGCCACCTGGGTCGACAAGATCCGCGGCCAGGTCGCCCCCTTCCTGAACTTCGAAGGCCCGAATGCGGCGATCATGGCCAACAATTACGACTGGTTCGGCGGCATGAACTGCCTCGAATTCATGCGCGACATCGGCAAGCACTTCTCGGTCAATGCCATGATCAAGAAGGAATCCGTTCAGCAGCGCCTGCAGCGCGAGGACCAGGGGATTTCCTACACCGAGTTCTCCTACAGCCTGCTCCAGGGCTACGACTTCGCCGAACTCTACAAGCGCCACGGCTGCGTCCTGCAGATCGGCGGTTCCGACCAGTGGGGCAACATCGTCGCCGGCACCGACCTGACCCGCCGCCTGCACCACAAGCAGGTCTATGGCCTGACCCTGCCGCTGATCACCAAGGCCGATGGCACCAAGTTCGGCAAGACCGAATCCGGCGCCATCTGGCTCGACCCGAAAAAGACCTCGCCCTACGCCTTCTACCAGTTCTGGCTGAACACCGCCGACGCCGATGTCTACAAGTTCTTGCGATTTTTCACCTTTTTACCGGTCGACCGTATCAACGAGATCGAGGCGACTGACAAGGCCAGTGGCACCAAGCCCGAAGCCCAGCGCATCCTGGCCGAAGAAGCGACCCGCCTGGTGCACGGCGAAGTCGCCCTGATGGCCGCCCGCCGCATCACCGAATGCCTGTTCTCCGGCCAACTCGCCGATCTGACCGAAAACGACCTCGAACAACTCGCCCAGGACGGCATGCCCGGCGTCCAGCTCGACAAGGCCAATACCAGCCTGATCGACGCGCTGGCCGCCGCCGGCCTGGCAAAGTCCAAGTCCGAAGCACGCAGCTTCATCCAGAGTGGCAGCGTCAGCATCAACGGCCAGAAGGCCGATTCGATCGACCATCAGATTGCGGGCAATGAACGCCTCTACGGCCGCTTCACCATCCTGCGTCGCGGCAAGAAGAACTACGGTCTGCTTAGCTGGCTGTAATCCCGGTCAAAAAACAGAAAGGGCGCCGACAAGTCACATTGTCCGGCGCCCTTTCTGCGTCTCAAGCAGCCTGAAAAGACCGTCAGGCTCTCCTGTTGGCATCCTCAATCAAGGGCTTGAGACTCAGATCGTATTTCATCAAGTGATTCAGCACCCACCTGGACACATTGGGCAGCAAGGCATCAACCGCGCCGTAGCCACCGGATATGGATGTCAAATGAATTTGCGAAATCTCGTCCATGATCTTGGTATGCGCAGCCACATGCTGATCAAACAATTCACCTTTCAGACCGATTTTCTTCATCAACGCTTCTTCATAGTCGAAGTGCTGCGCCAGTCTGCCGGTCAGTTCAGACATGATTTCATTGCATTTGTATGCGGCCCCCGGATCACCGGACAGCTTTTTCAAAGCATCCATACACTCGAACAATCCATCATGCTGACGGTCGAGCAAATGGTCACCCACCTGAAATGGTGCCGGCAGAAAACGAAAATCCTGGTTGAACATGAAGTCAGTCACCCGCACGTCGTACTATTAATCGTTACCCCAATGCCAAGATATACCTGCGCCTTGCAAGGATTGCATAACACCTTGTTTCGACCACCAAGGCTTGTTGATCCATCAAGAAATGCAGGCATTTATAATTCTTCAGATGATTATTTAAGATAATTTTACAGCACGACCACCCCGAAATTCGTGAGCTAGCTCACGGGCAGAGTTGAATTCAGCGGACCAGCCCTTAACTGGCCTGCCGTGATCCAGCCTGCATTACCGTTCCCTCCGCGTAACCCCATCCCCGACCTTTAGCGTCTATCCAAGCGGCCGTTCGAGCAGAAGCAAGGCGGCAAGGTCTGTTGAGTACAGATGCTAAAATCGCCGTCCCTGTATTGTTCCGACCGCCCGATGCGTCAGCTGATTCTCGATTTGCTTCCCGAAAGCCCGCCCTCGCTGGACAATTTCGTTGCCGGCGGCAATGCGGAGACGCTGGCCTTGTTCACCGAGTGGCTGGCCGGAACGCGCCTCGATACGTCGTTCTGCCTGTGGGGCGAGGCCGGTTCCGGACGTTCACATTTGCTGCAGGCAAGCGGCTTTGCCTATCTCGATGCCGCGCTCGACCCGGCCCTGAACAAAGCGCCGGTATGCGAACAACTGGCCGTCGATCACGTTGAATTGCTGAACGACGCTGGCCAGGTTGCCCTGTTCAACCATTTCAACCGCCTGAAAATGTCCAGTGGCATGCTGCTGACCGCAGCCGGACAGCCACCGGCTCATCTCGAGCTGCGCGAAGACCTGCGCACCCGCCTGGGCTCCGGTCTGATCTGCCGCTTGCAAGCGCTGACCGACGCCGAAAAAGCGGAAGCGCTGGCCACCCAGGCCAAAGAGCGTGCATTGAAGCTGACCCCGGAACTCATCGATTACGTGATGCGTCACGCGTCTCGAGACATGCGCACCTTATCGTCGATCATTGTCGCCCTCGATCAATACACGCTGGAACAGAAGCGCGCCGTCACCCTGCCGTTGCTGCGCGAACTGCTCCAATCGCCGCCAGGCTGATGCCGTGCAGGCTGTTACCCTGTACGGATCGCTACCCGAGAGGCCAGACGCATGAGTCATGACAAGTCACCCACCGGCACCTGCCTTGTGTGCGGCAAACTATTCCCGTCGCGAGAACTAATCTCCGCGCCGCTGATCCGCGCCAACATCGCCGACGCCATCCGCACGGAGCACCCGGACTGGTCGAATAACAGCAGAATCTGCCAAGGCGACCTGGCTCACTATCGCGGGCAATACGTCCATTCCTTGCTCATCTCCGAGAAAGGCGAGCTGTCCGAGCTGGAACAAGAGGTGGTGCGCAGCCTGCAGACCCACCAGATTCTTGCGGCCGATGTCGACAGCGACTATGCGGAAAAATGGAATCTCGGCGAGCGCCTGGCCGACCGTATCGCCACCTTTGGCGGCAGCTGGACTTTCCTCATCCTGTTTGGCCTGTTCATCGCGGTCTGGATCATGGTCAACTCGCTGGTCCTTTACTGGCGCCCGGTCGATCCCTTCCCCTATATCCTGCTCAATCTGCTGCTCTCGTGCCTGGCGGCCGTTCAGGCACCGGTGATCATGATGAGTCAGAACCGCCAGGAGGCGAAAGACCGCCTGCGCGCCCGCAACGACTATCAGGTCAATCTGAAAGCCGAGCTCGAAATCCGCCAGCTTCACGAAAAAATCGATCACTTGCTGTCGCATCAGTGGGAACGAATGATCGAAATCCAGGAAGTTCAGCTCGATTTACTCAATGAATTGCGTCGTCCCCGGTAAACTCCGCTACCGACCTACACTCGCGTAAGAAACACCATGAACCTCGCCCTTTTCGACCTCGACAACACCCTGCTGACCGGCGACTCGGATTTCGAGTGGGCGCAATTTTTGATCAGCAAGGGGGTCGTCGACCGCGAGTTGCAGGAAGCGAAGAACATCCAGTTCTATGAGCAATACAAGGCTGGCACGCTCGACATCCACGAATTCCTGAATTTTCAGCTCGCCCCGCTTGCCCGCCATTCACGCGCCGAACTCGATGCCTGGCACCGCGAATACATGACGCACCACATCCGGCCGATCATCGGCCAGGCAGCCCGGGAACTGGTCCAACAGCACCTCGACGCCGGCGACCTGTGCGCCATCGTCACCGCCACCAACAGCTTCGTTACTGGCCCGATCACCCGCGAATTTGGCATTCCGCACCTGATCGGCACCATTCCTGCGGTCAACCTAAAAAGCGGGGCATTTTCCGGCATGCCGCGCGGTACGCCCTCCTTCCGCGATGGCAAGATTGAACGCGTCGAAAGCTGGCTCGAATCACTCGGCCTCTGGTGGGGTAGCTTTGGTGACAGTTTCTTCTATAGCGACTCGCATAATGACCTGCCGCTCATGCGCAAGGTCATGACGCCGGTCGCCGTCGATCCGGATGACACCCTGCGCGCCCATGCCCGTGAAATGGGCTGGAAAATCATTACTCTGCGGTAGAATCGGTCTTTTCCCGCAGCGTCCCGAACGCTCATCGAACGGTAATACGTGATCCGCAAATTCATTTCCCGCGTTTTCAGCGGCAAAAAGCCAAAAGCCGGCAAGCATGAACCGGCTGTCATTCCTGTCTCCAGCCACGGCATCACCCGCGACCGCATCAGCAGCGGCAGTCGGCGCGTCTGCGAAACCTTGCAGGGCCATGGCTTCAAGGCCTATGTGGTCGGCGGCGCCGTACGCGACCTGCTGATCGGCGCCGAGCCCAAGGATTTCGACATTGCCACCGATGCCACGCCGGAAGAAGTCCGCCGCGCCTTCCGCCGCTCGCGCATCATTGGCCGCCGCTTTCAGATCGTGCACGTCATGATGGGCCAGGAAACGCTGGAAGTGACCACCTTCCGCGGCATGCTGGACGAAAAGACCAAGACCGACGAACACGGCCGCGTCCTGCACGACAATGTATTCGGCAGCCATGCCGACGACGCCGCCCGTCGCGACTTTACCGCCAATGCGTTGTATTACGACCCGGCCAGCGAAGCGGTCATCGACTATCACCACGGCGTCGCCGACCTCAAGCAAAAGACCCTGCGCATGATCGGCGAACCGCGTGCCCGTTACCGCGAAGACCCGGTCCGCATGCTGCGCGCCGTCCGCCTCGCCGCGAAGCTCGGCCTGTTCATCGACCCGGACGCGAAAAAACCGATCCGCGAAATGGCCAGCCTGCTCGAGAACGTGCCGGCCGCCCGGCTTTTCGACGAAATGCTCAAGCTGCTGACCTCCGGTCACGCGGTCAAATGCATCACCCAGCTGCGCGATGAAGGCCTGCACCACGGCCTGCTGCCCCTGCTCGACGTCATTCTCGAACAGCCGATGGGCGAGAAATTCGTCATGCTGTCACTGAAAAACACCGATGACCGCATCCGGCAGGACAAGGGCGTTTCGCCCGGCTTCCTGTTCGCCACCCTGCTCTGGCACGAAGTGCTGGCCCACTGGGAAAAGCTCAAGGCCAAGGGCGAAGCGAAGATTCCGGCGCTCTATCAGGCGATGGATACCGTCATCGACGTGCAGGGTGAAAAGCTGGCCATCACGCGCCGCATTGCCGGCGACATCAAGGACATCTGGGCGCTGCAACCGCGTTTCGAAGCGCGCGCCGGAAAGCGCCCCTACGCCCTGCTCGAACAGCCGCGTTTCCGGGCCGGTTACGATTTTCTCGTCCTGCGCGCCGAATCCGGTGAAGTCGACATGGAACTGGCTGACTGGTGGACGCGCTTCCAGAAGGTTGACGGTGACGAACGGGCTGAAATGCTGCAACCAGAACAGGCTGGCGACAAGAAGCGCCGCCGTCGCAAGAAAAAGCCGGCCGGAGACAGCGCTGTTGTTAGCGCCGCCCAATGAACACCGCTTACATCGCGCTCGGCGCCAATCTGGGCGACCCGGCAGCCACCGTGCGTGCCGCCTTCGCCGCGCTGGCCAACCTGCCGGAAAGCCGGCTCGTCCATAGTTCCTCGCTATACCGCACGGCGCCGGTCGGTATCACGGCACAACCCGAATTCGTCAATGCTGTAGCCCAACTCGAAACCACGCTGGCGCCGGAATCGCTGCTCGATGCGCTGTTTGACATTGAACTAAGGTTCGGCCGCATTCGCGCCGACAAGAACGGCCCTCGGACGCTCGACCTTGACCTGCTGCTCTACGACCACCAGTTCATCGACCTGCCGCGCCTGACCCTGCCCCACCCGCGCCTGCATCTGCGCGCCTTCGTATTAAAGCCACTGGCCGAAATCTCGCCCGATCTGCTCATTCCCGGCCGGGGCCGCCTCGCCGCGTGGTTGCCCGCCGTCGCCAATCAGGGCATTGTGAAGCTGTGACCCTCGTTGGCCTGCACATCCCCGTGCTCTGGCAGACGGTGACGCTGCTGGCACTGTCGAATG
>DAOLIO010000129.1:0-8614 GCA_035328505.1 Azonexus sp.
GTGCACTTTGATGGCCAGGTGACGCTCGACCTCGAGCGCGGCGATTGCGTCCGCTTGCGTCGTTCCGAGCACGCCATCCGTTTCCTGCATCCGCCGGGCTACAGCTATTTCGCCATGCTGCGCCAGAAACTGCAGTGGAGTGAGCGGCCAAGGGGCACCTGATGCTGCAGCAACTGACTATCCGTGATTTCGTCATTGTCGACCGGCTGGAACTTTCGTTTTTGGCCGGTTTTGGCGCGTTGACCGGGGAAACCGGGGCCGGTAAGTCGATTTTGATCGACGCCCTGGCATTGGCATTGGGCGAACGGGCTGATGCCGGCGTCGTGCGCGCGGGCTGTGACAAAGCCGAGGTGGCCGCCACCTTCGCCATCGGCGGTCTGCCGCAGGTGCGCGACTGGCTGGTGGCCAACGATTTCGACGGCGATGACGAGCTGCTGCTGCGCCGTGTCGTCGATGCCGGCGGTCGTTCGCGCGCCTACATCAACGGTTCTCCGGTCACCGTCCAGCAAATGCGCGAGGTCGGTGAATGGCTGGTCGATATCCACGGCCAACATGCCCACCAGTCGCTGTTGCGCGCCGATGCGCAGCGCACCTTGCTCGATACGCATGCCGGCCTGGTCGGGCTGGCGCGGGAAGTCGCCGCCGCCTGGAAAATCTGGCGCGATGCCGAACACCTGCTGCGTACGGCCAGTGAAAGCGCGGATTTGTTGCAGCGTGAGCGAGAGCAGTTGCAATGGCAGATTGGCGAACTCGATGCGCTGGCTTTTGGTGACGACGAATGGGCGACGCTCGACGTCGAACACCGCCGCCTCGGCCATGCCGCCAGCCTGATCGAAGGCGCGCAGTACGCCCTAGCCGTTCTCTCGGACGACGATGCGGCCTGCGAGCGACAGATCGACGGTGTCGCCACGCGGCTCGGGAATCTCGCCGAGTACGACCCGGCGCTGGCCGAGGTGGCCGCGCTGATCAGTTCGGTGCAAGCCGAATTGTCCGATGCCGTTTCCACCCTGCGTCGCTATGCTGACCGGGCTGATCTCGACCCGGCCCGTCTGGCCCAAGTTGAGCGGCGCATGGAAGCAGTGATGGCCCATTCACGCAAAAATCGCGTCCAGCCGTCGGAGCTGCCAGGTTTGCTGGTCGGCTGGCGGCAGCGTCTGGCCGAACTTGATGAATCGGCCGATCTGGCGTTGCTGGAAACCAAGGTGGCGGTGGCTAAAGCGGCTTATCTGGCCATCGCACACAAGCTCTCGGCCGGCCGCCAGAAGGCGGCGACCGACATGGGCAAGGCGGTCAGCGACATCATGCGCCAACTGGCGCTGTCCTCCGGTCGTTTCGAAGTGGTCTTGCCGGTCGTTACAGACGGCGCGGTCTATGGGCTGGAACAGGTCGAATTCCGCATCGGCGGCCTGGCCGGCAACGAAGCCAAGCCGCTGGCCAAGGTCGCTTCCGGCGGCGAACTGTCGCGCATCAGCCTGGCCATCCAGGTGCTGACCTCGCGCTCGGCCAGTGTTCCTACACTGATTTTCGACGAGGTCGATGTCGGCATCGGCGGCGGCGTCGCCGAAATCGTCGGCCGGCTCTTGCGCGAACTGGGCAGCGAACGTCAGGTCCTGTGCGTCACCCACTTGCCGCAAGTTGCGGCGCAAGCCAACTGGCAGTGGCAGGTCAGAAAATCAACGCAGAATGGCGTCACCCTGAGTGCTATTCAGCCGCTGGATGATGGCGGTCGCGTTCAGGAAATCGCCCGTATGCTGGGCGGGGTCGACATTACCGAGATCACCCTTCAACACGCCCGCGAACTGCTCCACCTGACAGCCTGAGCCTGTTTTTTCAGGTGTTCCACGGTCAACCGGGAAATAAGGCCAAAAATCAAATGGTGCTGATGAGATGCAGCACGGCGAGCAGCGCCAGCAACAGGAAGAATGCACCGCTGATTCGTTGAATCCAGCGCAAGGGCAGGCGATGGAGGAGGCGCCGTCCGGCGTATACGCCAAGAATTGAAGTGCAGGATAGTGCCAGCGTGGCGCCCGCCCAGGTGGCGGTTGCGTTGGCGGTGCTGCCCAGGCCGGCGATGGCGATTTGCGTTTTATCGCCGAATTCGGCGAGAAAAATCATCAGGAAGGTGGTCGCGAAAATGCCTTGGCCGGGTTTTTCCTCGATCGCTTCATCTTCGTCTTCTTCCTCGAAACGCAGGGCGTTGATCCCGAAGACGGCAAACAGCACGGCAACGGCTATCGTGACGATCCATGCCGGCAGCCAGGCAGCAATCGCCGCGCCAAACAGCACGGCGAGCAGATTCAGAATGGCGAAGGCGGCGATGGCGCCCAGCACGATCGGCAGGCCGCGGTGGCGCGCGGCCAGCGTCATGCAGACCAGCTGGCTTTTGTCGCCAATTTCAGCGAGCGCAATCAGCAGGAAGGTGGCACCGGCTGACGACAGCCAGGCAGCTGGCGCGACAGCAGCGATTTCAGTCATCGGGGGAGCGGTGGGTCAGGGCTTTGCGCCAGGGATTTGGCGGTGAGGACATGCCGCCTTGGTGCATTGAACGTAGAGATAGAGCGCGTGATCCTGAATGGCGAAGCCCCGCTCTTCGGCGATGGCGTTTTGCCGTTTTTCGATTTCAGGATCGTAAAACTCTTCAACGCGGCCGCAATTGACACAGACCAGATGGTCGTGGTGCTTGCCATGGTTGATTTCAAAAACGGCCTTGCCAGATTCGAAGAAGTGGCGCTCCAGCAGGCCGGCCTGTTCGAACTGCGTGAGCACGCGATAGACGGTGGCCAGGCCGATGTCCATGTTTTCCGCAATCAGCATTTTGTAGACATCTTCCGCCGTCATGTGGCGCAAGGTGCTTTTTTCGAAAAGCTCAAGAATTTTCAGGCGGGGAAAGGTGGCTTTCAGCCCCATATTCTTAAGGCTTTGCGGATCACTCATCAGGGAAGTTCCAGAAATTGTTCGATCAGGCGAAATGCCGATTTCGGGTATGATATACCGCTTCAAAGCCGATTGAAAAACTCCGGAAACCTGAATGCGCCGTTCCCGTCTATTGCTCGTAGCCGCTTCCTGCGCGCTGATTGCCGCTTGTACTTACAAGCCAGGCTTCATCAATGAATACAAGATCGATGTCCAGCAAGGTAACGTCCTGACCCAGGAGATGGTTGCCCAGCTCAAGCCGGGGCAGACGCGTGACCAGGTCCGCTTTCTGCTGGGCACTCCCTTGGTGGCTGATATTTTTCATCAGCAGCGCTGGGATTATGTCTATCGCTACAAGGATGGACAGACCGGCAAAGTCGATTCTCGCAAGCTGACCGTCTTTTTCGATCAGGAAGGCAAGTTGCTTCGGGTTGAAGGAGATGCCGCGGTCGCCGATGCTGGTGAGCTGAACGTGCCGGTCAACAAGAGCCGCCTGATCGATCTTGGATCGCTGTCTGGCGAGGCCGCTGATACGCCGCTGCCGCCGCGCGAACCGCCGGGCTTCTTCCGTCGTTTAATGAATATGTTGGGGTTTTAGAGCATGAGCGCAACTCGAATTGGTGTTGTGGGCGCAGGCGGCCGCATGGGCCGCATGCTGATCGAAGCAACCCTGAAGGATGATCAATTGGCGCTGGGTGCCGCCTTCGACGTCTCGGGTAGCCCGGCTATCGGTAAATCGGCCGGTGACTTGGTCGGCATGCCCTGCGATGTGCTTGTCACAGACGATGTGGCGGCTGGTTTGAAAAATATCGATTGCCTGATCGACTTCACGCGACCACAAGGTACGCTGGTTCATCTTGAATTGTGTCGTCGTGCAGGTGTGGCCATGGTGATCGGCACGACCGGTTTTGAGACTGAAGGTAAGGCAGCCATCGCGGCTGCAGCCAACGATATTCCAGTCGTCTTCGCGCCTAACATGGCGGTGGGTGTCAATCTCGTATTCAAGTTGCTTGATACCGCAGCACGCATTCTGAATCAGGGCTATGACATTGAAGTGGTTGAAGCCCATCATCGCCTGAAAGTGGATGCGCCATCAGGTACGGCCCTGCGCATGGGTGAAGTGGTGGCCGCCGCACTCGGACGAGATCTGGATACGTGTGCCGTGTATGGGCGCGAAGGAGTTACCGGCGAACGAGATCCATCAACGATTGGTTTTGCCACTGTACGAGGCGGCGATATCGTCGGCGACCATACGGTGATGTTCTGCGGTATCGGCGAACGCGTCGAAGTAACGCACAAGGCCAGCAGCCGCATGCCTTATGCCCTTGGCAGTCTGCGCGCAGCCCGTTTCACGTCTGGGCGCAAGAACGGTTTGTTCGACATGCAGGATGTTCTCGGCCTACGCTAACCCATGAAATCCAGGCTGCTCGCGAAACAGCTGCAGGAAATCTTCGGTGGGGAAGGTGAGCCTCGCTTCCGGCAATTGATCGAGCAGGCGCGTGCCGGCCAGCAACATGGTCTGGCGGACGGTATTGAGAAATTGATCGGTATTGTCGATTCGACGTATCGTGCTTATGCCGGGCTCAATCTCAGCGCCTGGCATTCAAAATTGTCAGGTGACGTCCTGGCGGACTGGAATCTCCGCGCCGGCACCATCGAAACGGGTCGTCAATGGAAGGAAATGCTGGGTTTTGCCGAGCGTGATTTCGACAATTCGATCGACCAGTGGGAGCGCATGGTGCATCCGGATGATTTGCGCCTGCTTCAGGCGCGGATTGCCGCACACGTGCAAAGCCAGGACCCTTTTTTTCAGGCGGAATGCCGCTTCAAGGCGCGCGATGGGCAGTGGCGCTGGTTTCTTCTGCGCGGGGCCGTAGCCGCCCGTGAGGCGGATGGAAAGCCGGTTCGCATGCTGGTTTTGCAACGCGATATCAGCGAGGTCATGGCCGCGGAGGCGGCCTTGATTTCTGCGAAAGAGGCAGCCGAAGCCGCCAACAAGGCACGCGGCGCCTTTCTCGCCAATATGAGCCATGAAATCCGAACGCCCATGAATGGCATCATCGGCATGACCGAACTGGCGCTTGATACGCAACTCGATGCCGAGCAGCGCCATTATCTGAAAACGGTGAAATCCTCGGCTGAAGCGCTGCTGACCATCGTGAATGACATCCTCGATTTTTCAAAGATCGAAGCGGGCAAGATGGAGTTCGAGTCCCTGGCATTTTCGATTCAGGACACGGTGCTGGAGGCTGTTCGGGTGCTTGCCGTCAGCGCCCACAAAAAGGGGATCGAGCTTGTGGCCGACGTGCGGCCAGACGTCCCGCTGCGCATCGTTGGTGATCCGACACGCCTGCGTCAGGTCATCATCAACCTGATCGGCAATGCCATTAAATTTACCGAGCATGGTGAAGTGGTGCTGGAGGTCACTGTTGATCAGGTGACCGAGCGTTCGGCGTATCTGCGCTTCTCTGTCCGCGATACGGGCATAGGTGTGCCTCCGGATAAGCAGCAAGCTATTTTTGAAGCGTTTTCCCAGGCGGATGTGTCGACGACCCGCCGCTTTGGTGGTACGGGTCTTGGCCTTGCCATCAGCGCGAGGCTGGTGCAGTTGATGGATGGCAAGATTTCTCTCGAAAGCACGTTTGGGCAGGGATCAGTATTTTCATTTACCGGGCGATTTGGTTTAGAGCCATCGGTGTTCATGCAAACCCAGGCACTCGTGCAGGGCTCAAGATTTGGCGGTCGGCGGGCGCTGGTCATCGACGACAATTCAACGGTTGGCCGCTATCTGGTGAATCTTCTTGAGCGCCAGGGAATTCAGGCGTCCTTGTCGTCAGACGCGACAGCTGCAGTGGCTGCGATCGAACAAAGCCGAGCCGTGGATTTTCCCTACGATTATGTGATCGTGGATGCCAACATGGACGCGCCGGCCGGTTTTGCCTTGGCAGAAAGCTGGCAAGAATCGGGTCGCACGGAAAAGTTGTTGATGATGCTGACCACCGAAAATCAGCGCCACGATCTAAATCGCCTGCGCGAAATCGGTGTCTCTGCCCACTTGGTCAAGCCGGTAGGTGAGGCTGATTTGCTGGATGCATTGGCTTTGGCGGAGGGGCCGGGCGGGGAGGGGCAAGACGAATTTTCACTGGCCCAGATTGATCTGGATGCTTCTTCCGATGAGGGTGTGGCGCTCAAGATACTATTGGTCGAGGACAACCCGGTCAATCAGGAGCTGGCCACCCGATTGCTCGAACGTCGCTCGCATCAGGTAACGCTTGCCAACAATGGTGCTGAGGCTGTTGATTTGTTTGACCGCGGACATTTCGACGTCATTTTGATGGATATGCAGATGCCTGTTATGGGGGGCATCGAAGCGACCGAAGCGATTCGTTCTCGTGAAATGCGCCGCAGTTGGGTTGTCTCGCATGAGCTTCGCCCTGTTTATATCATCGCGATGACCGCCAACGTCATGGCCAGTGATCGGGATCGCTGTCTGGAAGCCGGAATGAACGACTACGTTGCCAAACCGTTACGTCCGGCTGAATTGTTTGCTGCGCTGGAACGTGCGCGTGGCGGTAGCGGCGGTGAGGAGTCGATTATCTTTGGCGTCGCGCCGATTCGGGCAGGCGGGCAGCTTGATCTCGCTTCGGCCCTGAGGGATATCGGCGAGCCGGAATTGTTCGCGACCATGGCTGGCATGTTCCTGAACGAATGGGATACGCACCTTGGTCGCCTCAAGGGTGCCATCGAAGTCGCCAATTCACATGAAGTGCGGATGCATGCGCATACCGTAAAGAGCCTTCTGGCCATGTTTCATGCTGAAAACTCCAGGCGTCGAGCCATGGAAATCGAGTTGGCAGCAATGGCGAATGTAAACGTCGATTGGCCCAGCTGCATGCGGCTCTACGTTGCTCTGGTTGATGAGATGTCGCAGATAAAACCATTGCTTGAGCGCTACGTTGAGACTCGTGTAATCCCTTGAATTTGCCTGAAAAGGCGCTTTTCGGCTAAAATAGAAAGGTTAAAAAGCACGAGCGGGGAGGCGCAAGCCTTCCCGCTCGGCACATGAATAATTAGAAATTCAAGGAGAGCCGGTCGTGTCGTTGCTGCCCTCAGTTATACCCGCCATTCTCGCCCTCGCCGACGGAACGGTTTTCAAGGGCCAATCCATCGGCGCAGATGGCGTAACCAGCGGTGAGGTGGTGTTCAATACTGCCATGTCTGGCTATCAGGAGATCCTCACCGATCCTTCCTACTGCCGTCAGATTGTCACGCTGACCTACCCGCATATCGGTAACACCGGTTGCAATTCCGAAGATTTTGAGTCGAATGCCAATTACGCTGCTGGATTGGTTATTCGTGATTTGCCGCTCGTTGCCTCCAGTTGGCGTTCTCAGGAAGATTTGTCGGCTTACTTGAAGAAGCACGGGATTGTGGCGATTGCAGGCATTGATACCCGCAAGCTGACCCGAATTCTGCGTGAAAAGGGTGCCCAGGCAGGTTGCATATTGGCCGGCGACGGTGATCCGTCGAAGGCGCTGGCCATGGCGCGGGCATTCCCCGGGTTGAATGGCATGGATCTGGCCAAGGTGGTTTCAGCCAAGGATGGCTATACTTGGTCCGAAGGTGAGTGGACGCTGAAAGGTTATGTGCAGGGTCCGGCGCCGCGTTTTCATGTGGTTGCCTACGATTTTGGCGTCAAGAAAAACATTCTGCGCATGCTCGCTCAGCGCGGTGTCAAGCTGACGGTCGTGCCGGCTCAGACGCCGGCTGCCGATGTCCTGGCACTCAATCCTGACGGGGTATTCCTGTCAAACGGCCCCGGTGATCCTGAGCCATGCGATTACGCGATCGCAGCCATTCGTGAGTTCCTTGATCGCGGGATTCCGACTTTCGGTATTTGCCTGGGTCATCAGTTGCTGGCGCTGGCCTCTGGCGCCAAGACGCTGAAGATGAAGTTTGGCCACCACGGTGCCAATCATCCGGTCAAGGACATGGATACCGGCCAGGTGCTCATTACCAGCCAGAACCATGGTTTTGCGGTCGACGGCGAGTCCTTGCCGAAAAACCTGCGTGTGACACACGTGTCGTTGTTCGATGGTTCATTGCAGGGTATTGCCCGCACCGATGTACCTGCCTTCTCATTCCAGGGGCATCCGGAAGCCAGTCCAGGTCCGCATGATGTGGCCTACTTGTTTGACCGCTTCCTCGACACTATGACGCGCGGTGTCGCAGCGCTGAACAAAGCCTGACAAGGCGAGAGTAAAGAAATGCCGAAACGTACAGATATTAAAAGTGTTTTGATTATTGGCGCAGGCCCGATCATCATCGGCCAGGCCTGTGAATTCGATTACTCCGGCGCCCAGGCCTGCAAGGCCCTGCGCGAAGAGGGTTACAAGGTCATTCTGGTCAATTCCAATCCGGCGACCATCATGACCGACCCGGAAATGGCCGACGTCACCTACATCGAGCCGATCACCTGGCAGGTGGTGGCCAAGATTATCGAAAAGGAACGCCCGGATGCGTTGCTGCCGACCATGGGTGGCCAGACGGCGCTGAACTGCGCGCTTGATCTCGATCGCGAAGGCGTTCTCGCGAAGTTCAATGTTGAATTGATCGGCGCATCCAAGGAGGCCATCGACAAGGCGGAGGATCGCCAGAAGTTCAAGGACGCGATGACCAAGATCGGTCTCGGTTCCGCCCG
>DAOLIO010000130.1:0-8585 GCA_035328505.1 Azonexus sp.
CCAGCACGTCATGCTGGACGTGCTGGCTGGAACGGTTGTTGGCACGGTATTCGCAGTCTTATCGCTGCGCCACGCGCTTGCGGCCGCCGGCGGGCGGGAAATCTAGCTGGCCAGACCCAGTTGCTGTAGCGATTTTTGAAATAGCACCGCATCCTGAAATCCGACGATGCGCACGGCGCTGATTTCCTGCCCCTTCGCATCGTAAAAAATGATCCCCGGCGGCCCAAACAGCTTGAATTTGGCGAGCAATGCCTTGTCATCATCGGTATTGGCGGTGACATCGGCCTGCAATAGCGTGAAACCGGCCAGTTTGGCCTGAACCGCCGGATCGGAAAAGGTGAGTCGCTCCATTTCCTTGCACGAAACACACCAATCCGCATAAAAATCGAGCATCACCGGGCGACCGGCCGTGTTGATTCTGGTCTCCAGTTCACTCACTGATTTGACGCGCTCGAAAGGCAGTCGTTTCTCTTCGGCAGCCACGGCTTGTCCGCGCAGGCCGGCCAGTGGTTGCAGCGGATCGCGGTTGCCGGCCAGGGCGCCGATCAGCAGTGCCGCGCCGGTCAGCAGCATGACGATGCCGATGCCTTTCCAGAAGCGCAGCCAGCCTTTGGCATGCGGTGGCAAGGGGTCGAGCGCGTGGAGGTAAATTGCCGGAATGATCAGCAGGCCGGCCCATGCCAGCATCGACACGACGGTCGGCATGACTGGCGAAACCAGCCAGACGGCCGTCGCCAGCAACAAGACGCCAAAAGCTTTCTTGACGCCCTCCATCCACGCGCCGGTCTTGGGTAGCAGCGACCCGCCGGCGATACCCACGGCAATCAGGGGAGCGCCCATGCCGATGGCCATGACGAACAGTGCCACGCCACCAAACACGGCATCACCGGTCTGCCCGATGTAGAGCAGCGCACCGGCCAGTGGCGCCGCAACGCAGGGGCCGACGATCAGCGCCGACAGCGCCCCCATCAGAAAGACGGCAACCCCGCGCCCGCCTTGCAGATGGCCGGACTCTTCCGACAGTTTGCTTTGTAGTGCTGTGGGCAACTGCAGTTCGTAGAAGCCGAACATCGAGAACGACAGCACGACGAAAATCAGCGCGAAGCTGCCGAGTACCCACGGGTTTTGCAGGGCGGCGGAGAGCAACGTGCCGGTCATGCCGGCAGCAACACCTGCCGCCGCATAGGTGATGGCCATGCCAAGCACGTAAGTCAGCGATAGCACAAAGCCGCGAGCATGGGAGTTCTTGTGCCCCTGCCCCGCGATGATGCCAGAGAGAATGGGGATCATCGGGAAGACGCAAGGGGTGAGCGACAGGCCAAGTCCGGCGATGAAAAAGAAGGCCAGGCTGGTCCAGAATCCGGCGTTTTTCAGCGTTGCAGCGATCCTGCCACTTTCGTCGCCCTCCGCCGGCAGTGTTGACGCAGCAGGTGCGCTGGCGGGATCGGGCAATTCGACGCCAAGCACCTGGGTTTGGGGCGGATAACAGACGCCGGCATCGGCGCACCCCTGGGAAGTGACCTTGATTTTCAGCGGCAAAGGTCCGGAGGACATGCGCTCGACCGGGACGCGCGTGGTGACGGATTTGTAATAGACCTCGACCTTGCCAAAATTCTCGTCGTTGTGTTCCTTGCCTTTTGGGAAGCTTGGTGCGCCGAGCGTGGCCGTATCACCGTCGACGGCAAAGCGAAACTTGTCGCGGTACAGGTAGTAGCCCTTGGCAATCTCATAGCTGACCTCGATGGTCTGTCCGTCCAGCGCCTTTACCGACGGTTTGAAGGCGACTGCCGGGTCGAGGAACTCCTCGGCGTGGGCCAACGAGAAGAAAACGGAAAAGACGAGGAGCAGGAGGCGCATGGTCATTGGATCGATTCTGCCGCCACCCAGTTCAGGTAAGCGGGCAAGCCGTGGCTAAGCGGCAGGGCGATGATTTCGGGCAACGCGTAGGGGTGGCGTTCGCGGATTCTCGATTCGAGCGCCGAGTAGTTTACTGCGGTCGACTTGAAAAATAGGGGAATTTCGGAAGTTGATTCAACCTTCCCTTGCCAGCGATAGATTGACTGGACGCGCGGCAGGATGTTGACGCAGGCGGCGAGTTTGGCTTCGATGACGTCCAGCGCGATGGCGTTGGCGGACTCTTCGTCCGGGCAGTTGGTGATGACGAGCAGGGTTTCCATCTAGTGGTCTTCTTCGCAATTGGCAGGACAAAATGAAAGCGCCGGATTTGCCCCGCGGGCTAGGCGCGAACCGGAGCGATAGCCAACGCTATCGCGAGGATGAGAAACAACGCCAGCGGGGCAAAGACAAGCTTTCATGTTCGGATTATTGCGAAGAAGGCCACCTAATTCTACTTGAGCAGGCGACGGCGGGTCAGGTGCAGGGCGATGGCAAAGGCGATGGCGGCAGTGCCCAGCAGCGCCAGAATGTGGATCAGGGCGTTGGCCGGCACCTGACCCGCGAGCAACGGGCGGACCAGCGCAACACCCTGAGCCAGCGGCAGCCAGCCGCCGATCAGCGCCAGCCAGCCGGGCAGTTGATCGGTTGGGAAAAAGACGCCGGAAATCAGCGTCATCGGCGTGATGAAGAGCGTGAAGTAGTACATGAAGAAATCGTAGGACGGGGCCAGCGCGTTCCAGATCAGGCCGAGCGCGGCGAAGGCCAGCCCGGTGAGCACGATGGCGGGCAGCGCCCACAGCATCAGCGGGCCGTGGGTGAGGCCCATGCCGGTGATGACGACAAGAATGGCCGCGCCGGAGAACAGCGACTTGGTGGCCGCCCAGAACAGCTCGCCGGCGACAACGTCGGCCAGTCCGAGCGGGGTGTTGAGGATGGCATCCCAGGTTTTTTGTACGTGCATGCGCGAAAAGGCCGAGTACAGCGCTTCGAAAGTAGCGGCGTTCATCGTCGAGGCGCAAACGGTGCCGGCGGCCAGGAAGGCGACGTAAGGCTGGCCTTCAATGCTCGGCAGCATGGCGCCCAGCCCATAGCCGAGGCCGAGCATGTAGATCAGCGGGTCGGCCAGGTTGCCGAGAATGGATGGCAATGCCAGCTTTTTCCAGACCAGAAAGTTACGCCGCCAGACCGGCAGGAAGCCGAAGGGTCTTGCGGTATTGGCGGTCAGTGTGGAGGACATCGGTTTGGCCGGGCGGTAGGTCGAGTCCGCATTTTAGCGCTCTGCCGTCAGAAGCCGGCATTTACCCGCTGGTGCACTGCTCGCTCAGTTCGGGCAAATCATCAGACGTCAGGCCGAGACAGGCAAGACAGTCCGCACCCAGTTTGGCCCATTCATGGGAACGCGATTGTGCTGTTTTGAGCTGAATCAGGTATTCCGCGAGTTGCGCAACGGCGATCAGCCGGCGCGAGCGCTCCGGAATGGCTATCGTGCCGTTCAAAGCTTCCCGGTCATGGTGATGCCGAATGGCCTGGCAGGTCTCGTCCGGGAGCAGCCAGCTCTCGGCCAGTTGGGCGCCAAGCACGGCATGATTGAGCCCGATGCTCGCCTCCTCGACTGCGGTAAACGACAGCACCGACTCATTGTTGGCGCGCGCCAGGACTTCGCGATATTCCGGAAAGGGATTCATCAACATCGGAATGCCGCAATCACGAAACAAGGCAAACGTGTAGGCGTCTTCCGGGCGGATGCCAATGTCACGGCCGAGTTGCTTGGCCACACAGCCCGATACATCGGCGGTCATTGCCGATGTATCCCAGAAACGGTCCATGTGCGGCACGTGCTTGAAAACCTGTTGCAACGCCAATCCCGAGACGGTCTTGGTCACCAGCTTCAAACCGAGGACGAGCAAGGCTTCCTGAACGGTGGGTACTTTCTTGCCAAAGGAGAAATAGGGTGCATTGGCAACCTTGATCATGCCCGCCGCCAGCGCGACATCCCGATTGAGCAATTTCGCCATATAGATGAAGTCCGGCTCGTCCTTGGCTGATTCTTCCTCGATCTGAATGAGGATCGCAGGGCGTGGCGGAATACCGATCTCGCGGATCTCGAGCTTCATCTTGGCTTCGAAGCTATCCGGATTCTCGGCGGGCTGGTCTTCGTTGTTCGCGCTACTTTGAGTGGGATCCATTGAAGCGTTGCTATTCAGCATAAAGTGAGCGGTATATTGCCACGTCCGGCCTGCGTTTTGATGAAGAATTTAGGTCCTCAAGCCATCCCGGACACTACACAAACTGGCACTGGCCGGTAGGCTCCAGTTAAACTTTGTTCGAATCGGGCAATCGAACGTGCTTGAAGTTCGCAGGCATATGAGGGGCATGGCCATGGAATCCAAATTTTCTCCCAAGGCAGTTTTGATCGATCTGGCCGGCGTCATGCATACCGGCGACGACGCGCTACCGGGTGCAGTTCGGTCGCTTGATCGGTTGCGGGCATCCGGCATGCCGCTTCGCTTTCTGACCAATACGACCCGAACCCCCAGTCAGGCCTTGTATGCCAAGCTTCAGCGCATGGAGTTCTCACTGGCGCGCGCGGAAATTCAAACCGCGGCGCTGGCGGCGCGCACGCTGGTACATAGCCGCGGGCTGCGGCCGCTGTGGCTGGTGCACCCGGATATCGCCGATGAAATGGGAGAAAGTTCGGAAGATCCCAATATCGTCGTGCTGGGTGACATGGGCCCTTATTTCACCTATCCCATCCTCAATCATGCCTTTCGCCTGCTGATGGACGGCGTACCACTGATGGCAATGGCCCGTAATCGCTATTTCATGGAGCCCGATGGCCTGTCGCTGGACATGGGTGCCTTTGTCGCCGGGCTGGAATATTCGGCCGGGGTAACTGCCGAAATCACCGGCAAGCCAGCGCCCGCATTCTTCAATGCTGCGCTGTCCGAACTGGGCCTGTCGGCTGCCGACACGGTCTTGATCGGCGACGACCTGAGCGATGACATCGGTGGCGCGCAGGCGGTAGGCATACCGGGCATTCTGGTGCGAACCGGCAAGTTCCGGCCTGGAGACGACGCAAATCCGGACATTCGCCCGGCGGCCGTGTTCGACAATTTTGCTGCTGCGGTCGACGCGATTCTTGGCTGAAAATTGAAAAGTCGTTTGCGGCTGGCGCCGCCCGGCTAGCGCAAACCCGGACGCCGCCTTGGCATCAGCCGGTAGCCATGGCGGTTTGGAGCGAAGCTGTCAAAATGGTGGCATGTCGCCCGCCATCATCCTCTGCACGCTCAACGCCAAATACATCCACGCCTCCCTCGGCCTGCGCTACCTGCTGGCCAACATGCGTCAGCATGGCGGTGTCGGGCTGCGGGAACGCACGGTCCTTCGCGAATTCACTATCGCCCGGCCGGTGCCGGAAATCGTCAGTGTCCTGCTCGCTGACTTAGGAGATCCGGTCGATGGCGCGCCGCAGATCATCGGCTTCGGCGTCTATATCTGGAACGTGGTGCAGACCACGGAAGTCGTCCGCCAGCTCAAACAGGCACGCCCGACGCTGAAAATCATTCTCGGCGGGCCGGAAGTCAGCTACGAATGGGAGGATCAGGCAATTGTCCGGCTGGCCGACTACCTGATCACCGGCTGGGGCGATGTCAGCTTGCCGAAACTGTGCCGCGCCCTGCTCCACGGGCCGCAGCCGTTGATGAAAGTGATCCCCGGCGAGCAGCCGCCATTGGCCGAGATCGACCTGCCCTACGCCGAATTCAACGCAGATGATCTGGCGCACCGCCTGCTCTACGTGGAAGCCTCGCGCGGCTGCCCGTTCAAATGCGAGTTCTGCCTCAGTTCGCTCGATAAAACCGCCTGGGCCTTCGAACAGGAGCGTTTTCTCGCTGCGCTGGAAATGCTCTACCTGCGCGGGGCGCGCAACTTCAAGTTTGTCGACCGCACCTTCAACCTGAAGATCGACAGCTCGCTGACCATCCTGCAATTCTTTCTTGACCGCCTGACCCCGGATCTCTTCCTGCATTTCGAAGTGATCCCGGATCACCTGCCGGAACGCCTGAAGGAAATGATCGCCCGCTTTCCGCCCGGCGTGCTGCAGTTCGAAGTCGGCATCCAGACCTTCAATCCGGCCGTGCAGCAGGCCATTTCGCGTCGGCAGGACAACGAAAAAACCTGCGAAAACATCACCTGGCTGGTCAACCACAGCCACGCCCACCTGCACACCGACCTCATTTTCGGCCTGCCCGGCGAAACGCTGGCCAGCTTTGGCGAAGGCTTCGACCGCCTCCACGCGCTGGGTCCGCACGAAATTCAGCTCGGCTTGCTCAAGCGCTTGCGCGGCACGCCCATCGCGCGACACAGCGCGGCCTATGGCATGGATTACGACGTCGAACCACCCTACACCATCCTGCAGACCGATGCGGTCGACGCACTCACCGTGCAGCGCTTCACCCGGCTCGCCCGCTACTGGGACCTGCTCGCCAATTCGGGCCGCTTCCCGCAAACCCTGCCCGTCTTGCTGGACGGCCCCTCGCCCTTTGCTGCCTTTCTCGCCTTTTCGGATTGGTTGTGGCTCAGGACCGGCCAGACCAGTCGCCTGACGCCGGAGACGCTGCTCGACGCGCTGTTCGGTTACCTGACCAGCATCATCGGCCGGGCACATGACAGCGTCCGGCAAACGCTCCTCGTCGATTACCGGTCCAGCGGCGCCCGTGCCAACCCGGCTTGCCTGGAAGGGCTGCTGAAGGATCGCGAAAAGCCCGTTCCGCGCGCGGCCAGAGCCTTGGTTCAGCGCCAGGATCGCCATGTCGGGATCGGCGAGTGAGATGCCGGCCATGAGGTTCTCGCGTCTGATCCTGAATCGTCTGCAGAGCCAGACCACGCCCTCCGACACGGTTGTCGTGATCGATGTGCTGCGCTCGTTTACAACGGCGGCAGTTGCATTGGCCAGAGGGGCACGGGCGATCTACCCGGTGGAGGCGCTATCCACGGCGACAGCACTGCGTGGCCGACTCCAGAATGCTGTGTCAATTGGTGCCGTGGGCGGTGGCGATCCGGCGCCCGGCTTCGATTTCGGTAATTCACCCTCCCGCCTGATCAAGGTTGATCTCGCCGGGAAAAATGTCGTCATGAGCACCGCTGCGGGCGTCCGCGGTCTGCAGCGATTTCGTCAGGCACAGCATCTCTACGCGGCCAGCTTTGTTTGTGCCCGAGCCACCGCCGAGGCGATCCGCGCAGCCGGGGCCGAAGACGTCTGCTTCATCATCACCGGCGAGTGGGTTGATCGTGATGGCGATGAAGACATCGCCTGCGCCGACTATCTCGAATCCCTGTTGCGCGGGGAGACGGTGGCGCCTGACGATTTTGCCCGACGCATCCGTGAATCCGATTTCGGGCAGCGTTTCATGACCGGCGGCTGGCCAAATCTGCCCCGAGCCGACCTTGATCTCGCTGCCCATGCTGATCTGTTCGATTTTGCCATGCCGGTTCGGTGCGAAGGCGAGCATTTGGTCATTCGTTGAGCGATTCACTGCAAACCGGTGCTCGCGTGCATTGGTTGTCCGAAGGCGCGTCGCTTGGCCGATAGTGTCGCGCTCGGCGCTATCCGCAGCCGCCAGAGGGCGTCCCGTCAATACAGCCGAATAGCCGAGTCAAAATGCCAGGTTCGGCGGATCTCGATCACGTCATAGTCGCGGGCAAGGGCGGGCTGGAAGGGCAGATACGGCGTCTGGTCCAGCACGATACGTCGAATCGCCTCGTCGATAGCCGGCACGCCGCTGGTGCGCACAAAGGTCACGGATTCCACCGAGCCGTCACTGCGAATGGCCACCGTGACCATCGGATCCGTGTGCGGCTGCGCCGCAGCTTCGCGCACCTTCTCGAAACCCATGTTGAGGTGGATCTTCCGGCTCCAGGCTTCTGCGTACAGGATGAGTTCGGCGTTGGCGTCGGTGCGCCCGAAGAGCCTGCCCCGGCGCAAACCGCTCGACGAGGGTGACTGTCGAGTTGCTGCCTGTGCTGCGTCCCGACGGGCGGCTTCTTCGTCCAGTTGTCGGCCCATCGCCCGACGTGCAGCATCCCGCCTGGCGTTCTGCTCCCGAATGTCTTCCTGCCGCGCCGCCTCGGCTTTCGCGGCATCCTGTCGTGCCTGTTCCTGGCGGGCCGCGGCTTGTCGCGCGGTCTCCTGACGTTCGGCGTCCAGTCGCGCCGCCTCGGCTTTTGCAGCATCTTTCTCAGCCTGCTCTTGGCGGGCTGCGGCTTGTCGTGCTGCCTCCTGTCGTTCGGCGTCCAGTCGGGCGGCTTCCGCCCTTGCAGCATCTTTCTCAGCCTGCTCCTTTCGGGCCGCGGCTTGTCGTGCTGCCTCCTGGCGCTCTGCGTCCAGTCGCGCAGCCTCGGCCTTTGCAGCGTCCTGTCGTGCCTGCTCCTGGCGGGCCGCGGCTTGTCGTGCTGCCTCTTGGCGCTCGGCGTCCAGTCGGGCGGCCTCGGCTTTTGCAGCATCTTTCTCAGCCTGCTCCTTTCGGGCTACTGCTTGTCGCGCTGCCTCCTGACGTTCGGCGTCCAGTCGCGCTGCCTCGGTCTTTGCAACATCTTTATCCGCCTGTTCCTGGCGGGCTGCGGCTTGTCGTGCTGTCTCCTGTCGTTCGGCGTCCAGTCGGGCGGCCTCCGCCCTTGCAGCATCTTTCTCA
>DAOLIO010000131.1:0-6403 GCA_035328505.1 Azonexus sp.
GGCACCAAGTAATCGGCCGACGCTTCAATGAAAGCCCCGCCCTGCGGGGCTTTTTTTCGAATTGGGGAATGAGCTTGTCGATTCGCCGCCGCGCTTCAATGTGGGTTTTTGCCCTTTTTTTGGCGTCGACCGCAGCCGTCGGCGCTGAGGAGGCGAGGCCGCGCATCGGCCTGGTTCTGGGCGGCGGAGGCGCACGCGGGGCGGCTCATATCGGGGTGCTGGAAGTCCTGCAAAAGCTGCACGTGCCCATTGATTGTGTGGCTGGCACCAGCATGGGCGCCCTGGTCGCCGGCGCGTGGGCAGCCGGGATGTCGCCGGCCACCATGCGCGAACAGCTGGCACGGGCCGACTGGGGCGACATGTTTGTCGACAATCCCGAATATGCCGAGATGAGCTACCGGAACAAGCTGGTGTCGCGGCGCTACCTGCCGGGTTCGGAGAGCGGCGTTTCCCGGAATGGCGTGGCATATCAGGCGGGTGTTGTTTCCGGCCAGAAGATCAAACTGTTTTTCAATCAGCTGGTGCGTGCCAATCAGGGTGAGCGCGACATCGAAGATTTGCCGCTGCCCCTGTCGATCATTGCCACCGACATCGGCACCGGTGAGCGGGTCGTGTTTCGCGACGGGCCGCTGACCACGGCCATGCGGGCCAGCATGTCGGTACCCGGGCTGCTGGCGCCGGTGGATCATCAAGGCCACAAGCTGGTGGACGGGGGATTGGTCGATAACTTGCCGATCGGCGAGGTGCGCGAGCGTTGCAAGGCGGATGTCGTCATTGCCGTCAATGTGGGCTCGCCCTTGCTCAAGGCCGAGGCGGTCGGTTCGCTGCTCACCGTGTCAGCCCAGGTGGTCGGTATTCTGACCGAGCAGAATGTCAGCCGATCGCTGGCTACCCTGACGTCTGGCGATATCTATATCCAGCCCAGGCTGGAGGGCATTTCGTCGGGCGATTTTTCCAAATATGAAGCAGCTGCCGAGAGCGGTCGTGATGCGACCGAAGCCGTTGCTGAAAAGTTGGCCAGGCTGGCGACCAGCGAAACCCGCTACGCAGCCTGGTGGAAAAGCATTGAGGTTACCCGCCGTGCCTCACCGCGCATCGACGCAATCGAAATCGTCGGGCTGAACCGGGTCAATCCGGCGATCATTGAGCGCCAGTTGAGTGCACAACTGGGGGAAACCATCCGGCCAGCGGTCATCAATCGCGATCTGCTGCGGATGTATGGCGATGGCTATTTTGAAAGCGTTGATTACACCGTGCTCCATCAGCGCGACCGCAATATTTTGCGCATCATGCCGATCGAGAAGCGCTGGGGACCCGATTACGCGCGCTTTGCCATCAATTTGCAGGCCGATAACAGCCAGGGGTCCAATTTCGGCCTGCGTGCCGCCTATCACCAGACCTGGCTGAACGAACTCGGTGGTGAACTGATCTATCACGGCGAGATCGGCTCGACCAACCGGCTGGGCATCAATTACTACCAGCCGCTGGATGCACGGCAGCGTCTCTTCTTCGAGGGCATCGCGGGGGTTGGACAAACCCGCCTCAATGTTTACGAAAACGACAAGCGGATCGCCCAATACCGGGACAGCGAGACCGGCATCGGCGCCTACCTCGGCGCCAATATTGGCCTGCTCGGCCCGGTTCGCCTTGGCTGGGTACAGCGCCATCGCTATTTTGATCTCGATATTGGCGACCCCTCGCTGCCCAGGGCCGACAAGCGTTTCTCCGGCTGGAAGGCGAGCCTGGACTTTGACCAGTTCGACCGCATGTATTTCCCGACCCGGGGCTGGTCGGCACAGCTTTCGTGGTTCCAGTCGCCAGGCGCCAACTACGCCCGTGCCGATGCCGACCTGCGCGGCGCCTACGCCTGGGGTGGAACGGTGTTCAACGGCCGGTTGCGCTATACCGGTTCGCCGCATGGGGTCTTGCCAGTCTATGATGCCGGCACGATCGGAGGCTTCCTCAACCTGACAGCCTTCGCGACCAGCCAGATCATCGGTGACGATATACGGTATGCCGGCATCTGGGGCGAACAGATCATTGGCCGCCTGCCACTCGGCTTGCGCGGCGACATGCGTATCGGGCTGGCACTTGAAGCAGCGAAGGTGGGCTCCCCATACACCGAATCGAAACGCGTCGGCCTGATCGATTCACTGGCCGTGTATCTGGGTGGGGAAACGCCGTTCGGACCGACGTATGTCGGCTTCGGCTATTCCACCAGCGGCGTATCGAACCTCTTCCTGTTTGTGGGTACGCCCTGAATCCGTAGCAGTGGCATACTTGGCCAACCAGTCTTAGGGGAGAAAAAAGCATGAAATCACGATTTCTAATGTTTGCTGTTTCTTGCGTGGTGTGGGCCGGCCTTGCCCTGGCCCAGATCAATATCAATACCGCCAGCAAGGATGAACTGGACGGCCTGAAAGGCATCGGCCCGGCCAAGGCGCAGGCGATTGTGGATTACCGCAAGAAAAACGGCCCGTTCCAGTCGGTCGACGATCTGCAAAATGTCCCCGGCATCGGCCCTGCCACGCTGAAGGATTTGCGCAGCGATGTCGTGGTCAGCGGTGCCTCGCGGGCCCCGGTGAGCACGCCGGTGACCGTGACCCCGCGCAAGGAAAGCGCGCTCCTGCCGCCTGCGCGCCCAGTGCCTGCAACGATTCCTGCGCCCGCGTCACGCCCGATGCTTGAAGCGCCAAAGCCATCCGCGCCGCCGCCAGCACAGCCGCTTGAAAAGCCGGCCGCCCCGATGGCCAAACCGTTTGCCATGGAACCGAAGGCAAGTCCTGCTGTGCCTGCTCCCGTTGTCGCCAAGCCGATTTCACCTGCTACTGCAGCGCCCGCCGTTCCTGCAACCCCGGCCAAGCCGGTCATGCCCGCCAAACCAGTCAGTGAAACCAAACCGGCTGCGCCGATGGCCAAACCGGCTGCTCCCGCCGGTGCCTCAGCCAAACCACGCTCGCCAGAATCCAAGCCGACATCGCCTGTTGCCAAACCCGCTGCCATGGAGGCCAAGATGGCAAAACCTGCAGGTCCAGCCATCCCGGCAAAACCCGCCAAACCGGCCCAGCCGGCAGCCAACTGAAATTAGCGGCGATCCTTTGAGGTCTTTTTGAGCGATAGCCTGTTTCTCTGTGCGACGACTCGCCTCGCGCAAACGCTGCGCGGCGAGTTGCCGGCGGCGCAGGCTGTCTGGCGTACCCGGCAGGCGTTGACGCTTGGACAATGGCTGGCCGGGCTGGCCGATGAAGCGCGGCTGACCGGCATCGCCGAACTGCCGACCGCCCTCGATCCGTTTTCGGAGCGCCTGCTCTGGGAAAAGGTCATCGCCGAATCACTGACCGAGGCGGCCCCGCTTTTCGATATTCAGGGCATGGCCGCGTCCGCTGCCGAGGCGCAGGCGCTGGTTCGAGTCTGGAACTTGGCGGCAGGGTCTGGCGCCTTGTCCGATGAGGCAAAGCTATTCATCGGCTGGCAGGCTGAATTCAACCAGCGCTGCCGGAATCAGGGCTGGATGGATCTGGCCGGCCTGCATCGGCACTTGGTCAGCCTGATCGAGGCGGGGCATTTTGCTTTGCCGGCCACTGTGATTTTTGCCGGCTTTGACCGCTTTACCCCCTTGGAGCGCGACTTGATGGCGGCACTCGCCACGCGCGGGATACCGTTTGAAAATCAGCCGAATTTTCCGGTTGACCGTGGCAACAGAGATAGCCGGCTGCAGGTTGCGGGTTGCGCCGACAGTGATGCCGAATGCGCCGCCGTGGTGGCCTGGGTGCAGGCGCAGTTGGCCGCCAACCCGGGCTCCCGGCTCGGCATCGTGGCCCCTGATCTGGCCGGCGTGCGTGACCGGCTGGAATTTCTGCTCGACGATGCCCTGCATCCGGCTTTGATCCGCCCGGATGCTGCCGAAGCGCCACGCTGTTTCAATTTCTCGCTTGGCCGCGTGCTGGCCGATCTGCCGCTGATCCGTGTCGCGCTTGATCTGCTGGCGCTGGGCAGTGGTCGGGCCAAGATCGAGCAGCGCCGGCTTTCTGAATTGCTGCTGGCGGGCGGTTGGTCGGCGGGGAAAAGCGAAGCGGATGGTCGGGCCCGACTCGATAGCGCCTTGCGCCGTGATCTGCCGTATTTCACCACGTTGCCGGCCGTCATTCGCCTCGCCCATCGTCTGTCCGAAAACGAAGCGCCACTTTGCCCGCAAACGGTGGCGGCACTTGAAGCCTTGGTCGACACGGCCAGTGCCGCCAGCCGCAAGCTGCTGCCGGGCCAGTGGTCCGGCGTGTTTCGCAACTGTCTGAAGGCCGTCGGCTGGCCCGGCGATCGCCCGCTCTCCAGCCATGAATTCCAGGCCCGTCGTGCTTTTGGCGAGGTGCTCGATGGCCTTGGCCGACTGGATGGCCTGCTCGGGCCGCTGGGTTTTTCCGAGGCGGTGCGTCGCCTGTCGCAGCTTTGCCGCCAGCGCTTGTTCCAGCCGGAAACGCGCGGCAAGCCGGCGATCCAGGTGCTCGGTGTCCTCGAAAGCGCCGGCCTGTCTTTCGACGCGCTGTGGGTGATGGGCATGAATGACGACCTCTGGCCGCCACCGCCGCGCCCCAATCCGCTGTTGCCGGCCGAGGTGCTGCGCGCCGCCGGGGCCTCCCATGCCAGCGCCGACGTCGAGCTTGATTTTGCCCGGCGTGTGCATGTCCGGCTGTCGCAATCGGCACCGGAGGTGACTTTTTCGTATGCGCAGGCCGACGGGAACCGCGTTCTTCGGCCGAGTCCGCTGATCGCCGGCATGCCATTGGTCACCGCGGTGTCGGCCGAAGTGGTCACCTTGGCCCGGCAATTGGCCGATGAATCCACATCGGCGCTGGCGGCGATCGACGATGCCATGGCGCCGCCGGTTGCCGAGGGTGAAAAAGTCTCCGGTGGCAGCTGGGTCCTGCGGGCGCAGGCCATCTGCCCGGCCTGGGCCTATTACCAGTACCGGCTGGGTGGCGAGGCGATGGATGAGCCGGTCGAAGGTTTGGACCCGGCGGCCCGTGGCACGCTGGTGCACGAGGCGCTGGAAGCATTCTGGACGGCCGTCCGTTCGTCCGATGCGCTGGCGGCCTTGGGCGAGATAGCCCGCCAGCAGGCCATCGCCGAGGCGGTGATCCAGGCTTTGCAGCATTTCGAACTCGACCGTCGCATCACACTGCCCGCCCGCTTCCGAGAACTGGAAGCAGCACGACTGGCCAAACTGCTCGAGGTCTGGCTGCAGGTTGAAGCCATGCGCGGCCAGAGTTTTGAGGTGGTTGCCTGCGAAGCGCCGGCCGAAGTGGAGATCGAGGGCATCAAGGTCCGGATGATCGTCGACCGTATCGACCAGTTGGCCGATGGCCGGCAGGTCATCATCGATTACAAGACCGGTGCTGCCATCGACACCAGGAACTGGGCCGAGCAACGCATCACCGAGCCGCAGTTGCCGATTTACGCGGCACTGGTCAATGAGGACGTGGCCGCCGTCGTTTTCGCCAAGGTGTTGCTCGACAAGCCGGGCTTTAGTGGCGTGGCTGATGAAAAGGATATTTTGCCCGGCGTGCAGGGCATCGGCGATGACAAGCAGAAAACCTTTGACCCGGCTGAATTCCCGGACTGGTTCGCTGTCATCACTCACTGGCGTGAGCGTCTGCATGCCGTTGCCAAGGAAGTGAAGCAAGGGCAGGCTGCGGTCATGTTTGCCAACGCCAAGGATCTGCAATATTGCGAAGTGTTGCCTTTGCTGCGCTTGCCCGAGCGGCAGCGACTGCTGGCCGAGGCCGCACTCCACCGGGAAATGGTTTGAACGAGGCGGGGTTCCGACTCGAATTGCTGACTGACTGAACAGGAGAAGACCATGCGTGAATTGAAATTTTTAGGTATTTGCGGCAGCCTGCGCCGTCAATCGACCAATGCCGGCCTGTTGCGGGCGGCGATGGCCGAATTGCCGGAAGGCGTGTCGATGGAAATTGCCGACCTGTCGGCCGTGCCTTTTTACAACGCCGATATAGCCGAAAAGCCGGCTGCCGTTGAGCGTTTGCTGGCCCAGATGGGCGCGGCCGACGCACTGGTGCTGGCCTGTCCGGAATACAACTATTCCATCGCGCCGGCCATGAAGAATGCCCTCGACTGGGCCTCGCGGGAGCCGGATAACGCCCTGCTGGCGGGCAAGGCGATCGCCATCATGGGCGCCGGGGGCGGCATGGGCACCTCGCGCGCCCAATATCATCTGCGACAGGTTTGCGTGTTTCTTGACCTGCACCCGCTGAACAAGCCAGAAGTTTTTTCCAGCGCCTTTGCGGGCTTGTTTGATGCCGATGGCAACCTCACCGATGCCAAGCTGATTCAGCAGGTCGCCACGCAGATGCAGGCGCTGGCCAACTGGTCGCGGAAACTGAAGGCCTGA
>DAOLIO010000131.1:6503-8532 GCA_035328505.1 Azonexus sp.
GACCGCCTCGACGAAGACCGGATCGCCCGCCTGCGGGCGCTCGAGGTCGCCTCCTTCATCGTCGAGGCGCCAGCGGGTGCCGGCAAGACGGAGTTGCTGACCCAGCGCTACCTGCGCCTGCTCGCCGTCGTCGAACATCCTGAAGAGGTCCTGGCGCTGACCTTCACCAACAAGGCGGCGACCGAGATGCGCGACCGCATTCTCGGCAGCCTGGAGCGCGCCGCGCGCAATGAACGGCCGGCCGAGGCGCACAAGCAGCTGACGTTCGGCCTGGCGCAGAAAGTCCTTGCCCACGATGCGGCGCAAGGCTGGCAGTTGCTCGGCCATCCCGGCCGCTTGCGCATCACGACGCTCGATGCGCTGTGCGCCAGCCTGGCCCGCCAGATGCCTTACCTCAGCCGCTTCGGGGCGCAACCGGGTGTCGCCGAGGACGCCGAGGCTCATTACGCGACGGCAGCACGGCGGACGCTGGAAATGGTCGAGGCCGGCGGCGCCGATGCCGACGTCGTGGCCGAGGCGCTGGCCTTCATGGACAACAACGCCGGTCGCCTGGAACGGCTGCTGATTGCCATGCTTGGCCGGCGCGACCAGTGGCTGCAGCATGCGTCGCGCATCGAAAGCGGGGCGATGAAGGGCGAAGTCGAGGCCGGATTTGCGGCGTTGATCGAGCGCGATCTGGCGGCTGTTGGTGACTTGCTCGACGGCCGTCTGCAAAGCCTGCTCATGCCCCTGGCCCGCTTTGCAGCAGCCAATGTGCCGGAAACGCTCGATTTCATTTTTGACTGGAATTTCCGGTTGACCGTGGGAATCGCCGATCTGCCGCGCTGGCAGGCGGTGGCGACGCTCCTCATGACCGGCACGGGGACTATTCGCAAAACGGTCGACAAGCGCATCGGCTTTCCGGCTGACAAGGAATTCGCCGACCAGAAAAAGGCCATGCTCGAACTGCTGGCCGAATTGCGCGGTGTCGCCGGCCTCGAAGAAGCGCTGGCCATGCTGGTCAAGCTGCCGCGTCCGGAGCTGAGCGAGGCTGAATGGGCGACCGTCGAGTGCTTCTCGCGCCTGCTCCGGCTGGCCGCCGGGCAGTTGTGGCTGGCTTTTCAGGAGGCCGGCGAGGTCGATTTCATCGAAATCGCCGCCCGCGCCGGGCTGGCGCTCGGCGACGACGAGGCGCCGACCGATCTGGCCCAGGCGCTCGACTACCGCATTCGCCACCTGCTGGTTGACGAATTCCAGGACACCAGCCCGACCCAGGTCGACCTCATTGAAAAGCTGACGCGCGGCTGGATGCCCGATGACGGCCGGACGCTGTTCGTGGTCGGCGACCCGATGCAGTCGATCTACCGTTTTCGCAAGGCTGATGTCGGACTTTTCCTGCGTGTGCGCGAGCGCGGTATTGGCGACATTCGCCTCGGCCACCTGCGTCTGTTCCGCAACAACCGCTCGTATCCGGGCATCGTCGATTGGGTCAATGCGGCCTTTCCAAGCATCTTTCCGGCCGCCGACAGCCCCGAAGCGGGCGCCGTGCGCTACGCCGAATCGGCGGCGACCCGGCTGGCGCGCGAGGATAGCGGGGGGGTTGTGCATCCGGTCATCCAGCGCGAGGGCAGCGACGCGGCCGGGGAGGAGGCGTGCCGCGTGCTGGCCATCATCCAGCAGGCCCGTCGTGCGGCGCCGGATGAAAGCATCGCCGTCCTGGTCCGGGCGCGCAGCCACCTTGATGCGCTGGTCGCCGAAATCCGTCGCAGCGCGCCGGAGCTGCGTTTCCAGGCGGTCGATATCGAAGGGCTGGACGGTCGTCAGCACGTGCAGGATCTGCTCATCCTGTTCCGCGCCCTGCAGCATCGCGCCGATCGCGTCCATTGGCTGGCCCTGCTGCGCGCCCCGTGGTGCGGCCTGAAGCTGGCCGACCTGCACGCGCTGGCCGCCGACGACCGGAAATCGACAATCTGGCAACTGATGCAGGATGAAGCACGCCTCGGCCGCCTGTCTGACGATGGCCGGCAACGTCTGTTGCACGTCCGCGACG
>DAOLIO010000132.1:0-8497 GCA_035328505.1 Azonexus sp.
AAGATGTCGAAGTCGAAGAACAACGGCGTCGATCCGCAGGCCCTGATCGACCAGTACGGCGCCGACACCGCCCGCCTGTTCATCATGTTCGCCTCGCCGCCCGACCAGTCGCTGGAATGGTCCGACGCCGGCGTCGAGGGGGCTTACCGCTTCCTGCGCCGCCTGTGGAAGACAACGTACGACCACGTCCAGGCCGGCCTCGTCGATTCCAAATTTGAGCAAAATTCCCTGTCGACCGTGCAAGCCGACCTGCGCCGCAAGCTGCACCAGACCATGGGCAAGGTGGCCGACGATTACGGCCGCCGCAAGCAGTTCAACACGGCCATCGCCGCCGTCATGGAACTGCTCAACGCCTACGACAAAACCGACCTCTCCGACACCACCGGTCGCCAGCTCGCCCAGGAAACGCTGGAAAGCATCGCCCTGTTGCTCTTCCCCATCGTTCCCCACATCGGCCAGGCACTCTACGCCGAGCTGAAGCCGGGCCTGGATGCCGGCAACCAGGCCTTTCCGAAGGCGGATCCGGCGGCGCTGAAACAGGATGAAATCGAGCTGATGGTGCAAGTCAATGGCAAACTGCGTGGCGCCATCCGTGTTACCGCCGAAGCCGACAAGGCCAGTATCGAAGCCGCCGCCTTGGCCAGCGAAGGTGCCATCAAGTTCATGGAAGGCAAGGCGGCGAAGAAAGTCGTTGTCGTGCCTGGCCGTCTGGTCAACATCGTCGTCTAAGGAAGCCCACCATGCGTTCGCCGCTCTCCCTGATCCTCGCCCTGATCCTTGCCGCCACCCTGGCCGGCTGCGGTTTCCATCTGCGCGGAGCGGGGAGCAGCAAACTGCCCTATAAAACGATGTACATCGCCCTGCCGGAGACCGCTGAGGTCAATATCTGGCTGCAGCGCTATATCAATGCCAGTGGCAGCACCGAGATTGTCGCCGATGCAAAGACCGCCGACGCCACCTTCCAGCAGCTCGCCGACAGCCGCCAGAAGACCATTCTGAGCGTCAACGCACAGGGCCGCGTGCGGGAATATCGGCTGCAATTGAACTACACCTTCCGGGTCGTCAATCCGCAGGGGCAGGTGTTGGTCGAACCTAACGAAATCAACCTGAACCGTGACATATCCTTCGACGATTCCAACATTCTCGCCAAGGATCTGGAAGAAGGCCTGCTCTGGCGTGACATGAACAGCGACCTGGTCAACCAGATCATGCGCCGGCTGAGCATCATCAAGCCGAAGAATCCCGACGCAGCAGACAACAACGAGTAATGCTGCTCAAGGGCGACCAACTGGCGGCACACCTCGAACGTGAGTTGCGCCCGCTCTACGTCCTGTACGGCGATGATCCGCTGCTGGTCATCGAAGCCGCCGACACCATCCGCGCCAAGTCGCGCCAGCAGGGGTACAACGAACGAGAAGTACTCACCGTACTGCCCCATTTTGACTGGGGTAGCCTGCTCGCCGCCGGCGGCAACCTGTCGCTGTTCGGTGATAAAAAGCTGATCGACCTGCGCATTCCCACCGGCAAGCCGGGCAAGGAAGGTGGCGCAGCACTGCAGCAATGGTGCCAGCATCTGTCGATGGACAACCTGCTGTTGATCACCTTGCCGGAACTCGACTGGCGCGAGGAAAAGGCGGTCTGGTTCACCGCGCTGGTCAATGCCGGCGTCGCCATCAAACTGATGGCGCCGCCACTGCCTGAACTGCCGGGCTGGATCGCCGGTCGCCTGCGCCGCCAGCAGCAGAGCGCCGACCTCGACAGCCTGAAGTTCATCGCCGAGCGTGTCGAAGGCAACTTGCTGGCCGCCCACCAGGAAATCCAGAAGCTCGGCCTGCTCTACCCCACCGGCCAACTCAGCATGGCGCAGATTCGCGAAGCGGTCCTCAACGTCGCCCGCTACGACATTGACAGCCTGCGCGAAGCCCTGCTCTCCGGCGACGTTGGCCGCCTGGCCCGCACGCTGGATGGCCTGATGCAGGAAGGCGAGGCGCCCCCCCTGATCCTGTGGGCAATGAGCGAAGAAATCCGGGCGCTGACCATCATTCGCGCCGGCCTGGATGCCGGCAAGCCGCTGGACATGTTGCTCAAGGATGCCAAGGTCTGGGGGCCGCGCGCCAACCCGGTCAAGAAGGCGCTGCAGCGCCTATCGACGACGGCGCTGGAAGCGGCATTGCAGCACGCTGGCAGAATCGACCGACTGGCCAAAGGCATCGGTCATGGAAATATCTGGGAAGAATTCCTGCGGCTCGGCCTGCGCCTCACCGCGGCAAAATAATCAGGCCGCCTTGTTATCGGCGGCTGTATTGTCTTCGGGCGATGCATCCGGTTCCAGATCCTCCCAGATGCAACCGCATTCGGCACGAACGTCATGCAAACCCGGCTTGATCTCCTCCTGCACCAGACATTCGCCAGCGCATTCATCGGAAACCACGACCAATTTCATCTCGGTATCGACCTGGCGTTCGCCATCCCAGAAACTACACGTCGCGCAGACCTTGACCTCGGTCGGCAAAATCAGTTTTTCAGCCATCATGTCCCCAACGGAAAGCCCTGTTGTCGTTGCGGATAAGAGTTTACCCGGTTCCAGAAGTTCCCACTTATTTGTCTGGCTATAATGTTCCTTTGCTCAGCACGAAGAACATCATGGACATCAAGCACTACATGTTGACGGTTGGCCGCCAGGCCCGCACTGCCTCACGCCGCCTGGCCGGCGCCACCACCGCCGAAAAGAACGCCGCCCTGCTGCACATTGCCGCCGCCATTCGCCGCGACAGTGCTGCACTGGTTGCGGCCAATCAGGAAGACCTGGCCGCCGCCCGTGCCGCCGGGCTGGACACCGCCATGCTCGACCGGCTGACCCTCTCTGCGAAGGGCGTCGAAAGCATGGCCGAAGGCGTCGAGCAAGTGGCCACCTTGCCGGATCCGATCGGTGAAATGACCGACATCAAGCATCGCCCGTCCGGCATCCTTGTCGGCAAGATGCGTGTGCCGCTCGGCGTCATCGGCATCATTTACGAAGCGCGGCCAAATGTGACCGCCGACGCCGCTGCGTTGTGCCTCAAATCGGGCAATGCCGCCATCCTGCGTGGCGGCTCGGAAGCCATTCGATCCAACCGCGCCATCGCTGCGTTGGTCCATGAAGGCCTCGAGGCTGCAGGGCTGCCGGCAGAATCGGTGCAGGTCATTGACACCACCGACCGTGCTGCCGTCGGCGAACTGATCACCCTGCGCGAATTTGTCGACGTCATCGTGCCGCGTGGCGGCAAGGGCCTGATCGCCCGTCTGCTGGCTGAATCCCGCGTCCCGATGATCCAGCACCTGGACGGCAACTGTCACGTTTATCTCGAAGAGGAAGCCGACCCGAACAAGGCATTGAAAATCGTCGAAAACGCCAAGACACAGCGCTACGGCACCTGCAACACGACCGAATCGCTGGTCGTCGACCGTTCGGTTGCCGCCATGCTGCTGCCGCCGATTGCCCACATGCTGACCAGCAAGGGGGTCGAGATCCGTGGCTGTCCCGAAACCTGTGCCATCGTGCCGAACGCCGTGCCGGCCACCGAAGAGGACTACTACACCGAGTTTCTGGCGCCGATCATTTCGGTCAAGGTCGTCGCTGGCATCGACGAAGCGATCGAGCACATCAACAAATATTCGTCGCACCACACGGAATCCATCATCACCGACAACCACCCGAAGGCGATGCGCTTCCTGCGGGAAGTCGATTCGGCCTCGGTCATGATCAACGCGTCGACGCGCTTCGCCGATGGTTTCGAGTATGGCCTGGGCGCCGAAATCGGCATCTCGACCGACAAGATCCACGCCCGCGGCCCGGTTGGGCTGGAAGGGCTGACCAGCCAGAAATGGGTCGTTCTGGGCGACGGCCACGTACGGGCCTGACCTTACAACCCAGTTTTCACCGAAATCCTTCGTCCCCGCAGCAGCGGGGACAACTTTTTCCGGAGCAATCAGATGGCCAAACCTTCATTCACCTGGGAAGATCCGTTTCTCCTCGACAGCCAGTTGGCCGCCGACGAGCGCCAAGTTCGCAATGCCGCCCGCGATTTCGCGCAGAAGGCACTGCAGCCACGCATCCGCGATGCCTTCCGCCATGAAACGACCGACCCGGCCATCTACCGCGAGATGGGCGAGGCGGGCCTGCTCGGCGCGACGCTGCCGCCGCAATATGGCGGCGCCGGCCTGAATTACGTGTCCTACGGCCTGATTGCCCGCGAAGTCGAGTACGTTGATTCGGCCTACCGCACGCTGCTCAGCGTGCAGTCCTCGCTGACCATGGTGCCGATTTATGAGTTCGGCAGCGAGGCACAGAAGGAAAAGTATCTGAAGAAACTCGGCAAGGGCGAGTTGATTGGCTGTTTTGGCCTGACCGAGCCGGATTCCGGCTCCGATCCATCCAGCGCCACTACCTGCGCCCGTACCGTGCCCGGTGGCTGGAAGATTTCCGGCCGTAAGACGTGGATCACCAATTCGCCGATTGCCGATATTTTCATCGTCTGGGCCAAGGATGACGAAGGCGCCTTGCGCGGTTTCATTCTCGACAAAGGCATGGCCGGGCTGTCGGCGCCGGTCATTCACGGCAAGGTCAGCCTGCGCGCGTCAATCACCGGCGACATCGTCATGGACGAGGTCTTCGTGCCGACGGAGAACATGCTGCCCAAGGTCAGCGGCCTGAAAGGCCCGTTCACCTGCCTGAACTCGGCCCGCTACGGCATTTCGTGGGGCGCACTGGGCGCGGCCGAAAGCTGCTGGCACACGGCACGCCAATACACGCTGGACCGCCAGCAGTTCGGCCGCCCGCTCGCCGCCACGCAGCTGATCCAGAAAAAACTGGTCGACATGCAGACTGAAATCGCTCTCGGCATCCAGGGGGCGCTGCGCCTCGGCCGCATGATGGACGACGGTAGCGCAACGCCGGAACTGGTCTCGCTGCTCAAACGCAACAGCACCGGCAAGGCCCTCGACATCGCCCGCAACGCCCGCGACATGCTGGGCGGCAACGGCATTTCGGATGAGTTCGGCATCATTCGCCACATGGTCAATCTGGAATCCGTCACGACCTACGAAGGTACCCACGATGTCCATGCGCTGATTCTTGGCCGGGCGCAAACCGGGCTGTCGGCTTTTTGAATTTTGGCCGATTTTCCCGGTCGACCGTAGCACCACAGTGTTGACCACGGAGGCAGCATGAAAACCCGACCCAACCAGACCTATCAGGCCGTCGTCGCCGCCCCCGGGTTCAGCCTGGGGGTGCAGTGCAACGACGACGAAATCACCGGTATCGACTTCATCGAGCCGCGGCCGGAAGAAGCGCCGAGCACGCCGCTCGCCGCCGAAGCCGTGCGTCAGCTCAAGGCCTACATCGCCGACCCCGCCTTCACCTTCGGCCTGCCGCTGCGCCCTGCCGGCACCCCTTTCCAGCGTCGGGTCTGGGCCCAGATTTCGGCCATCCCGACCGGCCAGACCGATACCTACGGTCAACTGGCCAAGAACCTCAAGAATGCCCCCCGCGCCGTCGGTCAGGCCTGTGGCTCCAACCCTTATCCAGTCGTCGTGCCCTGCCACCGTGTTGTCGCCACGGGCGGCGGACTGGGTGGCTTCGCCCGCGAACGCGGCGGCTTCCTGCTCGACGTCAAGCGCTGGTTGCTGACGCACGAGAACCGCGCATTGGGCGACACATTTGCCAGCTAACGCGGCCGACCTCGCCGAAATCGACAACTTTTGTGACGCGCTCTGGCTGGAAGACGGCCTGGCCAAGGCAACGCTGGACAGCTATCGTTCCGATCTCGGCCGGCTGGGCCTGTGGCTGGCCGACAACGCGCACGAGCCGCTGCTTGATATCCGCGAAACGACGCTGACTGCCTTCATCGCCCATCTCGCCAAGACAACCCGCGCCACCTCGCAAGCCCGCTACCTGTCCACGCTGCGCCGCTTTTACCGCTGGCAAGTCGGCCGCGGCCGAATCGTGGTCGATCCGACGCTCAAGCTGGCCAACCCCAGCCGCCCGTCGCGCCTGCCCAAGGTCATGTCGGAAAAACAGGTGGAAGCCCTGCTCGATGCCCCCGACCTCGACGCGCCGCTCGGCCTGCGTGACCGTGCCATGCTGGAAACCCTCTACGCCACCGGCCTGCGCGTCTCGGAACTGGTCAATCTCAAGGTGCACGAAGTCAGCCTCGCCGACGGCGTCCTGCGCGCCCTCGGCAAGGGCAGCAAGGAACGCCTGGTGCCACTCGGCCAACTGGCCATCGACTGGATACAGCGCTACCTCAACGAATCCCGCCCGGACATCCTCAAAGGCCAGCTGAGTGACGACCTGTTCGTCACCGCCCGCGGCGCCGCCATGACCCGCCAGGCCTTCTGGCAGTTGATCAAGCGCTATGCGCTGATCGCCGGCATCGCGCCGGACAAGCTGTCGCCGCACGTGCTACGCCATGCCTTCGCCACCCACCTGCTCAACCACGGCGCCGACTTGCGCGTGGTGCAATTGCTGCTCGGCCATGCCGATATTTCGACGACGCAAATCTATACGCACGTGGCGCGTGAGCGCTTGAAAAGTCTGCATGCCGTTCACCACCCACGCGGATAGCTGGCACGGTTTCCCGGATCAGGCGCCAGCGTCTATCATTGATCGGGTAGTGCATTTGACGCGCTGCCTGCTTCAGCGAAAGGAGCTCCCATCATGAACCACTCACTGTTATTGCTGGGTCGTAGCGCCGGCTTGCTCGGACTCCTCCTCAGCCTGATCAGCGGTACCACGCGCCTGGCAGGCGTCCACTGGCTGGCTGGCTTCGAAGCGCTGACCATCCTTCAGGCCGGCATCGCCGCCATGGTTCTCGGCTGTTTTTGCCTGCTCCTCGTCCTCACCCAAAATGGCGGCAAATCCTAGGCGCCATCACCTGAATCATGAGCAAAACCGACCACGCCCCCGAAACCCAAGCCACCAAGTTCCTCAAAGCGAACAAGGTGCCCTTCTCAACCCACCTTTACGCCTACGAAGAGCATGGCGGCACCAAGGTCTCGGCGCGGGAACTGAATGTCGACGAGCATGCCGTCGTCAAAACACTCATCTTTGAAGACGAAAACGCCAAGCCGCTGATCGTGCTGATGCACGGTGACTGCAAGGTCTCGACCAAGGAACTGGCGCGGCAGATCGGCTGCAAGAAGGTCGAGCCGTGCAAGCCGGACGTCGCCAACCGCCACACCGGCTTTCTGGTCGGTGGCACCAGCCCGTTCGGCACCAAGAAGTCAATGCCCGTGCATATCGAGAAGACCATCCTCGATCTGCCGCTGATCTACATCAACGGCGGCCGGCGCGGATTTCTCGTTGGCGTGCATCCCCACGACATTTTGCGTACCTTGCAGCCCAAAGTGGTCGAAGCGGCACTCAAGGCTTGATGCGGCAACGCGTGCAGCCACTGCCGCGGTCAACCGGAAAAATCCGCCGAAATTGAAATTCTGCCCGCCCTGTTGCGCTCATGCGGTCAGGCGGGGCAGCGCTAGAGCGAACGTTCGATGATCACGCCAACGCGCTTGACGCCGGGCATCATGCCCAGCTTGGCGACTGAAACGCGCACCCAATGGACCGCGAAGGTTTCCAGCACGTAGCTCGCCACGTGCTCGGCCAGCGCTTCCAGCAGATTGAAATGTACCGCGGCCAGATCGGCCCGCAGGCGGTCCACCACCACGGCGTAATCAACCGTGTCGCGAATATCGTCGCTGGCCCCGGCGGACGTGGTCGACACCCCGATCTGCAACGAAATCTCGACCGTCTGCGGCATGGCCTTTTCCCGCGGATAGATGCCTATCCAGGTTTCGGCGCGCAGTTCTTCGATGAATATGATGTCCATAGGGCGGTCGACCGCAGCGGCGGTGTAAAATTTGCCGCGATTGTACCCCAGCGACCCAAGTCACCTAAGCGACCCATGCAAATAGCCCTCGCCCTCGTTGCCGCCTACCTGCTCGGCTCCGTTCCTTTTGCCATGCTCTCCTCGAAGCTCTTCGGCCTGGCCGACCCGCGCACCTACGGCTCGGGCAATCCGGGTGCCACCAACGTACTGCGTAGCGGCAACAAAAAGGCCGCACTGTTCACGCTCGTCGGCGATGCGCTGAAAGGCTGGGTCGCCGTGTTCATCGCCCAGCAGACGGGTTTCAGCAACAGCATCATCGGCCTTGTCGCGCTGGCGGTATTTCTCGGCCATCTCTACCCGATTTTTCTCAAGTTCAAGGGGGGCAAGGGCGTGGCGACCGCAGCCGGCGTGCTGATCGCCCTCGACCCGCTGCTCGGACTGGCCGTCGGCTGCACCTGGTTGCTGATCGCCTTCGCCTTTCGTTATTCCTCGCTGGCGGCCGTCGTCGCAGCCGCCATGGCACCCGTCATTTCCGTGCTGATGCACGGTGGCAACGGCCAGACCGTGGTCGTCGGTATCCTCGGCATGGCCCTGATCGGCAAGCATTGGCAGAACATCCAGCGCCTGATGGC